>JBGQHV010000013.1:0-33710 GCA_041498155.1 Gemmatimonadota bacterium | reverse complement strand
GCTGGTGCTGTTGATCATCTTCATGATCATCCTGCCCCTGTCGCGCAAGACGTTCAACGCGCAGGTGCCGCCCGAGTCGCACGACAAGAAGCCGCAACAGCAATCCGCGCAGATCGTGCTCGAGCTGACGGCGGATGGCGGCTACGCCATCAACACCCAGCCGTATGCCAAGAACCAGCTTGACGGGGCGCTGCACCAGATCTTCGACCAGCGCGTTGCCAAACTGCTCTTTCTCAAGGCGGCGCCGAACCGCATCTACGGGGACGTCATCGATGCGATGGACATCGCCAAAGCTGCGGGCGTGCAGGTGATCGGCTTCACGCCGCCGCCGGAGCCCGCCGCCACGCAGTAACGGCTGTTTCCGAGACACCCGATGGACGCTCGACCCGTAGGGGCACGGATGCCGTGCCCCTGCGTTGCGTTCCGGGGTATCTACTTCCCGTGACCGAATCGGCCCAATCGCATCCGCTGCGGCGCCCACCGCCGCCGCCCTTCCGTTTGCCGCCTCCCCGGCGGCGCCCCGGAGGCGTGGTCGCCTCGGTCGTGCTCCATGTCGCCATTCTTCTGATGCTGGTCCGTTACGGCGTGCAGTGGGTCACCGGGGGTGGGGACGCGTCCGGACCCCGCGGCGGGGGCGGTGGAGGGGAGGGGGCCGCCGCGCGCTACATCCAGCTCCCCGCGCCCGCGGCTCCTGCCCCAGTCTCCACAGTGGCTGCCACACCGGTGCACACCGCGGAGCTGCCGGATCCCGTTCCGGTGAAACCCGAGACGCCCCCGCCCGACGAGCCGCTGGCGCCGCCGCCGATCACTCCGACGCCGGCGTCTCCCGCGGCGGGCACTGGAACGGGAGGTGGGCCGGGGCAAGGGCCGGGGACCGGAGGCGGCAGCGGCGCCGGCAAGGATGGCGGTGTCGGCAACGACTCCGGTCCTGGCCGCGGCGGGGACGGCGCGTACATTACTCCGCCCTACGCCCGGACCGTGTTGTTGCCGGCGGACTGCGCCCGTGGCCGGTTCATCGTCAGTTTCTGGGTGGAAGCCGATGGGAGCGTGTCGCGCGTGACGGTCGAGCCGCTCCCCAAGAGCGGCGGGTGCCGGCGGGAAATGCAGGACAAGATGCTCGGATATCAGTTCCTCCCCGCGCGCACCCGGGACGGCCGGGCGGTCGCCAGCATCTATCAGGTGCAGTTGCAGCACTAGCCAGCATGTCGCCCTGCCGGGGAGCGATTCCCGCGCGGCTCGAACCCTCGCATCCGGAGTCGTGATGAACAGTGGCGTGGCTCGTCCAGCCCGGGAGCAGTTGTTTGCCCGGAAGACCGTGGATCAGTGCATCGCCGACGGCGAGCGCGGCGGGGGCCTGCGCCGCTCCCTCGGGCCGATCCAGCTGACGTCGCTCGGCGTCGGCGCGATCATCGGCGCCGGCATCTTCGCGGCGATCGGCACCGCGATCGCCGGCGACGCGGGCCATGTGGGCGCCGGCGCGGCCATCGTCATCTCCATCATTCTCGCCGGAGTGACGAGCGCGTTCGCGGCCATCACCTACTCCGAGTTCGCTGCCCTGATCCCCATTTCGGGCAGCGCGTATACCTACGCCTACGCGACGCTGGGCGAACTGTTCGCCTGGATCATCGGCTGGGACCTCATCCTGGAATACGCCGTGGGCAATATTGCCGTGGCGATCGGCTGGGCGGGCTATTTCGATTCACTGCTGCGCGGCATGGGGATCGTCATGCCGCGCTGGATCGTGACCGACCTGCTGTCGGCGCTCAAGGATCCGGCCCTGCTGGCATCCGCGCCCCACGTCGGGCCGATCCCGATCGTCTTCAATCTCCCGGCGCTCGCTATCGTTGGCGTGATCACGGTGCTCCTCGTGATCGGCACGCGGGAAACGGCGTGGGTGAACACCATCATGGTGGCGATCAAGGTCGGCATCATCTTCCTGTTCCTGTTCGTGGGACTGAAATTCGTGCGCACGGAGCTGTGGCACACCCCCACCTTCGCGCCGAACGGCGTGAAGGGCATCGGGGCCGGCGCGGCGATCATCTTCTTCTCCTACATCGGCTTCGACGCGGTGAGTACGGCCTCAGAGGAGGCGAAGAACCCGCAGAAAGACATTCCCTTCGGCATCATCGCCTCGCTGATTCTCTGTACGCTGCTCTATGTCGCCATCGCGCTGGTGCTCACGGGCCTCATCCCGTGGGACAAGCTCAACGTCCCCGACCCGTTGGCCGTCGCGCTGCAATACATCCACGCCGACTGGGCAGCCGGTGTCCTGTCGCTGGGCGCCGTCGCGGCGATGACGTCGGTGTTGCTCGTGTTTCAGCTGGGGCAGGCGCGCATCTTCATGTCGATGGGGCGCGACGGTTTGCTGCCGCCCTGGGCGGCGAAGCTGCACCCCCGCTTCCGGACGCCACACGTCACCACGATCATCACCGGGATCTTCGTCGGGCTGTTCGCGGCCTTTGCCCCGATCGGCGTCGTGCTCGAGCTCACGAACATCGGCACGCTGTTCGCGTTCGCCCTGGTGGCCGTCGGGATCATCATCCTGCGGCGCCGCGAGCCGGACCGCCCCCGGCCGTTCCGCACGCCGTGGGTCCCGGTGCTTCCCCTGGTGTCGATCGCCTTCTGCGCGTACCTGATCTACAACCTGCCGGTGATCACCTGGCTCCGCTTCGTCCTGTGGATGGCGGTCGGCGTGGTGATCTACTTCATGTACAGCGTGCGGCACAGCCGCGTGCGGCAACGGGCCCAACCGAGCGCATGAAGCTCCACACGAAGATCGTCCTGGGGCTGATCCTCGGCGCCATTGCCGGGATTCTGGCGAACATCTTCGCCGCGGACTCGGCGTGGGTGAAGTGGGTGGGTGACAACCTCGCCCAGCCCGTTGGGCAGATCTTCCTGCGGATGCTCCTGATGACCGTCGTCCCGCTCGTGTTCTGCTCCCTGGTGCTGGGCGTGGTCGGGATCGGGGACATCCGGCGCGTAGGCCGGGTGGGCGGGCGCACGATCGCCTACTTCCTGGTGTCCACCGCTTTGTCGGCGGCGCTGGGCATTATCCTGGTGAATGTGGTCCGGCCAGGTGTGGGGCTCGACCCGGCGGTGCGCGAACAGCTGATGGCGGCGTATTCGACGCAAGCGCAGGGTCTGCAGTCGGGGATGGCGACCAAGCCCGGGGTCGACATGATCGTCAACATCGTGCCACGCAATCCGGTCAAGGCGGCCGCCGACCTCGACATGCTGGGCATCATCTTCTTCGCGCTGGTGTTCGGCGTCGCCCTCACGCTGATCCCCGAGGAGAAGTCGAAACCGCTGCTGCGGGTGCTGGACGCGGTGGGCGAAGCAGTTGTCCGGATCATCGATCTGGCGATGAAACTCGCCCCCTACGGCGTGTTCGCCCTGATCTTCTTCGCCGCCTCGCACTTCGGCTTGCCGCTGCTCAAGAAGCTCGGGCTCTACGTCATCGTCGTGCTCGTGGCGCTGCTGTTGCACGGCGGCGTGACGATATCCGCGATGGTGCGGGTGCTGGGCGGGATGAGTCCCAGGCTGTTCTTCTCCCGCATCCGCGCCAGCATGATCACGGCGTTCTCCACCAGCTCGAGCAACGCGACGCTTCCCACCAACATCGCGGTCGCCGAGGAGCAGCTCGGCATCTCCCCCAAGATCGCGGGATTCGTCCTGCCGCTCGGTTCGACGATGTGCATGAACGGCACCGCCCTTTACGAGGGGGTGACCGTGCTGTTTCTCGCCCAGGTGTTCGGCATTTCCCTGGGCCTCGGGACGCAAATCCTGGTGATCATCCTGAGCGTCATCACCGCGGTGGGTGCGGCCGGCGTGCCCGGCGGCTCGTTGCCGCTGCTCATGGTGGTGCTCGCGGCGGTGGGCGTGCCGCCGGGAGCGATCGGCGTGATTCTCGGCGTCGATCGGATCCTGGACATGAGCCGCACCACGGTGAACGTGGTCGGGGACATGTCGGCCGCCGTCTACGTCGCGCGCACGGAAGACGGGTGGACGCCGCAGCAGGTGCGAGCGGCGGCCTAGCTACTGCAGCTCGGCGGCGAGCCGCAGCGCGCCGAGTGGTGCGTCCACGGTGACGTCGCGCAGCTGTGCCCGCGGCAGCGCCGTCGTGAGGCGCACCGCAAAAGCGTCGAGCAGCGGGCTCCCCGCCCGCAGCAATCCTCCCGCGGCGGCGACCGGCAGGGGGTCGTCCGGCGGGAACATCGGCTCGACCACCTGGACCAGCAGCACCAACTCAGCGGCCGCCTCCGCGGTGATGCGGCGCGCCGCCGAGTCACCCGCCGCGGCAGCGCTCATGACGTGCGGTGCCAGCGCGGCTACGTCCGCCGGCACGGCGGCGGCCGACCAGCGTACCAGGTCGTCGAACTCGCGCAGCTTGAGTGCGGCGAGCAGCCGCGCCATCAGCGCGCTGCCGTCCCCACCGCCGTCCCGTGCCTTGGCCGCCGTGGCGAGGGCGCGCCGTCCGATCCAGTAGCCGCCGCCCTCGTCGCTCAACTGCCAGCCGTAGCCGCCGCTGCGGCGCAGCCGGCCCTGTCGGTCGCGCGCGTAGGCGATCGAGCCGGTGCCGGCGTTGATCAGGACCCCCGGCTCGGTCCCGAACGCGGCCGCCAGCGCGATTTCCCCGTCGGCCACGACCTCGAGCGATCGGGCCAGTCCGTGTGCCGCGAGGGCCTGCTTCAAGTCGCGGCGCTCGAGTGCGCGGCCCGCTCCCGCCGCGCCCACCATGGCGCGATCCACGGGCAGCGTGACGCCGGCCGCGTGCGCGGCGCGAGTGGTGACGTCGGCGACCGCCGCCGCCGTGGCCGCCGCGCCGCCCGCGCGCATCGGGACGCCGGGACCTTCCGCGCGGGCCAGCACCGTCATGTCGGGTCGCGCGATCGCCGCCGCGGTGTGACTGCCTCCTACGTCCACGCCCAGGAGGATGGTGGGTGAAGATGAGGCAGCGGTCATGAACGATCCGACGCTCGACCGAAGAGCGACGATGTCATTCCCACCGCCACCGTCACCGCCGTCCCGAGCGGCACGTCCCAGGGCCAGCCGAGGTGGCTGAGCGAGACGAGCCAGGCGGGATCGTGCAGCGCGCCGGCCAGCCGGGCGGCGAACACCACGGGGATCATCACGAGGACGCCGAGCACCATCGCGACGATCACGTCGCGCTCGCGCGCGCGTGGCCAGAATCCGCCGAGCAAATACGTCCCGAGGAGCGCGCCGTAGGTGAGGGACGCCACCTGCAGGGCCAGCTCCACCACGGGCGTGCGGCGGTCGGGGAAGAGCATCGCGCCCACGATCAGGACCACGGCCCATACCAGGGTCATGAGGCGACCCACCCGCAGCAGGCGCGCCGGATCGCGCTCGCCGGTGAGCGGAGCGTAGAAGTCGTTGGTCGAGGCGGAGGCGAGGGAGTTGATCGCCGAAGCGTGCGTACCCATCGCCGCAGCGAGCAGCCCGGCCACGACGAGGCCGGCGAGCCCGGCCGGGAGCTGGGTCGCGACAAAGGTCGGGTAGATCTGGTCGCTCGGGACGCCGGGGTGGACGGCGCCGGAGAGCCAGAGGCTCGTCCCCACAAGCAGAAACAGCGCGAATTGGAAGATGATGAAGACCCCCGAACCGACCAGCGCCTTGCGCGCGTCGGAGAGCCCACGCGCCGCGAGGAGGCGCTGCACGATCAGGTGATCGGTCCCGTGCGAGGCGGCCGAGAGCAGCGCGCCGCCGATCAGCCCGCTCCACAGCGTGTAGGTGTGGGTGAAGCTGAAGCTGAAATCGAGGAAGACCAGCTTGAAGTGGTCGTAGGCCGTACCCAGACTGCTCACGCCGCCCGCCTGGTGCAGGGCGACCACGATCGTCGCGATGCCGCCCAGGATGTAGACGCCGAGCTGCACGATGTCGGTCCAGACGACGGCCCGCAGGCCGCCGACCCAGGTGTAGCCGAGCGTGATCAGCCCCGTCGCGAGAATGCCGGCCGGGATGCTCCAGTGCGTGATGATGGCGAGCGTCAGCGCGGTCGCGAAGACGCGCACCGCGTCGGCGAGCGAGCGGGTCACGAGAAACACGCCGGATGCGGCGCGGCGGGCGCGCGGGCCAAAGCGCCGCTCCAGCCGCTGGTACGCCGTGTCCTGGGTGCCCTCGAAGTAGCCGGGCAGCAAGAGAATGGCGACCCCGATGCGCCCCACCAGGTAGCCGAAGGCGAGCTGGATGAACGTCAGGTTGCCAGTGGCGGCGAGTCCTGGGACGGAGATGACGGTCAGGGCCGAGGTCTCGGTGGCGACGATCGAGAGGAGGATGGCCCACCACGGGAAGCCGCGGCGGCCGAGGAAGTAGTCGGTGGCGTCCTTCTGGCGACCGCCGAGCAGCACCCCGACGCCGGCGATGGCGACGCAGTACACCACGATCACGGCGATATCGAGCGGACGCAGACGTCCTCCTGGGTGGAAAGCACCGAGGCCCGCGGGACGCGCGGGCCTCGGAAAACTACGGGAGAATACGGGAGCGGGGCTAGACCGTGAACGACGATCCGCAGCCGCAGCCGCCGGTGGCGTTGGGGTTTTCGAACGCGAATCCGGACTCCTGGAAGTTGCTCTTGTAGTCGATATTGACGCCGTTCAGGTACTGGCCGCTGAAGCTGTCCACGAAGAGCCGCACGCCGCTCGACTCGATCACGGTGTCGTCGGCCTCGGGCTTGTCTTCGATGTTCAGGCTGTACTTGAACCCCGAGCATCCGCCCGGCTGCACGCCGACGCGCAGGCCCGCGGTCGTGGGGTCGGCCTTCTCCTCGGCCATGAACTTCTGGACCTCGGCCGCTGCCCGCTCGCTGATGGTCAGCGTGATGGTGTCGGGTCGTTGTGTCGTCGCCATGTCAATCCTCCCTCTGCCAAACAACTTAAGTATGCGCGGAAGGGGGCGGTAGAGGGCCGCCCCGATTGCTCACCGCTCTATGGCATCCGCCGCAAGATCAGCCACCATCGCCCGCACTTGCAGAATCTTCGTGTTCGCCCGCGTCGGATTCACCCGATTGGTGAGCAGGATGACGAACAGGTCCCGGTCCGGGTCCATCCAGATCGACGTCCCGGTGAAGCCGGTGTGGCCGAACGACCGGCGCGACAGCTTCGTCCCGGCGCTCGAGTAGCCCGAATCGGACGGCGTGTCCCAACCCAGGGCCCGGGTGGACCCAGGGGGAAGATTCTGCCGCACCGTGAACAGGTCCGCGGTTTCTGCGCGAATGATAGAGCATGGAGTGGGCAGATACATCTTGCCGTAGGGCGTTTCGGCCATCCCGTGACATATGCTCGTCGTGTCGGTTCGAACCTGCATGAGCCAGACGGTGAACCGCGCCAGGTCCGGCGCGCTGCTGAACAGCCCGGCATGCCCCGACACACCGCCCATGCGTCCCGCGTTCTCGTCGTGCACCTCGGCGCGGATCAACCGGTGACGAAACACCGTATCGATTTCGGTCGGAGCGATCCGGTCGCGCCACTCGCGGGGCGGGAGATAGCGTGTGGCCGTCATCCCCAGCGGCGCGAACACGCGCGCCGCGAGATAGCGGTCGAGCCGCTCCCCGGTGATGCGCTCGACGACCTGCATCAGGGTGATCGCGCCCAGATCGGAATACACGAACCGGGTCCCCGGGGCCGTATCGAGCGGCGTCGTATCGACCAGCGCCAGCGCCGAGGGGCGGTCGGTCGCCTCCCGAAACAGCGGCCGCCACGCCGGAAGCCCGGATGAATGCGTGAGCAGGTGTCGGATGGTGACCTGTTCTTTCATCGGCCCACGGAATTCCGGGAGATAGCGTTGCACCGGGGCGTCGAGGTCGAGCTTTCCTTCACTTACCAGGATCATGCAGGCCGTCGTGAGACCGATGACCTTGGTCAACGAGGCCAGGTCGAAAATGGTCGTCGGGCCGATGGGACGAGGGTCGTCAGCGCCATAGTGGCCGGCGGCCGAGAGCAGGGCGAGCCGGCCATGCCGCCCGACCGCCACGACGGCCCCGGGGTACGCGCTGTCGACTTGGGACGCGACGAACGCCGCGACCGCGGCGAGGCGGGTGCTGTCGAACCCCAGCGACTCGGCAGGAGCCACAGGAATTGGTGGGCTCGTCGGCGCCGGCGGACTCGTGTGACACGCGGCGAGTACTGCCATGGCGATGCCGACGTTGGGCAGGCGACTCACGGCGTTGCTGGAAGTGGTGGCGCAGGCGGCGTGGAGTCGGGGATCGCGATACCCCAACCCAGCCCGTAGGCGGGTGGGAGACGGATCGGCAGGTGCCCTCGGATCGGAGACAGTCCGAGCAACGCTCGCGCCACCGCGCGCTCGGAAACGCGCACACCGCTCCAAGCGATGAGGTAGCTGTGCACCGTCGGCGTCTGGTTCAGGAGATATGGGCTTCCGAACGACGCCAGCACCGTCGGTTTCACGGAATCGGTGGCCGAGATCAGCGCGGCGAGCGAGTCGGGGAGCGCGATGTTGCCCTTCCAGGATATCGGCTTCACGTTCGCGGCGAACAGCGCGACCGGCGCACGGCCAAGTACCAGGCGGGCCGAATCGTAGGACGCGGGGCCCGACATCGGCCACAGGCGGAAGTAGTCCACCGTGTCGCCGTTCTGGCGCAACAGATCGGTGAGGTGCAGGGCGACCGATCCCGTGGCCTCGTCGGCGTAGGCGACGAGCGCGATGCGCGTGCGCCGCCCGCGCAGCCCCGCCACGGTGCCCGCCGTGTCGCGCACCAGCGTGACCGAGCGCACGGCGATGTCCTCGGCGGCGCGCTGCCAGCGCCGCGTGCCGACCGTTTGCATCACCTTGTCGAGCGGCACGGTGCGGTGCTCGAACAGACCCAGCCGCTTCTTGAACTCGAGCAGCCGCCGCAACGAGGCGTCGAGCCGCTCTTCCGTGAAGCGGCCCTCGGCCAGCGCGTCGAGCATCGCCTGCTCGGCCGAATCGGGGTTGGCCGGCATCAGGAGCAGGTCCGAGCCCGCCAGAAACGCCCGCACCGCCGCTTCGCCGGCGCCGTACTTCGCGACGATGGCGCCCATCGTGAGCGCGTCGGTGACCGTGAGGCCGTTGAAGTGCAGCGAGTCGCGCAGCAACCCGGTGAGCACGGCGGCAGAGAGCGTGCCGGGGTCGTCGCCGCCGGTGAGGGCGGGGAAAGCGATGTGGGCGCTCATCACGATGTCGGCGCCGGCCGCGATCCCCGCCCGGAACGGCACGAGCTCCAGCGTGTCGAGGCGGTCATAGCCCGCCGTGATGATCGGCAGGCCGAGGTGCGAGTCGATCTCGGTGTCACCGTGGCCGGGGAAGTGCTTCAGAGTGGCGAGCATCCCGTGCTCGCGCACGCCCCGCACGTATGCCGCGACGAGGGTGCTCACCGCGCGCGGGTCCTCGCCGAAGGACCGCGTATTGATGATGGGGTTCAGGGGGTTGTTGTTGAGGTCGGCGTCGGGAGCGAAATTCACATGGATGCCCACGGCCCGGCCTTCGAGGGCGGCCGCGGAGCCGATCGTGTAGGCATCTGTCGAGTCGCCGGTCGCGCCGGCCGCCATGATCTGGGGGAACGCGGTGGCGCCGACGACCCGCATTGCCGCGCCCCACTCGAGGTCGGCGGAGACCAGGAGCGGCAGCCGGGACCGGATCTGGAGCGCGTTCAATTTGGCGGCGATGTCGAAGGGCGAGCCGACCGAGATGATGATGCCGCCCACCTGGAGCGAATCCACCCAGCGGGCGGCCTCGAGGAACGACGAATCGTCGAGGGCGGTGTAGGCGCCCGACAGCCAGGGGACGATGAGCTGTCCGACCTTCTGGCGGTCGGAGAGCTGGGCCAGGACATTGTCCACTGAGACGGGCGAAAACGGCGGCGGGGCCGGCGGAGCGGGCAGCGTTCCGACGCCGCTCCCCGTCCGGCATCCCACGATCAGCGCGAGGACGATCCAACGATGCGAGCGCATGGCCTCTGGGTGTTGGGGATGGTCGCCTGCGGTGGTCCACCGGCCGGTGCGGCGCAGGTGCGGCCGGGCATCGAGGTGCTGCTCACCGACTCCATCCATCTCGTGCGCGGGCGGCGCCTCGGTCTGCTCACGAACCAGACCGGAGTCGACCACGCGGGCCGCCGCGATGCCGACCTGCTGACCGCCGCCGGACTGCGGCTCACGACGCTGTTCAGTCCCGAGCACGGCTTTCGCGGCATGGAGGATCGCCCCGGCCTGCCCGACAGCCGCGATTCCGCGACCGGTCTTCCAATTTACAGCCTCTACGGCGGCTCGCGCCCGACCGCGCTCGCCGCGCTCGACTCGATCGACGTGCTCCTCGTCGATCTGCAGGACATCGGCGCCCGTTACTACACCTACGCGGCGACCGCGGCCTCACTCATGCGAGACGCGGCGGCGCGCGGCAAGCGGATCGTCGTACTGGATCGTCCCGATCCGATCGGGGGCGAACTGGTTCAGGGCGACGTCCGCGGCGGTTTAGGCGACCCCGACAGTAGCCCCGTGGGGTTCCTGCCCGTTCCCATGCGCCACGGCATGACGCTGGGGGAGCTGCTCCGCATGGCGAGCGACCTGCTCGGGGTTCGCGCAGACCTCGTGGTCGTTCCGGCCGCTGGGTGGCGCCGGACCATGGACTACGACGCCACCGGACTGCCCTGGGTTCGGCCCTCACCCAATATGCCGGATCTCGAGAGCGCGTTTCACTATCCCGGAATCTGCCTGTTCGAGGGGACGAACCTGTCGGTGGGGCGCGGGACTCCGGCCGCGTTCCAGATCATCGGCGCTCCCTGGCTGGATGCGCGTCGTCTGCTGCAATCGGTGTCGGCCCTCGACGGGGTCCAGGTTGTGGACACGGCATTCACACCCCACGCGCCAACCGATGGGAAGTACGACGGCGTATCGCTGCACGGCTTGCGATTTCGGGTCACCGACGGCGCCCGCTACGACCCCACGCGGCTCGCGGTGGCACTGCTCGCCGGCCTCGAAGCGCTCTACCCCGACAGTTTTCAGTTCCGGGCGTCGAGCTTCGACCGCCTCGCCGCCGACTCCGGGTTGCGTCGGGAGGTGCTCGCGCATCGATCGCCCGCCGCAATCTGGGCGGCGTGGTCGGCGCCGCTCGAGCAGTTTCGCCGGACACGGCTCAAGTACTTGCTCTACTAGCGTTTTCCCCTTTGCGTGCGTTCCGGGGGCTGTTACTTTCCCCCGGCTATGAACGTTATCCCGCAAGCCGTGAAAGACGGCTTTGTGCGGCTGACCGACCCGCTGGTGCAGGCGCTGGTGCGGGCCAAAGTGCAGCCGAATACGATCACGACGATCGGTGCGTTGATCGTCGTTAGCTCGGCGGTCGCGTTCGGGATGGGCGCCATCCGGCTGGGTGGCATGCTGCTCCTCCTCTCCGGGCTGCTCGACATCCTCGACGGCCAGGTGGCGCGGCAGGGGCAGAAGGCGACCAGTTTCGGAGCATTCTACGACAGCTCGCTCGACCGCATCGGCGAGTCGGCGCTGTTCGCGGGGGTCGCGCTGCACTTCCTTCGCGGTGGACTGCCGCCCGCGCAGGTGACGCTGGGGGTCATGCTCGCGATCGCAGCCCTGTCGGCCTCGCTGCTCGTGTCCTACACGCGGGCGCGGGCGGAGGGGTTGGGGATCGAGTGCAAAGTGGGGATCGCGGCACGCGCCGAGCGGATTCTGGTGCTGGGGGCGCCGACGCTGCTGCTGGGAGACGGACTGGGTGGGCGGTTGCTGCTCTGGATCATGGCCGTGCTGGCGTTCGCCACGATGATCACCGTGATCCAACGGATCGTGCATGTCGCTCGCGTGGCGGCGGGAACGCCGCCCGCGCGCCCGTCGCGTCGCCGGGATACGCAGCCCGGCCACGCGCCACTTCGGAAAGGACACTGATCGTGCCGGAACAGGCTCGCCGGGAGATTGCGCCGGCCCAGGGGAAACTCGGTGTGCTGCTCGCGGGGTTGGGCGCCGTCGCCACGACCTTCATCGCGGGGGTGGAGAACGTCCGTCGCGGCAGCGGTCTGCCGATCGGGTCGCTGACCCAGATGGGGACGATCCGCCTCGGCAAGCGCACCGATCGCCGCGCCCCGAAGATCCGGGAATTTGTGCCGCTCGCCGACCTGAAGGACATCGTCTTCGCTGCCTGGGACCCGATTCCCGACGATGCCTACACCGCCGCGACCAAGGCGGGCGTGCTGGGGCGCGATCATCTCGAGCCGATCGCCGATTTCCTGAAGAACATCACCCCGATGCCCGCCGCGTTCGACCAGAACTATGTGAAGCGGCTGCAGGGCACGAACGTCAAGCGCGGCAAGACGAAGCGCGAGCTCGCCGAGCAGCTGCGCGAGGACATCCGCGCGTTCAAGAAGCGGGCGGGGTGCGACCGGCTGGTGCTCGTGTGGTGCGCCTCGACGGAAGTGTTCATCACTCCCGGGCCCGCGCACCAGACGCTGGCGGCGTTCGAGAAGGCGATGGAGCAGAACGACCCGTCCATCGCGCCGTCGATGCTGTACGGGTGGGCCGCGCTGATGGAGGGCGTCCCCTTCGCCAACGGCGCGCCAAATCTCACCGTGGACATCCCGGCGCTCGAGCGACTTGCCGAAGAGAAGCGCCTGCCGATCGGCGGCAAGGACTTCAAGACGGGGCAGACGATGATGAAGACCGTGCTCGCGCCGATGTTCAAGGCGCGGATGCTCGGGCTCGCCGGCTGGTACTCGACGAACATTCTCGGCAATCGGGACGGCGAGGTGCTGGACGATCCCGAGTCGTTCAAGACGAAGGAAGAGTCGAAGCTCGGGGTGCTCGAGTACATTCTGCAGCCCGACGTGTATCCCGACCTGTACGGCAAGGTGTTCCACAAGGTGCGGATCAACTACTATCCGCCCCGCGGCGACAACAAAGAAGGCTGGGACAACATCGACATCTTCGGGTGGCTCGGCTACCCGATGCAGATCAAGGTGGATTTCCTGTGCCGCGATTCGATCCTCGCGGCGCCGATCGTGCTCGACCTCGCGCTGTTCTTCGACCTGGCGCAGCGCGCCGGACTCTCGGGCGTGCAGGAGTGGCTCTCGTTCTACTTCAAGAGCCCCCAGACCGCTCCGGGGCTCTATCCCGAGCACGACCTTTTCATCCAGCAGACCAAACTGAAGAACACCCTCCGGTGGCTGATGGGCGAAGCCCAGATCACCCATCTGGGTGTCGAATACTACGAATACGGTGAGAAGTAACCGGAGTCCGATTCCTTCCAGGAGACCGTCTCTGATGCTCGCGAAGTGTGACGCATTCCGCAGGTTCGCCGTCGCCGCGCTGGTCACGCTCGGCCTCAGTGTCGCCCTCGGTCCGGGCGCGCGTCTGGCTGCCGCTCAGGGCACGCCCGCCCCGGCCGTGCAGGCGCCGAGTCACGAGGCCGGGGGTGGAGAAGCCTCGCTGGTGCTGCCGGACCTGCACCAGGCCACGTTCCTGGGCGGCATCAATGGCCACAGCCTCCTGGTCTGGGGGCTGTTGATCTGCGCGCTGGGCCTCCTGTTCGGGTTGGTCATTTATACCCAGCTGAAGAACCTCCCGGTGCACGCGTCGATGCGCGAGATCTCGGAGTTGATCTACGAGACGTGCAAGACCTATCTCGTGACGCAGGGGAAGTTCCTGCTGATCCTGTGGGTCTTCATCGGCACCATCGCGGCGGTGTACTTCGGCGGGCTCGCGACGACGGTCGACGCGACCGGCGCCGTGGTGCACGGCTATCCGGCGGGCAAGGTCGCCATCATTCTGGCGTTCAGTCTGATCGGCATCGCGGGCAGCTACGGCGTCGCCTGGTTTGGGATCCGCGTCAACACGTTCGCCAATTCGCGCACGGCGTTCGCGAGCCTCACGGGCAAGCCGTTCCCCTGCCACGAGATCCCCACCAAGGCGGGGATGAGCATCGGCATGCTGCTGGTGTCGGTCGAGCTCATCATGATGCTCATCATCCTGCTCTTCGTCCCGGGCGATTACGCGGGCCCCTGCTTCATCGGCTTCGCGATCGGCGAATCGCTCGGGGCGGCGGCGCTGCGCGTGGCGGGCGGCATCTTCACCAAGATCGCCGACATCGGCTCCGACCTGATGAAAATCGTCTTCAAGATCAAGGAGGACGACGCCCGCAACCCCGGTGTGATCGCCGACTGCACCGGCGACAACGCGGGCGACTCGGTGGGCCCGAGCGCCGACGGCTTCGAGACCTACGGCGTCACCGGCGTGGCGTTGATCACGTTCATCTTGCTCGCCGTGCACGATCCGCTGGTCAAGGTCCAGCTGCTCGTCTGGATCTTCATGATGCGCATCATCATGATCGTGACGTCCGGGCTCTCGTACTACATCAACGCCGCGATCACCCGGGCGAAATACGCGAACGTCGCCCGGATGGACTTCGAGACCCCGCTCACGACGCTTGTCTGGCTCACCTCGTTCGTGTCGATCGGCTTGACCTACGTTGCGTCACGGCTCCTGATCCCGAACCTGGGCGGGGACCCGACGCTGTGGTGGAAGCTGTCCACCGTGATCACCTGCGGGACTCTCGCGGGCGCGGTCATCCCGGAGCTCGTCAAGGTGTTCACCTCGATGAACTCGGCGCACGTGAAGGAGGTCGTGACCTCCTCGAAGCAGGGGGGCGCCTCGCTGAACATCCTCTCCGGGTTTGTCGCGGGGAACTTCAGCGCCTACTGGCTGGGCCTCGCCATGCTGCTGCTGATGGCGATCGCGTACGGCGTGAGCACCACGGGCCTCGTGAACCTGATGGTCGCCCCTGCCGTGTTCGCCTTCGGGCTTGTGGCATTCGGATTCCTGGGGATGGGCCCGGTCACCATCGCGGTGGATTCCTACGGGCCGGTGACCGACAACGCGCAATCCGTGTTCGAGCTGTCCACCATCGAGCAGCTGCCGGGGGCCAAGGCGGAGATCAAGAAGGACTTCGGCTTCGACGTGGATTTCGATCGGGCCAAGGAGAATCTCGAGGAGAACGACGGGGCGGGGAACACGTTCAAGGCGACGGCGAAGCCCGTGCTCATCGGCACCGCGGTCGTGGGAGCCACGACCATGATCTTCTCGATCATCGTGACGCTCACCCATGGCCTCCAGGCCGATCTCATGACGAATCTCTCGATCATGTACCCGCCATTCCTGCTCGGCCTGATCGCAGGCGGTTCCACGATCTACTGGTTCACCGGGGCCTCGACGCAGGCGGTCACGACGGGCGCCTACCGCGCCGTGGAGTTCATCAAGGCGAACATCAAGCTCGACAGTGCGGCCAAGGCCTCGGTGGCCGACTCGAAAAAGGTGGTCGAGATTTGCACCAAGTACGCGCAGAAAGGGATGTTCAATATCTTCCTCGCCGTGTTCTTCGCTACGCTCGCCTACGCGTTCGTGGAGCCATATTTCTTCATCGGGTATCTGATCTCGATCGCCCTGTTCGGCCTGTACCAGGCGATTTTCATGGCGAACGCCGGTGGGGCGTGGGACAACGCCAAAAAGATCGTGGAAACGTCGTTGAAGCAGAAAGGCACCGAGCTGCACGCGGCCACGGTCGTGGGCGACACGGTGGGCGACCCGTTCAAGGACACGTCCTCGGTCGCCCTCAACCCGATCATCAAGTTCACCACGTTGTTCGGGCTGCTGGCGGTCGAGCTGGCCGTTTCGCTCACGGCCGAGCGCGGCGCGGGTGTGTCGCACGTGTTCGCCGCGCTGTTCTTCGCCATCTCGGTCGTGTTCGTGTGGCGGTCCTTCTACCGGATGCGCATCGAGGCCGAGTAAGGCGGCAATGACCGCGGCGCAGATCGTCGTCACCGCGCTCGGGGTCGCCGCCATCGTCTGGGTGCTGTGGTATTTCCTGCTCTCGCACCGCCCCGCCATGGCCAGCCGCCTGGTGCGGGGCGTGCAGGAGATCGCCGTGACGGTGAAGGGCGGATACTCCCCAGACACGATCCTCGTGCAGGCGGGGAAGCCGGTCCGGCTGCAGTTCTACCGGGACGAGACGGCGGATTGCTCGGAACGGGTGGTGTTCGAGCACTTCGGGATCGACCGCCGGCTGCCCGCGTTCGAAACCACGACCATCGAGTTCACGCCGTCCGAGCCGGGTGAGTACCCGTTTCGCTGTGGCATGTCGATGCTGAAGGGGCTGCTCGTGGTCGAGCCGCCGGGCGACCGGCGCTCCGCCCCGACGCCCCATCGCACTCATGGCTAAGCAGCGCATCATCCTCCCGATCGAAGGCATGAGCTGCGCTGCCTGCGCCCAGACGGTGCAGCAGGCGCTGGGCGCCACGCCCGGCGTGGCGGCGGCGAGCGTCAACTATGCCACCGCCAAGGCGGCGGTCGACTACGACGACGCGCAGACGGGCGTGGGCCGGCTCGCCAAGGCCGTGCGCGATGCCGGGTATCAATGCGGCCAGGCGAACGTGACCTTCGCCATCGTGGACCTGCACTACGCCCCCAGCACCGCCGGCCTCGAGCACGAGCTCGGCGCGGTCCCCGGCGTGATGCGGGCCGCGGCCAACCAGGCGACCGAGGCGGTCACCGTCACCTACGTCCCCGGCATCACGACCGCCGACCAGCTCGAAGAGGCGGTGCGCACCGCGGGCTTCCAGGTGGCCGAGCCGATCGCGGCTGAAGATCCGGTGGAGCGTGAGCGGCTGGCGCGCAGTCGGGAGGTCCGGACGCTCACCTGGCAGCTCGCCCTCGCCGCGACGGTCGCCGTGCTCACGATGCTTGGCGCCATGCTGCTGATGGCCGGGCACGGCGGCGCGAGCGGCGCCATCGGCCAGGTGGATCTGCTGGGGCGCGTGCTCATGCCGCTCGCCGTCCGGCTGCGCCACGCGTGGGGCGAAGGCGGACTCGCGAGCGAGCCGACGCGACTCAAGCTGATACTCGGGGGTCTGACGCTGCCGGTGCTGCTCTGGCCGGGACGGCGGTTCTACCTCGGCGCCTGGAGTGGATTCCGCCATCGCACCGCCGACATGAACACGCTCATCGCGGTCGGGACCGGCGCCGCTTTCCTCTATTCAGTCGCGACCACGCTGGCGCCCGGGGTGTTCACGCACGCCGGCCTCCCCGCCGACGTCTACTACGAGGCGGTCGCCGGCATCATCGCGTTGATCCTGCTCGGCCGGCTGCTCGAGGCGCGCGCCAAAGGTCGCACGTCCGCCGCGATCCGGCGGCTGGCCTCGCTCACTCCACCCATCGCGCATGTGTACCGGGGCACGACCACGCACGACGTGCCCGCCGCCGCGGTGGAGGTGCGCGATGTGCTCGTCGTGAAGCCGGGCGAGCGCGTCCCCACCGACGGCTTCGTCACCGAGGGGTCGTCGGCCGTCGACGAATCGATGCTCACGGGCGAGCCGATGCCGGTGACGAAGAAGCCGGGCGATGAAGTGATCGGCGGCACCCTCAACACCGCCGGCAGCTTCACCTTCCGGGCGGCGCGCGTGGGGAAAGACACCGCGCTGGGGCAGATCGTGCGCCTCGTGGAAGATGCCCAGGCCTCCAAAGCGCCGATCCAGGGCCTCGCCGACCGGGTGGCGGGTGTCTTCGTGCCGGTGGTGATCGCCATCGCGCTGGCCGCGTTCGTGCTCTGGTTCGATCTCGGTCCGCAGCCCGCGCTGCTGTTCGCCACCATCGCGCTCGTCACCGTGCTGATCATCGCCTGTCCGTGCGCGCTCGGGCTCGCCACCCCCACGGCGATTCTCGTCGCGACGGGACGCGCCGCGGAGCAGGGGGTCCTGATCCGCGGCGGCGCGGCGCTGGAGCGCCTGTCCAAGGTGCGGACGGTGCTGCTCGACAAGACGGGCACGATCACCGAGGGCCGGCCGGCCGTCACGCACATCGTCACGGCGCGAAAGCCCGATGGCTCGGCGGTCCCGGCGGCGGAGGTGCTGCGCTGGGCGGCGTCGGTGGAGCAGCGGTCCGAGCACCCGATCGCCGATGCGATTGTCCGGGCGGCGAAGGACCGGATGGTGCTGCTCCTCCCGGTCGAGAAATTCGCGGTGATGGAAGGGCGCGGCGTCCGGGGCACAGTCGATCGCCGCATCGTGGAGGTCGTCTCGGCCCGGCACGCGCGCGAGCGCAGCCTCGAGCTCGGCAGCCTGGCCCAGGACGCCGGCCGCCTCGCCGCCCAGGGGCGCACGCCGGTGATCGTCGTAGTGAACAACACGGTGCACGCCGTGATCGCCATCTCCGATCCGGTGAAGGCCACCGCCAAGGAGGCCATCGCCCGGCTCAAGGCCCTCGGGTTGACCGTGCGGATGGTCTCCGGCGATACGCGGCCGGCGGCACTCGTCGTGGCGGGGGAGGTGGGTGTCGAGGACGTGATCGCCGAGGTGTTGCCTTCGCAGAAAGCCGATCTCGTGAAGAAGGAACAGGCGCGAGGCACGGTCGTGGCGATGGTCGGTGACGGCATCAACGACGCGCCGGCGCTGGCGCAGGCGGACGTGGGGATCGCGATCGGGACCGGTACCGATATCGCCATGGAGGCGTCCGACGTCACCCTGATCCGCGGCGATCTGCGCGGCGTGGTCACCGCCGTCGAGCTGTCGCGGCGCACTTTGAAGACGATCAAGCAGAATCTGTTCTGGGCGTTCCTCTATAACGTTCTGGGCATCCCGATCGCCGCCGGCGCTCTGTACCCGGTGACCGGCCTCCTGCTCTCACCGGTGATCGCGAGCGCGGCGATGGCGTGGTCCAGTCTCAGTGTGGTCTTGAACAGCCTGCGCCTGCGGCGCTACACTCCGGCGTGGGTGCCCTGACGACAGCGAGGAGATGACATGCGATACTTCCATAGGACGTCATTGCCGCCGGGGGAGGTTCTGTCGGCGGCGAAGTCGTACTTCGGGTCACGGCTCGCGCCGTCGGAGGAGTCGGAGCGCCGCCTGGCGTTCCGGGGCGTATTGGGGAAGGTGACCATCTCGGCCAGAGCGGAGGGTGGGCACTATACGTTCATCGACGTCCAGACGGATCAGGTGGGCGAATCCGAGCTCGACAAGGTGGCGAAGCGGTTTCTCGCGGAAGTGCATCGCCGCGTCGAGCCGGCCCACGAGGTACGCGGGGCGTACTGACCCGGGTCACCCCGCCAGCCTCGCGCCGTACCCCGCGTCGACCACCGCCGCGACGAGCCGGATCGTGGTCACCGAGTCGTCATCGAAATCCACTTCGGCTTCGCCGTCCTGGAGATCCACTACCGCCGAGTACACGCCGCTGACCCCCTTCAGGGCCTGCTCGACCGTCTTCTGGCAGTGCCCGCAGGTCATCCCGGTGACTTTGAGCTTCGCGCTGGCCATCCGCGGACTCCTTCCGTCATAGCTTGATTTGCCTCTCCCCAAGAGCCAACTTTCCCGCCCACTATAATTTAGCCGATGCCTCCCAACTCCGTACCCGACACCCGGTCGGAAACGCCGGCCATCCCGGCCGAGCTCGAGCGGCCTCAGCTGCTCGAGATGTACCGGTTTTTGCGGCTCACCCGGGTGTTGGAGGAGCGCCTGGTCGCCCTGTACCGCCAGAGCAAGGTGATCGGGGGGCTATTCCGCTCCCTCGGGCAGGAGGGGGAGTCGGTCGCCTCGGCGTACGCGCTGGAGCGGGGTCGGCATCGCGATATCCTCTCGCCGCTCATCCGTAACCTCGGCTCCATGCTCGTGATGGGGGCGAGGCCGATCGAGATCCTGCGCCAGTACATGGCCAAAGCCGAGAGCCCCACGGGCGGGCGCGAGCTGAACCTGCATTTCAACGACCTGGAAAAGGGCTACCTCGGCCAGATCTCCCACCTGGGTGACATGGTGCCCGTCATGGCCGGGATCACCCTGACCTTCAAGATGCGCGGCGAGCCGCGCGTCGGCCTGGTGTACGTCGGGGATGGTGCCACCTCCACGGGCGCGTTTCACGAGGGGCTGAATTTCGCGGCGGTGCAGCGCTGCCCGCTCGTGATGATCGCCGAGTACAACCATTGGGCCTACACCACGCCGCCGGAGAAACAGTACGCGGTGAAAGATCTGGCAGACAAGGCCAAGGGCTACGGGATCCACGCCGTCACGGTGGACGGCAACGACGTGCTCGCCGTCTACGCGGCGACCCGGTACGCCGTGGAGCGGGCGCGGCGGGGCAAGGGCGTGCACTTCATCGAGGTGAAGACGTATCGCCGTAAGGGCCACGCCGAGCACGACGACCAGTCCTACCAGCCCAAGGAGGAGATCGAGCGCTGGGCGGTCGAGAACGATCCGGTGGACCGGTACGTGAAACAGCTGCTGGCGAACGGCTGGGCGGAGGAGTCCGAGCTGGCGGAGATCGACCGCGCGACGAAGGACGAAATCGATCAGGCGACCGACGCCTGCGTCAACGAGCCGTTGCCACAACCCGAGACCGCGCTGCCCGGGGTGTACGCGCACCCGCCGGTGGCCGAGCGTCTCTGGTTCCGGGGGGCCTGATGGCCGAAGTGACGTTTCTCGAGGCGCTGCGCCAGGGCCTGTCGGAGGAGATGGAGCGCGACGAGCGCGTGTTCATGCTGGGCGAGGACATCGGCGCGTACGGCGGCGCGTTCAAGGTGACCGACGGCTTCCAGAAGAAGTTCGGCGCGGCACGCGTCATCGATACGCCGATCTCGGAAGCGGCGATCGTCGGGGCCGCCGCCGGAGCGGCGCACATGGGGATGCGTCCGGTCGCGGAGATGCAATTCATCGATTTCATCTCCTGCGCCTATGACATGCTGACCAACTACGTCGCGACCGCGCGCTACCGTGCCGGGCTCGCCACCCCGATCGTGGTGCGGGGTCCCTGCGGCGGCTACGTGCGGGGCGGCCCGTTCCATTCGCAGAATCCGGAAGCCGCGTTCCTGCACACGCCGGGATTGAAGATCGTGTACCCGGCCACCGCGCGGGACGCGAAGGGTCTCATCAAGGCGTCGATCCGCGACGACGACCCGGTCATCTATCTCGAGCACAAGTGGCTGTATCGCCGCATCAAGGAGACGCTCCCCGAGGGAGAGGAGATCTTCACGCCGATCGGTCAGGCGCGGATCGCGCGGGAAGGGAAGGACCTGTCGATCATCACCTACGGCGCCACCGTCTGGAAGGCGCTCGAGGCGGCCGAGCAGCTCGCGCAGGACGGTCCATCGGTCGAGGTGCTGGATTTGCGGACGCTGTTGCCGCTGGACGACGAGGCGATCGTCGCTACGGTGAAGAAGACCGGCAAGGTGCTCATCGTGCACGAGGACACCCGCACTGGCGGTCTGGCGGGAGAGATCACCGCGCGGATCAACGAGCGGGCCTTCGAGTGGCTCGACGGACCGATCATGCGGGTGACGGCGCACGACGTGCCGTTGCCGTACGCGCCGACGCTCGAGGATTTCGTGTTGCCGCAGACGGAGGATATCGTGAAGGCGGCGAGATGGCTCGCAGCCTATTGAGTTCCAAGGAGCAATCATGGCTCGCGTAGACGTGCTGATGCCCCAAATGGGCGAATCCATCGCCGAGGGCACCCTCAGCAAGTGGCTCAAGAAGCTCGGCGACGAGGTGAAGCGCGACGAGCCGCTGTTCGAGATCTCGACCGACAAGGTGGATGCCGAGATCCCGGCGCCCACGGCCGGCACCCTGGTGGACATCAAGGTGCAGGAAGGCCAGACCGTTCCGGTGCAGACCCTCGTCGCTGTGTTGGAGACGGAAAAGGGCGCCGCCGCCTCGGCTCCGGCACCCGCCGGCGCGCCGCCCGCGCCCAAAGCTGAGCCCGCCCCGGCGGCGAAGCCTGCGCCGGCCGCGCCCGTAGTTGTGGCGGCCTCGGCCGCCCCCGTCCCCCGTCCCACTTCCCCCGTCCCGCCCAAAGGTGACGGCGCGGAGACAGCCGAGGAACGTCTGCGGCGCCGCTCGACCCCGCTCGTCCGCAAGATCGCGTCCGAGCATCAGCTCGACATCTCGCAGATCGCGGGGACCGGGTTCGCCGGTCGCGTGACGAAGCAGGACATCCTGGGCTTCATCGAGCGGGCGCCTGCCGCACCGGCAGCGCCGACACCCGGCACCCGGCCCCTGACACCTGGGGTAGTCGAGCACCCCGCGGCCGAAGCGTGGCCCGGTGACCGCGTCGAGCCCTGGTCCAAGATCCGCCGGATCACCGCCGATCACATGATCATGTCGCGCCGCGTCTCGGCGCACGTGGCCAGCTTCTTCGAAATTGACTACGCCAAAGTGGCCCTGCTGCGGGCCCGCTTCAAAGCGGCGTATGCCGAGCGGGGGGTGAATCTCACCTACCTCGCCTTCATCGCGAAAGCGTGCGCCGCGCACATGCGCAAGCACCCCGTCATCAACGCCGCCGTCTCCGGCGACTGCACGATCTACCGCCGGGACGTCAACATCGGGATCGCGGTGGCGCTCGACTGGGGGCTCATCGTGCCCGTGGTGAAGCACGCCGACGAGCTGTCGCTGCTGGGGCTCGCGCGGGCGATCAACGATCTGGGCGAGCGCGCCCGCACCAAGCGGCTGTCGCCTGACGACATCCAGCGGGGCACGTTCACCATCACGAACCCCGGCGGCTTCGGTCCGTACGCCGGCATCCCCATCATCAATCAGCCGCAGGTGGCCATTCTGGGCGTCGGGACGATCGAAAAGCGGCCCAAGGTCGTCACCCAGGACGGCTCGGACGCGATCGCGATCCGGACCATGGGGATGCTCACCATGTCCTACGACCACCGGGTGGTGGATGGGGCCGACGCCGACCGCTATCTGGCCGACGTGAAGGCCATGCTGCAGGACTTCCCCGAGCAGGAGATGTAGCGATGCCGAAGGTCCTGACCGCCGCGCGCGTGCGCGTCCCGGCCGCCAACGAGCTCGACTATCTCGCCACGCTGCGCGAGCTGGCCCAGTTCGCCGACGCGCGGGGCCAGCGCATCTGGGTGTTCCGCAACGCCAAGGATCCCCGGCTGTTCATCGAGTTCTCGGAGAGCCCGACCGAGATGTCGCACCGGGCGCAGGCCTCCCGCCTGCCCGAGGAGACCAAGCTGGAAAAGCGCCTGCAGAGCCTGGTCACCTACGCGCCCGATGCGTGGGAGCTGTGGGGCGAAGTCTCCTACGAAGCGCCGGCGGAGACCTGACCATGGCCCGTCGCGTCGTCATCGTGGACGGCCAGCGCTGGGAGGTGTTCCCGTCCGGGCACCCGACCGTGTACGGCCAGGATCAGTACGGCCTGCTGTTCCAGCTCGGCACCGGGGCCGAGCGCAAGCGTCGCTTCACGCGTTACGCGCCCACCGGCATCCGGCGTACCGACGCCGCCTTGAACGAGCTCGGCGAACGCCAGCTGCTCGAGCTGTTCCGCCAGTCGCAACCCGCGTGGACCGCCCCGGAGAGCGCCTACGGCGCACGTTGATCTGCACTGTCATTCCACCGCGTCGGACGGCCAGGCGAGCCCCGAAGCGGTGGTGCAGCGCGCCGGCGCCGTCGGGCTCGCGGTCATCGCGCTGACCGATCACGACACGGTGAGCGGCGTGCCGGCGGCCGCGGCGGCGGGCCACGATGTGGGCGTACGGGTGGTGGCGGGATGCGAGTTCAGCGTGCGCGCGCCGTGGGGCGAGCTGCACCTGCTCGCGTATTTCCTGCCTACGGGCGACGCGGCGCTCGAAGCCTTCCTGGCGAAGGCGCGGGCGGAGCGGGAACGGCGCGGTACCCGGATGATCGAGAAGCTCCAGCAGCTCGGTGTCGAAATCGACCTCGAAGATCTCGCCTTCCAGGCGGGCACCGGCGCGGTCGGGCGGCCGCATGTCGCGCGGGCCCTGGTCGATGCCGGTGTGGTGGACGGGTTCGAGGAGGCGTTCGATCGCTTTCTAGGTCGCGGCCGGCCGGCGTTCGTGGAGAAGTGGCTGCCGGCGTTGCGGGAAGTGGCCGACCTCGTCCACGGCGTCGGCGGACTCGTCCTCGCCGCCCACCTGGGCGATCGCGGCCAGGAGCCGCAGCTGCGCGCCCTCCAGGACGAAGGGCTGGACGGCATCGAGGTGCGTCACCCGAGCCATGCGCCGCGCGTGGAGTCCCGGCTCACCAAGCTGGCCCGGCGGCTCGATCTCGCCATCTCCGGCGGCTCGGACTGGCACGGGGAATCGAACGGCGGGCTGTCGCATGCCCCCCTGGGTGGCATGCAGGTACCGATGGAATGGCTTGATGAGCTGGAACAACGGAAGGCGAAGGCCGACCTCCTGCGGAGCAACCCGTCATGAGCGATGTGTTGACGATCGGTTCACAGGCGCCGGATTTTGAGGCGCAGGCGTCGGACGGCAAGACCTACCGTCTGACCGAGCTACTGCGACGGACGCACGTGATGCTGGTGTTCTATCCGGGCAACAACACCCCTGGGTGAAACCGCCAACTCTCCGCCGTGCGCGATGAGATGACCAAATTCGAGCGAGCCGGGATTCAGCCCCTCGGCGTGAATCCGGCGAGCACCGACAGCCATCGGAAGTACGTCGAGAAGATGCGCTTCAATTTCCCGTTGTTGTCGGACCCCGATCGGGCCGTCGCCCGGTCGTATCACGCGCTGAAAGAGGACGGTACGGGAATCGCCCGCACCGTCTACCTCGTGGCGCAGGACGGGGCCGTGCGGTTCGCCCAGCGTGGCGCCCCGCCCCCGGACGACGTCATCGCGGCACTCGCGGCGGGCGGGCGTGGCGGCTGAGCTCGCCGGCCGGGTCGCGCTGATCACCGGAGTGGGGCGCGTGGGACAGATCGGTCACGCCCTCGCGGCCGGTCTCGGGGCGGCCGGGGCCCGGCTCGTGCTGGCCGACCGCAGCGCCGAAATGCTGGATGAGCGGGTGCGGGAGTTCGCCGCCGCCCGGGTGGAAGCCGCCTCTTCACCCGGAGATTTGACCGACCCGCGGGCCGCGCGCGCGGCGGTCGGACTCGCCGAGGCTCGATTCGGGGGTCTCGACGTCGTGGTCAACGTGGCGGGGGGACTCACCAGCTACGGGCCGTTCGAAGGCATCGACATCGCGGCGTTCGAGCGCGAAATCGCCATCAACCTCCGCACCGCGTTCTGCGTCTGTCAGGCGGCTGTGCCGTCGCTGCGGCGCCGCGGCGGAGGGGCGATCGTCTGTTTCGCCTCCATCGCGGTGCTGCAGCCGCAGCCCAACCTCGCCGCGTACGCCGCCGCGAAGGGCGGCGTTGCCGCATTGACCCGCGCCCTGGCGCGCGAGCTGCGGGACGAGGGCATCCGGGTGAACGCGCTGGCCCCGGAAGCCGTCCGGACGTCCACCAACCAGCAGGACATGGGACCGGACGCCCGGTTCGTCGAAATGGCGGACGTGGTGCGCACGGTGCTCTGGCTCGTGTCGGACCAGGCGCGCATGGTGACCGGTCAGATCCTGCCCCTCGTCGCGCTGCCCCCGGCCCGCTGATCGATGGAGCTCACGGGACGTGTGGCGCTCGTGACCGGCGCCGGCCGCCGGCTCGGTGCCGCCATCGCCGCGGGACTGGCTCGTGCGGGATGCGACGTCGCGGTGCACCACCACACCTCCGCCGACGGGGCCGAGGCCACGCTGCGGGCCGTGCGGGACGCCGGTCGGCGCGGGGAGCCGTTCGCGGCGGACCTGCGCGATCCCGCTGCCGCCCGGGCGCTGCCCGGCCGTGTCGTCGATGCGTTCGGCCGTCTCGACGTGTTGATCAACTCGGCGGCGGTGATGGTGCGGCGCGAATTCGATGCGATCACACCCGAGGACTGGCATGACGCGCTCGCGCTCAACCTCTCGGCGGCGCTGTTCACGGCTCAAGGGGCCGCCCCGCATCTGCGGCGCGTGCGGGGCAAGATCATCAACCTCGCCGATCTCGCCGCCTTCGAGGTGTGGCCCGCGTATCTCCCCCTGAACGTCAGCAAGGCGGGCGTCGTCATGCTCACCCAGGGACTCGCCCGGGTCCTGGCGCCCGAGGTGACCGTGAACGCCGTCGCCCCCGGCGCGGTGCTCCCGCCGGACGATTGGCCCGCCGAGGCCCGCGAACACCTCGCCGAGACCACGCCACTGCGGCGCCTGGGGACGCCCGCGGACGTCGTCCGCGCCATCCTGTTCCTGCTCGACAGCGACTACATCACCGGGATCATCGTGCCGGTGGACGGCGGCCGCCTAGTGCGATGAGCGATGCTCCCACGCCCGCCCTGATGCGGGACATCGTGGTGGTGGGCGGTGGCTGCTACGGGACGTTCTACGCCACGCAGCTCGCCAAGGCCAAGGCACGTGACAAGGCCCGGTTCCGGACGATCATCATTGTGGATCGCGACGAGCGCTGCCGGGCGCGCCTGGAGCTCCCCGTGGCCGCGGACCGGGCGTTCGTGACGAGTGAGTGGGATGCGTTCTTCGATCGATATCTGTTCGAGGCGCGAGCCACGGCGCCGCCGGATGCCCCCGACTACATCGTGCCGTCACCGCACATGTCGCATCTGATGTTCGAATGGCTGGTGCGGCGTGCGCGCTCCCGATTTCCCGGCCGTGCCGTCGAGGTGGTCCCGGTTCCGGACTCGTTGGGCACGCCCTACGACCGGACGGCGGCCGACCATACCCGCTACGTCTCCTTCGCCGATTGGATCTGTCCCACGCATTGCATCGAGCCCGCCGTCTGTCCCGCGATCGGGGCGCCGCGATCCTGGGAGATGCCGGACGCCGTGTCGGCCCTGGCGGACCGCTTGCGGGCCCGGGGCGAGTCCCTGGCGGGACCCGCGCTCTTCGTGTGCCGTCATCACGTATATGGGGTCGGCACCTTCGCGGTCGATGCGGTGCTGGACGGTGAGCGGATCGTGGCCGCTGCCGCGGCGGCGTCGGGCCCGGTCCAGATCCTGGTGGGCACGGTGAGCGCGTGTCACGGGGCGCTGAACGTCCTGCGCATCGGCCCTCAGCCGAGTGGCTGACGTCAGACGTCTGACGTCAGGGGTGTGATCGCCACATGACACCGGAAGCCCGCCGGCGCCAGCTGGAGCAGGCGCGCGAGCTGTTCAACACGGGGGAGTACTGGCACGCCCATGAAGCGCTGGAAACCGTCTGGCGTTCTATAATAGACGAGGCGGAGCGGCGGTCGTGGCAGGGGCTGATCCAGGCCGCGGCGGCGCTGCTGCACCTCGGTCGCGGCAACCGGCATGGTACGGAGGTGGTGGGAGCCGCGGCACTCGAGAAGCTCGCCGGACCGCAGCATGCGGGCGTCGAATTCGATACCGTGCAGTTCCGCGCCGCATTGGCGCGCGCCCTGGCGGGGGAGGGAGATCCTCCGCGACTGGAATTTCGTCCTGATGCGTGACGACGGACAACAGAACTACGATGTGATCATCGTGGGCGCCGGCCCCGCGGGGCTGTGCGCCGCCATGTACGCCGGCCGGGGGATGCTCAAGGCGCTCACGATCGAGCGCGGGGCGCCGGGCGGCGAGCTCCTGAACACCGACCTGATCGAGGACTACATCGGGTTCGAGAGCGTCAAAGGCTGGGAGCTGGCCCAGAAGTTTGCCGATCATGCCAAGAAATTCGGGGCCGAGGTCGTCACCGATACGGTCGAGAAGGTGCGGCGGGGTTCCGACGGCTGGTTCGAAGTCACGACATCGCGCGAGCGTCGCTACCGCGCGCCGGCCGTGATCCTCACCGCCGGCGGCACGCCAGTGAAACTGGGCGTCCCGGGCGAGAAGGAATACGCGGGGAAGGGCGTCTCGTACTGCGCCGTGTGTGACGGGGCGTTTTTCAAGGGTGAGGTGCTGGCGGTCGTGGGCGGCGGCGACGCGGCCGTCGAAGAGGCCGATTATCTCACACGCTATGCATCAAAGGTGTACATCGTGCACCGCCGCGACCGGTTCCGCGCGTCGAAGATCCTGCAGCAGCGGGCCTTCGCCAACCCGAAGATCGAAGCGGTCTGGAACAAGCGGGTGGTGGAGATCGTGGGCTCCGAGCGCGGTACCGATCACCTGGAGCTCGAAGACAGCGAAACCGGCGCGCGCAGCCAGCTGAAGGTCGGCGGCGTCTTCATCTTCGTCGGGTTCAAGCCGAACACTGGCCTCGTGGATGGCCACGTCGATCATGACGCCAGCGGGTATTTCGTCACCGACGAGCGGATGATGACCTCGATTCCCGGGTTGTTCGCCGCGGGCGACGTGCGCAGCCAGCTCACCCGGCAGGTCACGACGGCGGTGGGGGACGCGACGACCGCGGCGATCGCGGTGGAGAAGTACCTGGCGCAGCTGCGGGAGCAGGGCAAGATCCCGGCGGCGGCGGGGGCCGCCACCCCGTGAAGGTGGTGCAAATCGCCAACGGAGTGTTCGTCGAGAACTGCTATCTCGTGATCGACGAAGCCGCCGGCGAGTGCGCCATCGTCGATCCCGGCGAGGAAGCCGGGCTGATCCTTCACAAGGTCGAGCAGGCGGGGGCCCGCCCGGTGGCCATCTGGATCACGCATGCCCACGTGGACCACGTGCTCGGCGTGCCCCGCGTGCGCGCCGCGACCGGGGCCCCGGTGATCGTGCATCCCGCCGACCGGCCGCTGTACGATCGCGTGGCCCAACAGGCGGCGGCGTTTGGATTGCGGGCGGAGCCGTTGCCGCCGCCCGATCAGGACTGGTCGCACGGCGCCGTGACCCGCGTCGGCGCGCTGTCGTTCACCGCGCGGCACACGCCGGGGCATTCCCCCGGCAGCGTCTCGCTCGTGGGCGAGGGCGTCGTGTTCGGGGGCGACGTGCTGTTTCAGGGATCGATCGGCCGCACCGATCTGCCCGGCGGGGACTACCAGACCTTGATCGACAGCATCGAGCGGGAGTTGCTCGTTCTCCCCGATTCGACCATCGTGTACAGTGGGCATGGACCGCAAACCACCATCGGCGCCGAGCGCCGCACCAACCCGTTCCTCACCGGCGCCTTCCCCATCTCCTAGGACCCGGCCTCGCCCCACGTGTCTGCGCTGCGGAGCGGAAGTGCGCCCCAAGCCGTGGGGCTGCAAGAACCCCTGCGCCAACTGCGGCTTCATCTATCCTCTGGGCGACTGCTCTGACTGAAGCCACCGTCACGTTCCTCCCCGAGCGCTCCCGGGTCGCCGCGCGCCCCGGGGCAACGGTGCTGGAGCTGTCGATGGGGACGGGGACGCCGCTGCGGACGGTCTGCGGCGGCATCGGGAACTGCACGGCGTGCCGCGTGCGGCTCGTGGAGGGTCAGTGGCCCGCCGGAAAGACCGATCGGCTCCGGTTGGGTCCGCTGGTGGAGCAGGGCTGGCGGCTCGCGTGCCAGTTCAGCCCGCGCCGGGCGGTGACGCTCGAGCGGCCGCCCTTCACCGCGGACGAGTTGTGAACCACGTCCTCGCGGTGGTGGCGCTCGCCGTCGATGTGACGGTTCGGGCCTGGCGCATCCAGCTCGCCGCCTGGACGGCGGGGGGCGCGCTGCGGTTCTGGCCGGCCGTGCGGCTCAACTTCTACGGCGAGGCCGCTTCGACCCTGACGCCGAATCGCCTGGGGGGAGAGGCCGCGCGCTTCGCGGGGCTGACGGAAGCTGGGCTGCGCTCGGTGACCGCCCTCGTGGCGGTCGGCGTGGAAGTCGCGGCGGAGTGGCCGGTGTTCCTCCTGATGCTCGTGGCGCTGCTGTTGCACTACGTCCCCGACTGGAAGACGGCCGCGGAGACGTGGCTGCGACGCCACGTGGCCGGCGACCTGCTCGTGATCGAGCTGGCCGCGCTCGCGGTGCTGCTGGTCATCTACTTCACCCAGCGGCTCGTCCGGGCGGGCGCGATCCGGCACCGCGTGCGCCGGCAATGGCGTGTGGCGCTCGCCCATGTGCGGCGGGCGCCCCTCTGGGCGCAGGCGGTCAACGCAGCCCTCACGGTCATCAGCCTTGCGGCACGGGCCATGGTGCTGCCCGCGCTGGCGTGGGGCGTGGCCGATGCCCCGTCGTTCGGACAGATGTTCTTCGGCTCGCTCGCGCTGCTCGCCTCACCGCTGGTGGTGCCGCTGCCGTCCGGGGGCGGCGGTATCGAGGTGGCGTTTCTTTCCGGCTTCGCCGGGGACTTCGGCGCGGCGGGGGTACGGATGCTGCTGTGGTGGCGCTTCTACACGGTCGTCCTGTTGACCGGGATCGGCGTCTACCTGATGGTGCATTCGCTCGGCACGCGGGCGGCGCGCGAGTTGGTGACGATCGGCTGGGCGAGGAAGCGGCGCCCCAGCGCTGGTCCGGTCGGGTGACGTGCTAACCGCGTGGCGCGGGAGCGATACCGACCAACAACACGGTGCGCTCGAATACGCGCGCCACGCCATGGGGAACGTCGGCGGGCGCCACCACCAGATCGCCCGCCCCGGCGTCGCTCGTCGTGTCACCGACGACGAACCTCGCGTTTCCCGATACGACGAAATAGAATTTGTCCGCGTCCGCGTGGGCGTGCACCGGCTGGGTCTGGCCGGGCTCGAGACAGTTCAGCCCGACCAGCAGGCGCGTCGAGCGAAAGCAGTCGATCTTGGTCGGCCGGACCGGGTCGAAGACAGCGCGGCTCGCGAGGTGTTGCACCGGATGTTGGGATTCCATGGGCGATTCCTGGTTTGAGACCGACGGCTCTCGGGCGGAGCGAGTGGAGACGATGAGCGCAACGCGTATCGAACGCGATCCTCTAGGTGAGCTCCCCGTGCCGGCCGATGCGCTGTACGGCGTGCAGACGGAGCGGGCTCGCCTCAATTTCCCCATTTCGGGACTGCGCCCCAACGCCGTGTTTGTGGACGCGGCGATCTGGATCAAAAAGGCGGCGGCGCTGACCCATCGCGAAACCGGCCGGCTGGATCCGGCGCTGGCCGACGCCATCGTGCGCGCCGCCGACGAGATTCTGGCGGGCCGCCACCGCGACCAGTTCGTCGTCGACCCCTATCAGGCCGGGGCCGGCACCTCTCACAACATGAACTGCAACGAGGTGCTCGCCAACCGCGCCAACGAGCTGCTGGGCGGCAAACGGGGGGACTACAAGCCCGTCCACCCCAACGACCACGTCAACATGGCCCAGTCCACGAACGACGTGATCCCCACGGCGATTCGTCTCGGGGCCCTGAGCCTGCTCCCGGCGCTCCTGGCCGCGCTCGACCGGCTCGCGGCGGCCTTTCTCGCCAAAGGCACGGCCTTCGACGGGATCTTAAAGTCGGGCCGCACCCATCTGCAGGACGCGACCCCGATCCGCCTGGGTCAGGAGTTCACCGCCTATGGGCATACCGTGCAGCGCAATCGCGATCGCATCGGGCGCGCGGCCGACGACCTGCGCGACCTGGGCATCGGCGGAACCGCCGTCGGCACCGGATTGAATGCCGAGCCGTCCTACCCCGGGCTGATGGTGAAGCACCTTCGTGCGATCACCGGCCTCGAGCTACGGGAGGGTGCCGACCGGGTCCAGCTGATGCAATCGATGGGAGACGCGAGCGCGCTGTCGGGCGCCCTCCGGACCTACGCCGTGGATCTCGGCAAGATCGCGAGCGACATCCGCCTGCTGGCTTCGGGGCCGCGCACCGGCCTGGCCGAGATCCGGCTGCCCGCCGTGCAACCGGGGTCGAGCATCATGCCGGGCAAAGTGAACCCATCCGTCGCCGAGATGGTGAACATGGTGTGCTTCCAGGCGATCGGGAACGACGTGACGATCGCGACCGCCGCTGAGGCGGGCCAGCTCGAGCTGAACGTGATGATGCCGCTCATCGCCCACAACCTGTTTCTCTCACTCGGGATTCTCTCCTCGGCGAGCCGGGTGCTGGCCGAGCGATGCGTGGAGGGAATCGAGGCGGACGAGGCGATGACCGCGCACTGGCTCGACCGCAGTCCGGCGCTCGTGACCGTGCTGGCACCGAAGATCGGCTACGCCGAAGCGGCGAAACTCGCGAAGGAAGCCGTGGAGCGGAATCTCTCCGTGCGGGAGCTGCTGCTGCAGAAGGGCATTCTGAAGGGGAAGGAGCTGGATGCGGTGCTCGACCTGCGCGCCATGACGGAGCTCGGCGTGCGGGGCGTGGGCGGAGGCGGTTGAGCAACATCCCCCAACTGGAGGCGCGCACATGAGCTGGTGGCTTGCAGGGTTGATCGCCGGAGTCGCGGTGTGGTTCACCGACTTCTTCCTGTGGAGCAAGGTGTTCACCAAGGGGATGGAGCTGTACGTCACGCCGCCCCCGGCCGGCCAGCCGGTGAACATGGGTCCGATGATGGTGAAGTCCGCAGCGCTGTCGCTGCTGTTCGGCGTCATCCTCGCGTACCTGTACCAGCGCTTCATGGGGAGCCTGTGGGTGACGAGTGGCGGTGTGCTGGCCGGGATGGAGTTCGCGACCGTGCTGTGGCTGCCCACCATCGCGTTGTCGACGCTCGGCAGCGGCGTGTGGTATGACAAGGCCCGGCCGCTCCTCAATGCGACCTTCTGGGCGTGGCTCATCCGGATGAATGTGGGCGGGATCGTGGTCGGGCTGCTGGTGAAGTAAGCAGGCGCGGCTGCTGTCGCCCCCGGGGCCGGGGACCCTCGTCGTGGTCACCGGCCCCGTCGTCCGACGACCCCTTCCGCAGTGCGTTTATATTGGTGGCGTGTTCCGATGACCGCTCGCACTCCAGCGCCTCCCCCTCCGCAGCCCCTGCCGCTCTCTCACGAGGAGCTGATTCGCTACTCGCGCCACCTGGTGCTGCCCGCCATCGGGATCGTGGGGCAGGAGCGGCTCAAAGCCGCCCGCGTGCTGATCGTGGGCGCTGGTGGACTGGGCTCCCCCGCCGCGCTGTACCTCGCGGCGGCGGGCGTCGGCACCCTCGGACTCGTGGATTGGGATGTGGTGGACCGCTCCAACCTCCAACGTCAGGTCCTGCACGGTACGGGGATGGTCGGGCGGACGAAGCTCGACTCGGCCCGGGCGCGCCTCGCCGATCTCAATCCGCACGTGCGCCTGGAGATGGTGTCGGCGCGCCTCACATCGACCAACGCCCTCGAGGTGTTGAATGGATGGGACGTGGTGCTCGACGGCAGCGACAACTTCCCGACACGCTATTTGATCAATGACGCCTGTGTCCTGCTCGGCGTGCCCAACGTGTACGGCGCCGTGTTGCGTTTCGAGGGCCAGGTGTCGGTGTTCGACGCCCGGCGGGGGCCCTGTTACCGCTGTCTCTACCGTGAGCCGCCTCCTCCCGAGCTCGTGCCGTCGTGCGCCGAAGGCGGCGTGCTGGGGGTGCTGCCCGGGATCATCGGAAGCCTGCAGGCGCTCGAGGCCATCAAACTGGTGACCGGAGTGGGGGATTCGCTGGTGGGCCGGCTGCTCCTCTTCGACGGCCTGAAACTGCAGTTCCGGGAGATCACGCTCAGCAAGGATCCCGACTGCGCGGTGTGCGGTCCGCATCCGACGGTCACCGCGCTGATCGACTACGAAGCCTTCTGCGGAATGAAGGACGGGGGACGGGGGACCAAGGACGCGCTTGAGATCGGTGTCACCGAGCTACGGGCCGAACGAGATCGCAAACCCCAGCTGCTGCTGCTCGACGTGCGCGAGCCGTTCGAGTGGGAGATCACGCACCTGGAAGGCGCCCGTCTCATCCCGCTGGGGGCTTTGCCGGCGCGGTTGCGCGAGTTGGATGGCCACGCCGACATTGTCGCGTATTGCCACCATGGGTTGCGTTCCAGACACGCCGCCGAGATTCTGCGGGCCGCCGGGTTTGCCGGCGCGCGCAGTCTGCGTGGCGGTGTCGATGCCTGGGCGAGGGAGGTGGATCCGGGGATGCCGCGATACTGATGCCGAAGGGGGGACTCGAACCCCCACGGGCTTGCG
>JBGQHV010000012.1:0-34770 GCA_041498155.1 Gemmatimonadota bacterium | reverse complement strand
TCGGCCAGGCGCCCGTCCTCGATCACGAACAGCCGCGACGCCTTACGCAGCGTCGACAGCCGGTGCGCGATGGCGAACACCGTGCGCCCGGCAATCAGCCGCTCGAGCGCCTGCTGGATCTCCCGCTCCGTCTCCGTGTCCACGGCGCTCGTCGCCTCGTCGAGCATCAGGATGCGCGGGTCGTGCAGGATCGCCCGCGCGATGGAAACGCGCTGGCGCTCGCCGCCCGAGAGGGTGTGTCCCCGCTCACCCACAACCGTGTCGTAGCCGTGCGGCAGCTTGCACACGAAATCGTGCGCGTTCGCCGCCTGCGCGGCCACGATCACCTCGTCCAGCGCCGCCTCCGGCAGGCCGTACCGGATGTTCTCCAGCACCGTGCCATGAAACAGGTACGGATCCTGGAGCACCATCCCGATCTGACGCCGGAAGTGCCCTGTATCGAGGCGCCGGAGATCCACGCCGTCGATCCGGATCGCGCCGCCCGTGACGTCGTAGAAGCGCGCCATCAGGTTCACGATCGTCGACTTTCCGCCGCCCGAGCTGCCGACGAGTCCGATGAGCTCGCCGGGCAGCACGTCGAAGCTGACGCCCTTCAACACCTGCCGGACGCCGTCGTAGGCGAACGTCACGTGCTCGAACGTGACCCGGCCGCGTACCGGCTCCAGCCGTACCGGGGCTGCCGCGTCCCGGACCTCGGGCTCGGTGTCCAATACCTCGAACACGCGGTGCGCCGAGGTCGTCGCCCGGTTCATCGTCCGCGCCATCTGGCCGATGATCTCGATCGGGGCCACGAACATCGTCGTGTACAGCAGGAACGACACGAACGTCCCCGCTTGGAGCGCGACGCCCGTCCCCAGAAGCCGGGGCACCGCGAACACCCACACCAGCACCGTCATCGTGTGCACGCCGAGCATCAGGAACGGCCAGAATCCGGTCCACATGTGGTGGATGCGGTTGAATTCCGCCGTCACGTCCTCGTTGCGCTCACCGAAGCGCGCGATCTCGCGGTCCTCCTGGTTGAACGCCTTCACGACGCGGATGCCGGGAATCGTGTCCGACAGGACGTCCGACACCCGGGACCATTTGCGCCACGCCCGGATGAACAGCCGGTTGATCGATTCGCCGTGGCGGTAGATCAGCCAGCAGAACAGTGGGACCGGCAGTGTCATCACGAGCCCCAGCCGCCAGTCGAGCGAGAGCAGCACCGCCGACAGCCCCGCCAGCATCACGAGCGAGAGCGACACGTCCACCACGCCGAAGGCCAGGAACTCCCACAGCCGGTCGGTGTCGGCGGACACGCGCGTGATCAGGCTCCCGGTCTTCTTGCGTGAGAAGAACGCGAGCGACAGCCGCTGGATGTGCTCGTACAGCTCGGCCCGGAGGTCGCGCGCCACCCACTCGCCCAGGATCGCCATCAACCGGAGGCGCACCAGCGCGGCGCCCTGACGCACGAGGTACACGAGCGCCATCGCGCCCACCGCCACCCACGCGATCAAGCCCGCCCGCGCGAGCGGCAGACTGCCCTGCTGTGCCGGCCGGATCACGCGGTCGATCAGGTACCCGGCGAGGTACGGCGGCACGAGGCTCACCAGCGTGATGACCGCCGCGGCGCTCATGCCGAGCGTCAGCCGCCGCCGGTAGGGCGTGAGGTACCCGAGCAGCCGCCGGATCACCGCGACGCGCTGCCCCGCGACAAGTGCCTGCGCGTCCCGGATCGGCCGCGCCACCCCGTCGGCGTACTCGCGGTCCGCGTCGGGGGACGGGATGACGCGGCCGGCGATCGCCTCCTCGAGCACGAACCGGAGGTTTTCGAAGGCGCGCCGCTGGCGGTGCGTGTAGCGCACGACGAGCAGCGCTGGGTCGCCGGGGCGCCCCAGGACCGTGAGCGTCGAGGCGGAGAGGCCCGGGGCTTCGCGCACCGCCTCCACCCGCGAGCGCCACACGCTCTCGATGAGCCACCGCTCGCCGCTGCGGCGCGCGGTCGCGAGGTGGTTGGGCCCGAGCGCCACCCAGGTCTCCACCAGCGCCAGCGCCTGATCGAGATCGGCCAGCGCGTACAGCTGCACCGGCGCGCCGTCCCAGCGCTCCTCGATGGCCTGGCGCAGCTCCGCCGGCAGCCGGACGGGCTGGTCGGTGTAGCGAGTGATGATCGCTTCGTTCGTGTGTTGCAGCTCGATGTCCATCAGCGTGATCCTCGTATGGTGCCCAACAGAAAGGCCTTCCGGGTCTCTGGGAGCACCCGGAAGGCCGGATCACACAATGGAATCGCGGACTTCTAGGGTGCTCGTCTCCTCGAATCGGCGGCGCCGGACGCAATACGCCCACCGACTTCTGCGATCGGCGCGGTCCGGCACACGAGGCCCGGATACGCCCGGCGGCGCAGCATCAGTGAGGTGCGATAGCGCGTGTACATGCTCGAGAAGTGACCCTCGATCAGGACAAGTTGGACTGCCGTTGCAGCAACCTAAGAAAACCTTGTCCGTTCGACAAGGGGGTGGTTGTCAGGACGGCGTGACCTCGTAGGACTTTCCCGACTGTGGCAGGCGGCGCTTGCCGGACAGCAGGTGCTGCAGGAATTCCTGGCCGCGCGCGAGCTGAGCCACCCGCAGCGACAGATCGTTCAGCCGTCCCTCGAGATCGGCATCGTCCCCGCCGCGGACGCGACCGGACTCCAACAGCCGGTTTTCCAGGTGGGTCAGGCGCTGTCTGTTACGGAGCCATGCGGCGCCGAACAGGAGCGCGGAGGCAGCCGCCGCACCGAACAGGGTGAAGAAGATGATCTCGTCATCCACGACGACTTGACCTGGCTGGGGATTCGGACCGTACGGGGGGGAGCCCGCCAGGTTTCGCCTACCGGAGCGGCGTCGCGATCGGCCGAAGGCTCAGGATGCGAAGCCGCAGCTCGTCATCGGCGACTTGAGCGTCCCCGTCGATGGACACGTCCGCGGGAAACCCGAGGCCGGCATCGTAGACCGCCGTAAACGCGGCGGGCCTCTCGCTCAGAATCCGTCCCAACCCGACGAACAGCCTGTCCACCGTCAAATAGCTCTGGAAGTACAGGCTATCCACGACGGTGCCGCTATCGGTGGACACGACCCTGCTGGGCTGGCCGTTGCGCACGCTGATGGTCACGGGGCCGAGGGCTGTGGCGCCGCAGAAGCAGGTCACCTGTAAGTCGAAGTCGTAGCTCATGATGCCCGCGGCCTCCCAGCGCGACTGGGCGGCCGCCAGATCGATCTGGGGCGTGAATGTCCCGTCGCTGCATGCTGCCCCGAGGCCCAGCACGACCGCCAGCCACGCCGCACGCCGACCGTTCACGATTCACCTCCCGTTCGCAATACCCCGAGGACGGCCAGCCTCGTCACGCCACCTCGTGCAACCGCCGGGGTGGTCTGGCCGTCCATTGGCCTGGAAAGGTGTGATCCACGCACCCTCCAAACGATTGGCGAAGGGGTAGGTAGAGAGTGGGAGGGCTCATGACAAACGCGATGAAGGCGCTTGGGATCGCGATTCCCGCCGCACTGGTGGCCGGTATCCTCGCCGCGGCGTCCTCGGACACCGATCCCGACGAGCGGACGGCGACGATCCCGGCGGGCACGACGCTGGTGGCGGTGTTGGAGAGCCAGATATCGACCGCCCGCAGCCGTCCCGGCGATGAATTCGAGCTGCGCACGGTCGAGCCGGTGCGGCTGGCAGACGGAGAAGCCATCCCGCCGGACCTTGTCATCCACGGCATCGTGACGGACGCAAAGCGAGGGAGTCGTCTCACCGGAGTGCCGGAGATCGGGTTGCGGTTCGTGGAGCTCGAAGTCGACGGGGACGAGGTTGCGATCCGGACCGACCAGTACCGGTTCGGCACGCTGGTCCGGCAGGCGCGGAGCGATCACCTGGTGCTGTCGCGGGGACAGCGCCTGAAGATTCGGCTGAGCCATCCCGTGACCGTCGAGTACCATCTCGGTTCCTCCCAGGAGCAATCCGCCGAGTAGCAGACCGGTCCACGACAGCCGGTGCTAAGTTCGTGGTCCCATGGGCACTCGCCGTTCGCCCCCCGCCCGCCATCACGTCTACGTCATCGAGCTGTCCCGTGACGTGCTGCAGCACATAAAGTTTCGGCGTGCCAATCCGCACCACGACCCCGCGAAGCCCTGTCTGTACGTCGGGATGACCGGGCTCGATCCCGCGACGCGGTTCGAGCGGCACCGCTACGGTGTGAAGGACAACCCCTACGCGCGACGCTACGGCCTCCGCTTGCGACCCGATCTGTACGCTGAGCTCAATCCGCTGCCGTACGCCTCCGCGCAGCGCATGGAGCGCGTGCTGGCGAGGCAGCTGCGCGCGGACGGGTATGCGGTGTGGCAGAAATGATCCTTGTCATCGAATCGGGGGTTCGATAAAATAGACCCTGCAATGCAGGTTGCATCCCGTCCGCGGGAAGGGATCATCCCACCTGCGCAGGCCCGCAACACACAATTCAACCTCTCTTCAGCCCAACGCGGCGGACACTGGGCGCCCACGAAGGGAGGAGTCTGTGAATCTCGAACACCTGAAGAAACAGGCCAAGCGCATGCTGCGCGGGCTCCAGGCGCGCAACCCGCAGGCGCTGGAGCGCTACCGCGCGCTGCTCTCGCGTCCGGCGCCCGAGCACCCCAAGCTCGCCGACGCCCAGCACGCGCTCGCCGTGCAGCTCGGGTTCGCGAGCTGGCCCAAACTCAAGGCCCATGTCGAGGCGACCGCGCTCGGCGGGGAGCCGGCGGCGAACCTGATGGCGGCGATCACGGCGGACGACCCCGCCGCGGCGCGGCACGTGCTGCAGGACCACCCCGTGCTGAAAGCCCAGATCAACGACCCGATCCCCGGCGGCAGCTTCGGCGCCACTCCCCTGCTCGCGGCCATGCCGTGGGCCAACCGGAAGATGATCGACGTGTTGCTCGAGGCGGGCGCCGACATCAATCAGCGCAGCCACTGGTGGGCGGGCGGCTTCGGGGTGCTGGACGACGACCGCGGGCTCGCCCCGTTCCTGATCGAGCGCGGGGCACGGGTGGACGTCCACGCCGCGGCGCGCCTCGGGATGATGGATACGCTGGCCGAGCTCGTTCGAACCGATCCGGCGCTGGTACACGCCCGCGGCGGCGACGGCCAGACGCCCCGGCACTTCGCGCCGAGCATCGAGGTCGCGACGTTCCTGCTCGACCACGGCGCCGACATCGATGCGCGCGACGTCGATCACGAATCGACGCCTGCGCAGTACATGGTGCGCGGCCGCCAGGAGGTGGCGCGCTACCTCGTGAGCCGCGGCTGCCACACGGACCTCTTGATGGTCTCGGCCCTCGGTGATCTCGGGCGTGTCCGGCGACACCTCGACGACGACCCCGCCGCGATCCGCATGACCGTCTCGGAGCGCTGGTTCCCCAAGCGGAACCCCAGGAGCGGGGGCACGATCTACATCTGGACGCTGGGGGGACACAAGACGGCCCATATCGTCGCGCGGGAGTTCGGCCACGACGACGTCCTCGCCCTGCTGCTCGAGCGCAGCTCGGAAGAAATGAAACTGGGCCTGGCGTGTGAGCTGGGAGACGAGGCGCTGTTCACCCGACTGCTCGTGAGCCGCCCCGATCTCGCCCGCACCCTGACCGACGACGACCGGCAGAAGCTGGTGAGCGCCGCGGAGAGCAACAATGGCAACGCCGTGCGCCTCATGCTGGCTGCGGGATGGCCGACCGACGTGCGCGGCCAGCACGGCGGCACCTCGCTGCACTGGGCCGCGTGGCACGGCAACGCGGACATGGTGCGGGACCTGTTACGGCACCACGCAGCGGTGAACGTGAAGGGCGACGACCACGATCTGAACTCGCTCGGCTGGGCGTTGCACGGGTCCGGGCACAGCTGGCACCGCCAGACCGGCGACTACGCGGGCGTCGTCGAGGCGCTGCTCGCGGCGGGTGCAACCGCGCCCGAGCGCCCGGACGGTTTCGAGGCGAGCGAGGAGGCGCTGGCGGCACTCCGGGCCGCCGGCTAGGGAGCGTCGCTCTCGCCCAGCTGCCCGGTCGTGAGCTCCGTGACGATGCGGCGCGCCCCGTACACGGTCGCGAGCGCCGCCTGGATCGCGCGCACGTCCACCATGACGTTGCGGCCGCGCTCGGGGAGATAGATGTAGTCGCGCACCAGCGCGTCGATGTTGCGGTCGAAGTTGAGACCCACGATGCGCAGGTCCCGCGTGACGACCGGACTCCCCGAGTTGCCGCCGTAGGTGTCGGCGGTGGACACGAAGTCGAGCGGCGTCCCGAGATCGAGCCCCGGAGGTGGCGTGCGCCAGCGATACGGCAGATCCCATTCGCTGCCGGGGCCGTTGGCGCGGAAGCGGTCGTACATCCCGTAGAAAGTCGTGAACGGCGGGGCCAGCGTGCCGTTGTAGGCGTATCCCTGGACCACCCCGTCGGCGATCCGCGGGGAAAACGTCCCGTCGGGCGGAACGTTTCTTCCGAAGACGGTGAAGTGCGCGCGGCCCAGGTCGCTCGACAGCTCGCGCTCCTCCGTCGTGAGCGCGCCGAAATCGCGGTTGAAGGCCTGGATCGCCGGCAGCAAGACGGCCATCATCTTGAGCGCCGGATCGTCGGTCGAGAGCCCGGCGGAAAGCGTCCGGTCGGCCTTGGCCGAGTCGGCAAGGGCCGAAGTGCTCAACAACACCTCGGCCGCCGCCTCGGGAGTGGTCTGCCCCATGAGCGCGGCCTTCGCCAGCGGGTGCGCCGCTCCGTAGGCCCGGACGATGTCGCCCAGCTCGAGCGTCAGGAAACGCTGCTCGAGCTCACGCGGCTGGTTGCCGACGGCGCGCAGGCGCCGGCTGAACACCGCCGCCGAGTCGCCACCGGCGCCCCCGATCTGCGCCGCGTCGAGGGCGCGGCGCGCCAGCGCCGATCCCGCAAAGCCGCTTGGAAAGAAGGCGAACGCGCGATACGGGGCCGCGAAGGTCGCTTTCCGGCGCTGCAGATCGGCCATGCGGTCGAGCAGCCGGCCGTAGCGGTCCTTCAGGTCGCGCCGCGCCGTCAGGCTCTCGGCCAGCTGACGCTCGGCATCGCGGCGCCGCGCCATGATCCCGGGGTCGAGCAGGGCCCCGAACCGCCCTTGCGAGGACTTCAGGCTGTTGGAAACGCCGAACATCCAGTTACGCATGTCCAGCGAATCCCCGGTGGCGCGATGTGCGGTGTAGAAGGCGCGCAGCGCGTCGAGACGCGTTGACAGGAAATTCACCTGCGCCGGCACGCTCACCGCGCGTTCGTACTCGAGCTGCGACATCGGCTTCAGGCGGGAGGTCGAGCCCGGGTTGCCGATCACGAACACGGCGTCGCCCGGCGTGACGCCCTGACTCCCCCAAGTGAACCAGTTCCGCGTCTCGTACGGTTTGCCGTCGGCTCCGTAAATCCGGATCACCGAGAAGTCCAGGTCGTAGCGCGGATAGGTGAAGTTGTCGGGGTCCCCGCCGAAGAAACCCATCTGCAGTTCCGGCGCCGCGACTAGACGGACGTCGGTGAAGCGGCGGAACACGTACCCCGAGTAGCGCCCGCCGTTGTAGAGCGACACCACCTGCACCCAGATCGAATCGCCCGGCGACGCAAAGGCCGTCTTGAGGTGGGCGGCGACAGCCGCGCCGGCTTCGCGCCGCACCCGAGCGCGGGCCGTATCGGACGTCGCCCGGTCGACCGCCGGCTGGATCTGATCCGTGATGTCCTGGACGGCGAGCAGCTGGTCGGCGTAGAAATCCGGCATGCGCCGCTCGTCGGCGAGCGAGTGGGCCACGAACCCCGAATCGAGCAGCAGCTCGCCGGGCTTCGTAACAGCCACGATCCCCTCGCGCGAGCAGTGATGGTTCGTGACCACGAGTCCGTGGGGCGACACGAAGGACGCCGAGCACCCGGGGAGGCGCAGCGCCGCGAGCCGGGCGCGGGAGAACCACGCCGAGTCGGCCGCGAACCCGTACGTCTCGGAAAAGTAGCGGTCGGGCGGATACTCGAACGTCCACATCTTGCCGTTGTCGAACCGGCCGGCGCGGATCGTGTCGGCGGGCTGTTGGGCGGCAAGGGTCATCGGTAGCGCGAGCAGCAGGACATTGAGTGATTTCATCTGCACTCCACGGTGTGGCGATTGGACGCGCGACGGGACGGAAGGGTCGCGGCTCACACGTCGCAGTCGTAGCCGTTCTCCAACAGCTCGCGGGGACCGGCGGACCCGAGGATGAGCAGGGAGAAGGACGACTGGCAGTTCGAGCCATCCCCGGGATCCCATTCGATCAGGGCGATCGTGCCGTTCGGATCTCTGCGAAACAGGGTTACATGCAGCACCTTGGGATAAGCAAAACTCGGCCGGGGGAATCGACGCTCCTGGCCGGCCACGGAGATCGCGAAGCTGTCTCGTCCCACGGGAGTGACCGTCGTCGCATCGAGCGTCGGGTCCCGCAGCGTCGCGCCGCTCACGTAGAACGCCGCCGCTTCGGGCGTCCGGCCCGGGGCGCACGCCACGCCGCCCGCCACCGGCTCGGCGGTGAGTGTCAACGTCGAATCGAAGAAGTAGGTGACGTTCCCGCGGAGCACCGTGGGGATCACGGGTGCGGCGCCGCCGCGATACAGCACAACCCAGAACCGGTCTCCCACACTCGCCGGGATGGGCGCCTCGAAGGGGACGGAGATCGAGTTGCCCAGCTCCGGCTCGAGCCCCGCGCGCAGCACGTCGGGACTCGGATGCGCGAAGCGCTCCTGCCCCAGCGACAGGACGGCGAGCGACCGCCAATCGATCAGCCCGGCGGGTAGATCGAGGCACACCTCACCGTGCTGCGATGACGCATTGCCCCAGTAGACCGGACTCCCGCCCGTCGCGCCCGTCACAGCAACGGCGAGACCAACCAGCGTCGCGAACCGCATGGGCAGCGGGAGCACAGGGTCAGTCCTGCGTCTTCGCTGCTCCGGCAGCGGGGGCCGGGTGCGGGCGGAGTGATCGCGCCACGAGCCCGATCCCCGCCGCGAGCAGGCCGAGGATGATCAGCGTGTCGAACAGCGACGTCGCTTGAAAGTAGATGTGCAGATTGGCGAGGATCCCGGCCACGATGATCAGTGCCCCGGCACCGGTCAGTCCCCACCCCAGAATGGACCGGCCGTTGAAGAACAGCACGCCGATCCCCACGAGCAGCGGCAGGAGCGAGAGGCCAAACGCGTTATAGCCCCACAGGTACCAGCCCCCGCTCGCCACCGTCACACGCGTGAGCAACAGATAGCCGCCGGCCACGACCATCGCGGCCCCGCCCAGGAACGTGCCCACCCCACCGGGGGTCCCGCCTGCTCCTCGAATCATCCGTCGTCTCTCATCGTGGCTCAAATGTGTGGACCCCCGGACGCCGGCGCCATGTGCGGTCGGGACCACGCCGCCCAGGGAGGGCGACTAACTTTCACTCCCTGTGACCGCCCCGCGCTTCTTCCCCCCCTCCCGCTCCGGCCCCGACGGGAAACCCCCGACCTGGGGCCAGCGGCTCGAAGCGCTGCGCCACGTGCCGCCGCTCTTGCGCCTGGTGTTCCGCACGCACCGCGGCTACACCGTCGCGATCCTGGCGCTACGCATCGTCCGGTCGGTCATTCCCGTCGCCGTCCTGTGGATCGGCAAGCTCATCATCGACGGCGTGATCGCCGCCATCGCCGTGGTGCACGCCGGCCACCCGATGGACTGGTGGACGCTCGGCGGGCTGGTCGCCCTCGAGCTCGGCATCGCCGTCGTCGGCGAGGCGCTGGCACGCGCCTCGTCCCTGCTCGAGAGTCTCCTGGGCGACCTCTTCGCGAACCGCATCAGCGTGCGCCTCATGCAGCACGCCGCGACGCTCGACCTGGCCCAGTTTGAGGACGCCGACACCTACGACCACCTGGAGCGCGCCCGGCGCCAGACCGTCGGCCGCATCGGGCTCTTCGCCCTGCTGCTCTCGACCGCCCAGGACCTGGTGACGCTCGCCTCGCTCGCGGGCGTGCTCCTCGTGCAGCTGCCCTGGCTGCTGCTGCTCCTGGCTGTGGCGGTGGTGCCGTCGTTCCTCGGCGAGGCGCACTACGCATCGCTCGGCTATTCGCTGCTGTTTCGGTGGACCCCGGAACGACGGCTGCTCGACTACCTGCGCTACATGGGCGCGTCGGACGAATCGGCCAAGGAAGTGAAGTTGTTCGGACTCTCCGATTTCCTGGTCGGCCGGTACGCGCGCCTCTCCGACGAGTTCTACGACGCGAACAAGAAGCTCGCCGTGCGGCGCAACGTGGTGTCGACGGCGCTGGTGACGTTGGGGACGCTGGGGTACTACGCCGCCTACGCGGTGATCATCTACCTCACGGTGCTGGGCCGCTATACGATCGGCTCGCTGACGTTCCTCGCGGGCTCGTTCCGCGCGAGCCGCGACCTGATCCAGCGCATCCTGCTCTCGTTGTCGAACATCTACGAGCAGAGTCTCTACCTGGGCGATCTGTTCACGTTCTTCGACGTCCAGCCCCGGGTCGTCTCCCGCCCAGGATCCCAGCCCGTGCCGTCTCTCATCCGGCAGGGGTTCGAGTTCAAGGACGTCGGGTTTCGCTATCCGGGATCGGAGCGCTGGGCCGTGCGCCACCTCACCTTCACCATTGGGCCGGGCGAACGGGTGGCGCTGGTGGGGGAGAACGGCGCGGGTAAGACGACGCTCGTAAAGCTGCTCGCCCGACTGTATGACCCGGACGAGGGGCAGATTCTGCTCGATGGCGTGGACCTGCGCGACTACGATCTCGTGAGCCTGCGCCGCAACATCGGCGTGATCTTCCAGGACTTCGTGCGCTACGACTTCATCCTGAAGGAAAACATCGGGGTGAGCGAGATCGAGCGGCTGGAGGACGACGCCCGGATCCACGAAGCGGCGCGCCGCAGCCGCGCCGAAGACGTCGCGGGTCGGCTGCCGGGCGGCTACGGCCAAATGCTCGGCCGCCGCTTCGACGGCGGGGTCGAGCTCTCGGGCGGCGAGTGGCAGAAGGTCGCGCTGGCGCGCGCCTACCTGCGCGAAGCGCAGGTGCTGATCCTGGACGAGCCCACCGCGGCGCTCGACGCGCGCGCCGAGTACGAGGTGTTCCTCCGGTTCGCCGAGCTGACGAAGGGGCGGATGGCGGTACTGATCTCGCACCGCTTTTCGACGGTCCGCATGGCGGACCGGATCCTGGTGTTGCAGGGTGGTGAGCTCATGGACCAGGGGACACACGAGGAACTCGTGGCGCGGGGCGGGCTGTACGCCGAGCTGTTCAGCCTGCAGGCGGCTGGCTACCGCTGACGCTCAGGGGGAGAGGTTCATCCGTTTCAGCAATGCCTGGAACCTGGGATGCGCGCGCAGGTCGGCGAACAAGAATGATCCCTTGATGCCGTAGATCCCGCCCGCCCGCTCCTGGCTGGCCTTTTCCAACCAGTCGATCGTCGTTTCCGCGTCGCCGAGGCCGGCCGGGACGTACGCGAAGTGATACGGACTCACGTACCGCTGACGCGAGAGCTCCTCCAGCCGGCGCTGCATGTCTCGCGCCTCGGCACTCCGTCCGGCCACCGCATAGGCCTCCCCGAGCTGGCCCAGAAGCATGGTGTCTTCGGGGGCGAGCGCGACCGATTGCTCCAGCTCGGCGATTCCCTCGTCGAGCCTGTCGTTCTTGATGTACGCCCACGCCAGGGTCGCGCGTCCTCTCGCGTACTGGGGGTCGAACTCGACGCTGCGGAGCGCTTGCTCCAGCGCCTCGGGATATCGTCCCGCCCGCAGCAGCGCCGACGCCACGTCGGCGCGATGCGTCAGCGGGTCGAGCTCCTGCGCGCGTTTCACGAGGGCGTAGGATTCGTCGTAACGCCCCAGGGCGCCGCACAACCACCCGTAGTGATCGTAGATGTCCGCCCCGCCGGGACTCAGCTCGAGCGCGAGCTTGAACTCCTGCTCGGCGCCGACCCAATCGTAGTCCCAGATGAACTTGAGCAACGCCAACACCCCATGGGCCTCCCCCAGGCGCTGGTCGAGGGTCAGCGCCTTTTCCACCGCCTGTCTCGCCCGCTCGTGGGCTTCGTCAGGCCGCACCCCGCGGCCTCCCTGGCCGGTGGAAATGAGCTCCCCGTAGGCGACCGCGACGGCCGTGTACGCCATGGCATAACCGGGGTCCGCGGAGATCGCGCGGTGGAAGTACTCAATCCCCTTGTTGATGCCCTCCTCGGTGTAGCGGCGATACCAGGCCCGGCCCTGGAGGAAGAGCTGGTAGGCCCCGAGATCGCTCGTCGGCGGAGCATGGATTCGGGCCCGCTCTTCATGCGAGAGCTCCGCGCGCAGCGCCGTCGCGATCTGGACTGCGACGTCCGTCTGAATCGCGAAGATGTCGGTGAGCTGGCGGTCGTAGGTCTCGGCCCAGAGGTGCTGGTCCGTTGCGGCGTCGATGAGCTGCGCCACGATGCGCACACGGTCCCCGGCGCGCCGCACGCTGCCCTCGAGCAGGGTCGCCACCTCGAGCTGGGCGGCGATGTCGCGCAGGCTCTTGTCCCGTCTCTTGAACGGCATCACCGACGTGCGCGAGATCACCTTGAGCGCGCGGATCTTCGACAGCTGGGCGATCACGTCCTCCGTGATGCCGTCGGCGAAGTACTCGTTGTCGGGGTTCGCGCTCAGGTTCAGAAAGGGCAGTACGGCAACCGATCCGGCGTGCGGCGGCGCGGCGTCGGAGTGCGTCAGCGCATCCGCGAATGCCGCGGCCGACGAGAACCGGTCGGCGGGAGCACGGGCCAGGGCCTTGGAGATTGTGTGATCGACGGCCGTCGTGACCCCCTCCCGGAGGCGGCGCACGCCTGGAACGGGATCCGTCATCCGTTTGGCAATCACCGCCTGCGCCGTGGGACCGGTGTGCGGCGGCTCACCTGCCAGCATCTCGTACAGCACGCAGCCGAGACTGTACACGTCGCTCCGGGCATCCACGGGCCTCTCGCCCATGCCCTGCTCTGGGCTCATGTATTCGGGCGTGCCGACCAGCATGCCGGTCTCGGTAAGTCGCTCGCCGGACGTCCCCGTCGCCGCGAGCGCGATGCCGAAATCGGCGACCATGGCCTCGCCCTCGTGGAGCAGGATGTTCTCGGGTTTGATGTCCCGATGGATCACGCCCTGTCCATGGGCGTACGCCAATGCCGCCGCCACCTGCCGCGCGATGCCGATCGCCTGTTCGACCGGCAGCTGGTGCTCGCGCTCGAGCACCTGCCGCAGCGATTCCCCCGTGATGAACGGCATGACGTAGAAGAGAAAACCGCCGGCATCGCCCGAATCGTGGAGCGACAGGATGTGGGGATGGTTCAGCGTGGCCGCGACCGCGATCTCGCGCAGGAACCTCTCGGGCCCGATGGCCGCCGCCAAGTCGGGCCGCAGCACCTTCACGGCCACCGGCCGACGGTGCTTCAGGTCCTCGGCCAGGAAGACGGTGGCCATGCCGCCGCTCCCCAGCTCACGCTCGATGCGGTAGCTGGGGCCGAGGGCCGCTCTGAGGCGTTGCACCTGATCGGGTTGCATGGGACAGGAAAACTAACTCCGGCTTGATACCTGCTTGAGTACCTCGGGCCATATTGGGAATACCAGGAGGCACTCATGGCTCGGCACATCCCTTCGATTCTTGCGACACTCGTCCTGTGCTCCCCGACACTTCAGGCCCAGGAGGCGGTCCCACCCGGCACCTACGTGAGACTGAAGGTGATCGAATCCGCCAAGCTCAAAGTGATGCGCGGGACCGTCGTGAATCAGGTCGGAGACTCCCTGTACCTGACATTCACCGACGCCCCGGACCCGGCCGCGACTCCCTACGCCGTCCCGCTCGCCGCGGTGCAGCAGATCGCGGTGTTCCGCGGCCGCGGCCCCAAGCCGCTGGAGGGCGCATGGAAGGGCGCGGTCACCGGCCTGGCGCTCGGCTTCGGCGTCCTGTCCTACTTATGCGGCGAGGAAGACGTCCAGCTTGGCCCGGGCGACGGGGCCAAGAACAACTGCACGCTGTCCGATTTCGGAGCGATCCTGCTGTTCTCCGCCGTGTTGGGCGTCGCCGGGGGCGCGGTGGGTCTCGTGGTGGGGACGATCGTCGGTGGAGAGACGTGGCATTCGGTTCCCGCGAAGCGCTGGCGGCCGACGGTGCGCCCGGCTCCCGGTGGCGCGGTCGGGGTCGGACTGTCCTTCTCCTTCTGAGCGGCGACGAAAAACCCCCTGTCCGCGCGTGGTCACGCGGACAGGGGGTTGTGCGTGCAGCCGGCTACGGCGCGCGGGTCACCGTGATGCCCCACCCTTCGGGATCGTCCGGCGGATCGTCGTTCCAATCACCGTAGGCATGCGAGCCATCGGTGTCGTAGTGCAGCACGTACCGTCCGGCGGGCAGACGGACTGTCCCGTCGAATAGGCGATTCTTGCTCGCGCCGCCGGCGTGGGTCGTCGAGCGATACGTCATCTCCCACACCGTATCGCCCGTCGCGGCGTCCTCAATCCACCCGTAATCGACCATTTCCCCACCGCTGGCTTCACCGATGGCGTACACGCGGACCGTCGTCGCGCGGTCGAGCGTGAACAGCTCGCGTTTGTGCTTGTCGCTCTTCACCCGCACGATCTCGGCGATGGCGTCTCCCGTGGTGCGTTGGAACGGAGCGACGACGCTCGAATCCACCTGGCCGCTCGCGGGGAAGACGCTCACGCCCCAGTACTCGCTCTCGGGCGGGGGCGCGGCGTTCCAGTTGCCGAAGGAGTGCGACCCGTCGCTCTTGTAGTAGACGAGATAGCTCCCGGCCTCGAGCTGCAGCGTGCCGTCGTACAACCGGTTCTTGTCCGCGCCACCGGCGGCTTCGGTGTCCTGGTACCGCATCGCCCATACGCGACGGCGCGTCGTGGCGTCGACGATCCAGGCGTAGTCGTCCATGTCGCCGTCGGGATTGCTGCCTTCGCCCAGGGCATACACCCGCACATCCATCGGCCGCCGCAGGGTGAAACCCGCCGAGCGCAGGGCGTCGTCCCCGATGCCGGTGAGCGAGACGATCGTCTGCTCCGGGACGGGCTGCCACGCGAACGGCTTCACGGCGGCGCGGCCGGCCGCGTCGGCGATGCGCAGCGTCATGCCCCAGAAATCGGGATCGAACGGCGGCATGGCGTTCCACTCCCCGGGGTCATGCGAGTCGTCGCTCACGAAGTAAGCGACGTAGCGGCCGGCCTGTAGCCGGACCGTGTCTCGCACCATCCGGTTCTTGTGCGCGCCACCCGCATCGTCGGTGCGGCGATAATCCATCTCCCAGACGCGCCGTCTCGTGTCGGCGTTCTGGATCCAGCCGTAGTCGAACGCGCCGTCCTTCCGCAGCTCACCGATGGCGTAGACCTCGATGTCGGCCGGCCGCGTGAGCTCGAAGGCCTTGCGCTCCGAAGCGCTCGGGCCGTCGTCCAGCAGCGACAGCACGACCGACCCGGTGAACGTCCGCGACGCGCTGTCCAGATCGCGGTCGACCGCTGCCCGGCCCACCCCACGGATCACGATGCCGAGGTCCCGGTACGAGCCGTCGTCGACGTACGGCCCGCGGTAGCGAACACGGCCGCGCCGCTGGTCGCGACGCAGGGAGATCAGGTCCTTGAAATCGCCGCTGTACGAGACCGACGTCGCCACGAAAGAGCCGAAATGCGCTTCGTACACGCCGGCCGGAAGCCTGATCACGCCGGAGAACTTTCGCAGGCCGTTGCTCGAGCGCTCGGTCTCCGCGGTCCGCAGATCCCAGACCACGGCACGCGTGCGGACATCCAGAATCCACGCCGCGGCAGGCCAGGTGGTACGGTCATCATTGCTGCCCCATTGCCAGAAGTCCTGGCCCCGTTCGCGCCGCGGCTCGGCGCCGGTCGCCTCGACCTGGAGCACTTGCGGCGTAGCGAGCACGAATGCTGCCGAGCGGTGCTCCTGCGGCGTCAGGTCACGGATATCCACCAGGGCGGACTGCGCGCGAAGCGACGGCGTGTGCCAGAGGGCGAGCGCGAGCGCCGTCAGGGCAGTCCGTTGCAGGATGACACGCGATGGCATGAGGCTCCTCGATCGAGTGATCTCGGTTGGACAGCGGCAGCCGGCCGTCGGTTGCGGACCGGCGCCCCTACACAGTCAAGTTGCATGCCTCGAGACGACGATCCGGAATACGCTGTCAGCCAACGGTTTGATTCAAGGGGACTCGGGCTACCAGCGGCGGCGGTGCGCGTGATTGGGACGCCCGGGTCCCGAAAGCGGACGGTTGGAAGGCCTATACGTAGCGGGCCAACGCCATAGCCGCGACCGCCAGTATGAGGAGGCCCGCCACTACCTGGCCGGCCGCCCCCGCCCGGAGCCGCAGTCGCTGCGCCTCGGCGAGCTGGCCGTCGCGCTCGGCCGCCGGGGCCCGCGCAGCGCTCTCCGCCAGCGCCCCGGCGCGCATCATCGCTGGCCGTGCGACGGTAACGCCGATTACGAGGGCCGCGATCGCGGCGGCCCCGCCGAGACTGAAGGTGATGCCGGTCCCCGAGCGCATGAACGCGGGCTGGAATCCGCCGGACACCCTCCAGAAGAGCCACAGGCCGGCCAGGATGGTCAACCCGGCGATGGGGGGAAGGACGGTCGAGATCCGACGGCCGAGGCCCCCGATGACCTTGGCCGCCTCGGGTCCGGCGTCGCGCGCGGCGGGGAGGAGAAACACGGAGGTGAACAGCACGGTGCCGACCCAGAAGACGCCGAGCAGGATGTGCACCAGACGCATAACGAGCAGCAGGAAGGTCACGGTGGCCCCTCGCGGTGTGTTTGTGGGATCAGTGCAGGTCGAGCACCTCCCGGATTCGCCGCCGAAGCATAGCGGGTCCATAAGGTTTCTGCAGGAAGGCGACTTCCGACTGCAGCACGCCGCGCCGCACCACGGCATCGGTCGTGTAGCCGCTGGTATACAAGACTTTGATCGCCGGATAGCGGCCGCGCACCACTTCGGTCAGCTCGTGACCGTCCATGTTCGGCATCACGACGTCGGTCATCAGGAGACTCACCGCTCCCCGGTTGGTCTCGAGGACACGCAGCGCTTCGACGCCATCCGCCGCTTCGAGGACGGTATATCCGATGGCCCGGAGGGTGCGCGTCGCGATCTTGCGGACCGCCGCCTCATCCTCCACCAGCAGGATCGTCTCCTTCCCTCGGACGCTCGGTGCGGACCCGGCGTCGCGCTCCGCCGCGACGGTCTCGGCTGTGGTGGGCACGAGGATCTGGAACGTCGTCCCGACGCCCGGCTCGCTTTCCACCTCGATGTGCCCGCCGCTCTGCTGCACGATGCCGTAGACGACGGCGAGCCCGAGGCCGGTCCCCTGCCCATTCGCCTTGGTGGTGAAGAACGGCTCGAAGATGCGGGACCGAACCTCGGCGCTCATCCCGGCACCCGTGTCGCTCACGCGCAGCAGCGCGTAGCGGCCCGGCACGACCGTCGGATGGGCGCGCTGATAGGCCTCATCCAGGTCCACACTCCGGGTCTCGATGGTGAGATGCCCGCCGTGCGGCATCGCGTCCCGCGCGTTCACCGCCAGGTTGAGCAGGACCTGCGCCCATTGCCCGGGGTCGACTTTGATCGCGCAGGCGCAGTTGTTGATGGTCGTGAGAATCACATCTTCGCCGATGAGGCGGCGCAGCATCGTCTCGGCGTCATCCAGGACCGTGGCGAGACTCGTCACCCGCGGCTCGATGACCTCCTGGCGACTAAAGGCCAGGAGCTGCCGGGTGAGCGCGGCCGCGCGACCGCTCGCATCACGGATGTCGCGCACCAAGTCCTGCGCCGATTCGCCGCCCACTTCCGACCCGAGCAGCTCGGCCGACGACGCGATGACCGTGAGCAGGTTGTTGAAGTCGTGGGCTACGCCGCCGGCCAGCTGCCCGATCGATTCCATCCTTTGCGTCTGGCGGAGCTGCGCCTCGAGACTGAGTCGCGCCGTGACGTCCTCCGCGACACCGGCGACCCGGATCACCTGCCCGTTCGCGTCCCGTACCGGGAACGCCTGGTCGCGGATCCAGCGGATGCTGCCATCCGGTCGGACGACCCGGTATTCCTCATCGTACGTCCCCGACACCTGCTTCGACATCGCGGCCTGCAGCACCCGCTCGCGGTCATCGGGATGGATCGCGTCGAGCCAGTTGCGGGGCGAGTCGTACAAGCTCTGGCAGCTCCGGCCCCAGATCGCTTCGTACCCTGGGCTGATGTAGATCATCTGACCCTTCTGCGCGTCCGTCAGCCAGAATACTTCGCGAATGTTCTCGGCCAGCTGGCGGAACCGCTCTTCGCTGGCCCGGAGCGCCTCTTCGGCTTGCAGTCGCTCGGTGATGTCCCGCAGGATGACGGTGAACAACTTGCGCCCGGCCACCTCACTCTGCGAGATGGAAGCTTCGAGTGGAAACTCCTCACCCGAGGCCCGCAAGCCCTGCACCGAGCCGAGGTGGCCGATGCGGCGTCGCGTGACGTAGGTCCGGCCAAACTCGCGTATGTGATCGGTGTGCGCTTCCCGGAAGCGCTCGGGGATCAGTCGATTCAGCGATTGGCCGACCATCTCGGCCGAGCTGACGCCAAACATCTGCTCGGCCGCCGGGTTGAGCAGCGTAATCCGGTAGCGTTCATCGACCGCGATGATCCCGTCCATCGCGGACCCGATGACCGCGGACAGGTGCTCCTCGCGCTCTTCGATGGCCCGCTCGGCCTGCCGCCGCTCCGTGACGTCTCGGAGGACGACCTGGATCGCCGGCCCATCCCGATCCGCGAACGACGCGGCGATCGCTTCCACGTCCCGAACACCGCCGTCGAGGCGCACAATTCGCATCAGGACAAGCGGGACCGGATGGCCTTCCCGCAGCCGCGTAATCCGGTTCGCCAGCACCTCGTGGGAACCCGGGTGGTACAGCTCGAACGGCGACCTCCCCACCAGCTCTTCCGGCGCCCGGGCGCCGAACAGGACGAGTGCCGCCGGATTCACGAACACGATCTTGTTGTCCCGGTTCACGAAAATGGCGTCCGGGGACATGTGCACCAGATCGTGATATCGCTTCTCTGTGGAACGGTGCTTCTCCTCCTCGCGCTTGCGCTCGGTGACGTCATTGATGAAACCGTGCCACAGGATGCTCCCGTCGGGCTCGCGTTGCGGCACTGAGTGTCCTTCTACCCACACCACGCTGCCGTCGGGGCGGCGCACCCGGAATTCGTCGCGCCAGGGAGCGAGGGTGCGCGCCGATTCGGCGATGGTCCCCTGCACGCGCGCGGCATCCTCGGGCGCCATCATGGCGAACGCCGGAGCGGCGTCCTCGGCGAGATCCTCCACGCGCACGCCGAAGATCGTCTCCATACCCGGGCTGGCGTAGGGAATACAACTGGTGCCGTCGGGCCTGAGCCGGAACGCATAAATCACACCCGGAGCGGTGGAGGCGACAGCGGCCAATTGTGCCTGCAGCTCGAGCCGCTCCGACAGGTCGGCCTCCGTGCGCCGACGCGCGCGATGCAGGCCCTCGCTCAACAGGCTGACCAGGATGCCGGACAACACGAGGGTTGCCAACTCCAGCGATTGGAGATCGGCGTTGAGCGAGAACGAGTGCGGCGCCACGAGGAAGTAGTCCACGGACACAGCCGCCAGGGCCGTCGCGACGAACCCCGGACCCATGCCCCCCACATAGGCACTCAGCATGATGGGGATGATGAAGAGGAATTCCGCGGCCTCCCGGCCTTCCCCGACGCCGCCCATGGCGAGCCGCAACAGTACGGTCCCCACGGTCGCCGCGACGGCCAGCCCATACGCGGGCCAACGGCGCCGCGGTATCACCGATCCTGCGCTCACGAGAGACGGTCTCCTCAGGAAAGGTCCCAAACATGCGAGGGGGGCCGACACCCCTTTATGAAGCGGGAATGACGTCTCCTTCATCCACGCCGCGATTGGCCGGTTCCCCGATTCGGTAGCAGATTGACGCATGACCGCACCCAACGAGCGCCGGCGATCGCTCGACCGCCGCTCCATCCTCGACCGGCGCGGCGGCACCCCACGGCCGGAGCACCCGGCGGCGGACCGGCGCATCTACGGCGATCGTCGCGCGGGCGGCGAGCGGCGGTTGTCGATTCTCTCTGCGGGGGATCAGATCCGTGAAGCGCTGCGACTGCTCACGCGGGTGGTCGAAAGCGGCTCCCCGCGGGACGAGGAGCAGCGCACGCTCGAAGCGGCGATGCTGCGTCTGCGGTTCGCGTTGGACCGGCTGGAGGATTCCTGACCCAGGTCGCAACCCTGGACCGGCGGCCAGCATCTAACGGGGTGACTGGCTACCCGGAGCCCCTGATGAGCGCCCTGACATTCACGCAGCCCGGACCCGTGCATACGGGGCCCTGTCTGACGCTACCCGCCCGATTGCACGGCCGGTGGTCCCCGGTGGGCACGACCCGCGAATACTGCCTGCACGATCTCACCGGAAGCCCGCTCGGGACGATCGCCGCTCCCATGGCGCGTCCCGTCGTCGGCTCGGCCGCGCCGACCGTGTACCTCCGCCGCGGCCACTAGCGGCGGCCTGCGCGCCACCCGGTTCGCAGTTCGGGACGGGGTGGCGCTGTTTCGTTACGGATTCACGCTCGCCGCCATGTTCACCACCTCGAAGTTGCTGCCGGCCACCTGCTTCAAGGTGTTGAGCTCCGCGTCGTTCCAGCGGGCGTCGGGGGCTCCCGAGATGAACCAATCCCCGCCGTTGTCCGCGACCATCATGCCGTAGGTCTTGAGCGCCTGCAGGATCACCCGCGCGCTCGGTGGAAAACCCGAAATGTCGAAGCTCGCCTTGAGGCGCACCCGCATTCCCATCGGTGGCAAGTTGGAGCTGGTATCGCCGCTCGCATAGTGGCGGGCGGGGTACACATAGGCGCGTCGCGAAGTCTGGACCGTGAAGCGCAGCGCATGCTGGATCACGCCCTGCTCCACGACCTCATCGTAGCGGACCAGACCGGGGAAAATGGGAAGGCCGGCCGCATCGGCCGACGTCCAGCCGGCAGGACGAACCGCGTTGGAGCCGAGGTCGAAGATCGCCCCCGACCCCGCGGTCCAGTCGCGCGAGCGGGGTACGGGGTAAGCGGCGAATAGCTCGTACAGCTCCCAGTGGTCGCGATCCACGACCAGCACGTGACGGTCGCCGCCCGAGGACGCGCCCCCTTCGATGGGAGCGCCGGGGGGGACGGGATAGGGCCCCGAATCGCTCTCGTCGGCGTAGTCGAACGCCACCCGTACGCCGGGCGTATTGCCACTCACGAGGACGTAGGGAATGCCGAACGGCCCGCCGTTGTAGTTGGCGCCGAAGTCGGGGTGAAGTCCCTTGGTGAGCCCGATACTGGCGATCAGCGCGCTCGAATTAGGGTCGAGCGGCATCAGGTCCACCGGCGTGTTCCAGAGATTGTCGCCGGGGAACGGGCGCCGGCCCTGCAGGCTGGCGTTGACGCCGAGACCGGGGTCGCTGATGGACGCGGTCGGGCCAGCGGCGCGGCACCCCAACGCCAGACAGCATGTGACGAAGACCCGCCGGGAAGGCGTCATAGCTAAGGAGGAGATATGCCGGAGCGGACGGTGGCTGGATGTGACCGTCGGCACGCAGGCGCGGGCAGCATGTCGGGCTCGAGACCCCAGCACGAAACCAACGGCTTACGGAGGAATTCATGAAGCAGCTTCATGCGACGGCGCTCACCGCCATGTGTCTGCTGGCAACGAGCGTCTCCGTCTCGGCGCAAGATCCGGGGTACGGCGGCATGGGAGGGATGGGTCGCACCGGAGGCTGGCGCGAGCGCGGCCCCCGTGCGGAGCGGTCGCTGCCGACGACCGAACAGCTCGAGGGGCCGCCGCTCCCGGACTTCTTCGTGCCACGCTTCGAGCTCGATAGCGGCCAAGCCGGAGAGTACCGCGTGGTATACGACTCTTTCATGAGCACCACGGCAACGATCCGCGACAACGCCCAGGCCGCCCGGCGTGCCATCGACGCCGCATTCCAGGGCGGTGACCGCGAGGCCGCCCGATCGAGTTTCCCGATGCTGGCGGCGCTGGGGGATTCACTCGCCAAAGAGGATGCGCGTTTCGACCAGCGTCTGAAGAGTTTTCTGGCCGGACGTCAGCTGAAGGCCTACAAGAAATGGAAAGACGACCAGCAGCGCCAGGAAGAGTCGGAGCGTCGCGAGGAAATGGAGCAGCGAGGGGGACGCCGCCGCGGCTGAAGCCCGCATCGCGTCTGGCATCCCCGCGGCAACGTCCGTAAGTTGCCGACCGGTCTCCTCCGGAGAATCGATCATGCGTTTCGCAGGCCCCGCTTTCCTCATCGCGCTCGCCACGATCGCGGCGCGGCCCGCGGTCGCGCAAGGCAACGCCGAGCGCATGGCCAACGACCACTACACGCGCTCGCACGATTACGATCTCGTGGACCAGCGCATCGTCCTGCGCGATTTCGACTGGGACTCGACGTCGTTCGAAGGGCGCGTCGCCACGACGCTCGTCGCCCGCCGCCCCGGACTCGATTCGGTGGTGCTCGACGCGGGCGCCAAACTGCGCGTGACGCGCATCGCCGACCCGGCCGGCCGATCGCTCCGGTACGCCGTGCACGGCGACACGCTGGTGGTGTTCCCGGTAGCGCGCCTGGCCTTCGGCGACACGACCCGGTTCACGATCACCTACCACGGCCGGGTGGAAAACGGTACAGGGCTCACGTTCATTCAGCCCGAGGGCCGGGCACATCGCCCGCGGCAGATCTGGAGCCAGGGTGAGGACCACAACAATCACTTCTGGTTCCCGACCTACGACTTCCCCAACGACAAAATGACGTGGTCGCTCGAGGCCACCGTGCCCGGCGGCTTCACGGCCATATCCAACGGCAGCCTCACGGCGGACCGCCGCAACGCCGACGGCACCCGCACCATGAGCTGGCGACAGGACAAGCCCAGCGCCACCTATCTCGTGTCATTGATCGTGGCGCCGCTCGTGAAAATCCCCGACGCGTGGCGCGGCGTTCCCGTGGATTACTACGTCTACCGGGAAGACAGCGCCCTGGCGCGACGGCTGTTCCACCGCACGCCCGACATGATCGACGTCTACTCGACGCTCACCGGCGTCCGGTACCCGTGGGCCAAGTACGCCCAGACGACGGTCGCCGACTTCTTCGGCGGGATGGAAAACGTGAGCGCCACGACCCTCGTGGACTGGCTCCCCGATGCCCGGGCGTACGCCGACCGGCCGTGGTACGACTGGATCCTCATTCCCCACGAGCTGTCGCATCAGTGGTTCGGAGACTACGTGACGACGATGAATTGGGCCAACATGTGGCTCAATGAGGGCTTCGCCGAATTCATGCCGGGCCAGTACTGGGAAACGCGGCTCGGCCGCCACGCGGCCGACGACTATTACCTGGATGAGTATCAGCAGTTCATGCAGATCGACGCGCAGCGCCGCATGCCGCTCGCGTCGCTCGGCTCGAACAACATCTATCCCAAGGGCGCCCTCGTCCTGCGGATGCTCGAGCACCTGCTTGGTCCCGAGCGGTTCTGGGCCGCCATCCACCGCTACCTGACGGACCACGCGTTCGGCACGGCCACCACCGACGACCTGCGACAAGCGGTGCTCGAGGCCACGGGCGAGAACCTCGACTGGTTCTGGGACGAGTGGATGTACCAGGCCGGGTACCCCGAGCTCACCGTCACCGCGGCGTACGATTCCGGCGCGGCGCGCCTCACCCTGCACGTGCTGCAGACCCAGCCGGACACCGCCAAGGCCGACAGCACGGGACTCCGGATCACGACGCCGGCCGTCTTCCGCATGCCGCTCGCGATCCGGGTCGGGACGGCGGCGGGGGATGTGGTCGCGCACGCCCAGCTGGACCAGCGGGACCAATCGATTGTGATCGATGGGCTGAAGGGTCCGCCGACGATGGTGGTCTTCGACGACGGCAACGCCGTGCTGAAGACGCTCACGTTCGACCAGCCCACCGCCTGGCTCGCCGCGCAACTGCAGCGCGATCCGGACCTGTGGAACCGTCAGTGGGTGATCGAGCGCCTCGCGTCGCGCCGCGCCGACTCCGCGGCGGTGGCCGCGCTGGCCCGGGCGGCGGTTTCGGCGGACTACTTCCTGACGCGGGTGCAGGCGGCCGAAGCGCTCGACAGCGCACCCGCGGCGGTCGCGCTGCCGGGGCTGGAGAGCGCGATGGCGGACACGTCCGCGCAGGTCCGATCCGCGGCTGTGAGAGCCCTCGGCAAGATCGGCGGGGAACGGGCGACGGCGCTCGTGCGCGGCGCCTGGACCCACGACACGAGCTACGAGGTCCGGGGCCGCGCCCTCACGGCGTTGGCGCACCTCGACACCACAGGACGCCGCGCGCTCATCGCCCAAGGCCTCGCCACCCGCTCCTACCGGGACGCGATCGTGAACGGCGCGCTGGGCGCCATCCTCGAGGCGAACGACACCACCTTCATTTCACAACTGGACAGCGCGGTCGGCAACGCCATCGAGCCGTCCTTCGTGCTCGCGATTCTCGGCGCCCGCGGCGATGCCCGTGCCCTCGATCTCCTCGTCGGTCACTTGAACGACGACCGGGCGGGGGTGCGGCGCTGGGCGCTGATCGCCATCGAGAACGCGCTGCCGCCCGAGCTGGCTCGCGCACGACTCGTTGGGGCGCGCGACCGACTCGCACACACCGACACGCAACAGGCGGTGACGGGAGCGCTCGATCGCTTGTCTAAGGGAGGGACTCCGCACCAGTAAGGAACCCTCTCAGCGGAGATCGGGTAGCAGCTTCGTCCCGCGCACCAGGAGCCTCTCGTGGGCACGGTCGTCTGGCTCGCCGCCACCGCGGTGTTGCAGCAGGTGTCTCCCATCGCGGACAGTGCTTCGCAGCTGGCTGCACGTGGTCCGGTGCTCGCACCGGCATTCACGAGTTACGCACCTTCGCTGGCGGCCGCGGACACCGGATCGCGCCGCCCGCGAGCCATCGAGCACAGTGATTTCTACTACCTTCGCCTGGGCATCCACCGATACGCCAGCTACGCGATCATTCCGGCGTTCGTCACCGAATACGCGCTCGGGCAGAAGCTCTACAATAATCCACCGGGGTCGTCGGGCACGCGGACCGCGCACAGCGTCGCGGCGATCGGCGTCGTCGGCCTGTTCGGGCTGAACACCGTGACCGGAACGTGGAACCTGTGGGACAGCCGCCATGACCAGCCCGGCCGGCTGCGTCGCTGGCTCCATGCGGCGCTCATGCTCACGGCCGACGCGGGTTTCGTGGCCACCGAAGCCACCGCGCCGGGTCGGCGGCTCGCCGTGCGCGATCCGAGTCGCCGCCGCCTGCACCGCACGCTCGCGCTCTCGTCGATGGGCGTCGCGCTGACCGGCTACGGCATGATGCTGATCTGGAAATGACCGAGCTGGGGGCGCAGGTGCTCGCGCGGTGGGCCCACCTGTACAGCGACGACAAGGCGGTGAGTGCCACCGTCACCTATTTCCATCTTGCCGGGATCATGCTGGGAGGGGGTGTCGCCGTCGTCGCGGATCGCAGCGCGCTCCAGCTCGCTCGGCGGGCGGGCGATGTGATCGGCCCGCCGGCCGGCGGACACAGCGTGCACCGCTGGGTTGCCGCGGGTCTCGGCGTGATCGTCGTGAGCGGATTGCTCATGATGCTGGCGGACCTGCACACCTACCTCACGTCCCCGGTATTCTGGATCAAGATGGGCCTGACACTCGGGCTCCTGGGCAACGGCTATGTCCGTGTCCGCGCCGAGCGGGCCATCGCCCGCGGCACGGGCGCGGCGGTGCGGTGGTTCCGACGGGCATCGATCGCCAGCCTGATGTTGTGGCTCGTCATCCTGCTGGCCGGCACCCTGCTCGTCTCTGCGGACTGATCGTGAACCGCGGCGATCCCCTCGGTTGCCCCGGCTGCCCCTTGCAGGCGCGACGCGAGTTCCTCAGCGACGCAAGCGCGCTGTTGGCGGGCGTGGTGTTCGCGCGGCTGCCGATTCGCTTCGGTCATGCGCTGACGGCGATCGGCGACGAGCGGTCCTATCCCATCCCGGAGAGCGACGGGGCCACGATCGACCGGGACAACGAGGTGATCGTGGTGCGCTTCGAACAGAAGGCCTACGCCTTCAATTTGTCCTGCCCGCACCAGCACACGGCGCTGCGCTGGCACCCCGAGGACGTACAGTTCCAGTGTCCCAAGCACCACTCCCGCTATCGCCCCGACGGCTCATTCGTCTCGGGTCGCGCGACGCGCGGCATGGATCGCTTCGCGCTGCGGCGCCAGGGGGGGAATCTCGTCGTGGACCTGGACCAGCTGTTCCGGCAGGATCGGGATCCCGCCGGGTGGGGGTCCGCGGTCGTTTCGCTGTGAAGCCGGCCTAGAGGTCCGTCCCCACCCTCAGTACGATGTTGCGTCCGGGGTTGAGCGCGAACGCCTTATAGCGGCTCAGGAAATCGCGGTACCCGGTGTTGAGCGCGTTCTTGATCTGCAGCTCCAGGTGGAGCACCCGTCCACCCAGACGGGGATCGAGATTGCCGAACAGATCGAGCAACCCGTACCCCGCCGTGCCCTGATCGAACGGGCTGAGCCGCGTCTGGCGGGCCACGAGGTCCACGTCGAGACCGGCGCCGGCCCCGCCGCGACGCCACTCGGCGCCGAGCTTCACGCGCAGGGGAGGCACTTGCGGCAACGGCTCGCCGTCGCTGCGCCGCTTGCCGCGCACGTAGTCCACCCGCGCCGAGAGCGCCACGGTATTCCACGGCGCCACCTCGAGCGAGGCCTCACCGCCTACCAGGCGCGCGTTCGTCTGGCCATAGCGGTACACCGGGAGGGAGTCCTGGGTGGTGCCGGTGGGCGCAATGAAGATGTAGTGGTCGATGCTGTTCGAGAACGCGGCGATCTCGCCGCGCACCCGGTCGGACTGCCAGCGGACGCTCGCGTCGACGTTGAGTCCCGCCTCGGGCACGAGCGTCGCCGCCCCGATCTCGAAGCGCGCTTCACCCGGATGGGGACCGTTGGTGAACAGCTCGAAGAAGGTCGGCGCACGCCATGCGCGACCCACGTTGGCGGCGAATGCGACCGCGGCAACCGGCCGGAACACGAGCCCGATGTCGCCCGACCCGGCGGTGTAGTCCCGCCGCTGGTCTCCAATCCCGAGGTCGGTGTTGGAGTCGGCCTCGACCCGCCGGAGGTCGACCCGCGCTCCGGCCAACGCGCTCCAGTGCGGCCCCAGCGCCAGCTGCTCGAACGCGAACGCTGCGGCCCCGGCGGCCAGCGCGTCCGGCACCAAGGGCTCGTCTCCGCGGGTGTCGCTCGTCTGGTAATAGCCCGAGGCCCCGATCGTGCCCGTGACCCGCGCGCCGGCGGCGTGGTGCACGAGCAGGTCGAGACTCGTCGTGTTGAGCAGCAGGTCGAAGCCCTTCTCCGTCGAGGCCGTATCGCCCTCCACCGTCTCGGCGAGCCAATGGCGCTGCCACTGGCCTTTGGCCTCGAGGCGCAGCGATCCCACCGGGAACGTACCGCCCAGCTGGATGCGGTCGTCGGTGAGCTTCCGGACCGGCCCTTCTTCTTTCCCGCCGACGGGCGGCGGCGGCGGAAGCGATCCGGTATCCGCCTCGAGCAGATGGAATTCGCCGCCGTAGTGCGTGAAGCGCGCGGTCGCCTTGCCCCAGGCACCCTGCGTGCCGAGCGCCATTTCTCCTGACAACGCCGTGAATCCGGTGTTCTCGAGCTCTCCCACCGGCGTGGACAGCGCCTCCGAGTGGCGGCCGACGACACCGGCCAGGAATCCGAGCCCGCCCGTCGCGCCGATGGCCCGGAGGGCGCTCCCGAACTCGTGGTTGTTGCTGGCACCGTACGCTTCGACGTGCGCGCGCACCGGGGTGCGCGCGCTGCGGGCATCGGGCACGTCTTCAGGGATCACGTTGACGACGCCGCCGAGGGCATCGGAGCCGTAGAGCACGCTCGCGGGACCGCGGATCAGCTCGACCCGGTCGGCGAGGCTGGTCTCGATCGACGGGCCGTCCTCGTCGCTCCAGGAATAGTCTTCGAGGCGATTGCCGTCGCCCAGCACCAGCACGCGCGCCCCTGAGAGGCCGCGGATCACCGGCTTGCCGATCTCGCCACCGGTCGTGAGGGCGCGCACGCCGGCCTGCGATTCCAGTGCGTGCGCCAGTGAGACCCGGTATTCGCGAGCGAGGGCGGCAGCGCCCAGGCTCGCGGTGGGCAGCGGCGAGGACAGCGGGTCGGCGGGCGTGCGGGTCGCCGTGACCGTGACGGCGTCGAGCTGCACGACCGACGGCCGCAGGACCACACTGATCGCGGACGCGCCGGGCACCACGATGCGGCGCGCCAGCGGCGCGAAGCCGGCCCGACGGAAGACGAGGGTGTAACTCCCATCGGGCACCCCGGCAAACGCAAACTCGCCGCCCGCGCGAGTCGATGTCCGTCGAGAGAGCTCAGCGAGCATGACCTCGACACCCGCGAGCGGTCGCCCGGCGGAATCGGCGACGACTCCCTGGACGCTGTCCGCCGAAAGACGATGCGTCCCGAGCGCGGTCGCGCTGGCTGTGCCGGTCGCCGTCAGGGCAACGACGGCCACGGCGAGGCTGAGACGCACTGGATACAGGATGGGCATGCGTTTCAAATACCGGACGTTCCGAGCCAGCGCAAGGTGCGTCCGCGACCTAGGTCGGCTGGTGCAGCACGTCGTAGTGGACCGAGCGGGCGTCGAAGCGCGCCAGCAACGACCGCGCCGCCGGGGGGACGACAGCCGCCTCGAAGTCGCTCCCGGCGAATGCCCGGACGGCGTCCCACGAATCGAACAGCGTCATGGTCACGAATTCCACCTCTGGCCCCGCCTCGCGACGCAACAAGTACGCTCCGCGGTAGCCTGGAACGCGATGAATCCCGGGAAGCACCTCGCGCCGCAACAGCGCTTCGTAGGCGTCCGCGTTCTCGTGGGTCGTCCAGCCGTGCCAGAGTCGCCCGATCATGTCTGTAGGCTAGTCGAGATCGCACCGCGCCGGTATCGTGCCGGTATGCCTCAGGCAAACCGTGCCCCACCGGCGCTGCGGATCGCCGTGCCGGCTGATGCCGCGGAGCTCGCCCGGCTGCGCTACGAGTTTCGCTCCACCGAGCGGCCCGCGACGGAGCCGCGCGAGGCGTTCGTCGCGCGCGCGACGGCGTGGATGCGCGAGCGGCTGGCCCCGGGAACCCCGTGGCGGTGCTTCGTCGCGGTGCGCGACGGTGCGATCAACGGCCACGTATGGATTACGCTGGTGGACAAGGTGCCCAACCCCGGGGGCGATGAGCCGGAGCGACACGCGTATCTCACGAACCTGTATGTGCGCCCGGCCGAGCGCGGCGGGACGGGGAGCGCACTGCTCGAGACCGCGCTGGCCTGGTGCCGCGAGGCGCGTGTGGACACGGTGATCCTGTGGCCCAGCGAGCGCAGCCGAACCCTGTACGCGCGGCATGGGTTCGACGCCTCCCGAGGCGTCATGGTGCTGCCGCTCCGCTAGGGACGCGGGGCGATCCGCAGCGCGCCGTCCCGGCGCGTGACCGTGGCATGCGGCGCGCGCAGCGTGAATCGTTTCGCCTCGACTCGGAGCGCCGTCGCCTCGACCGCCCCGGTGTCCGGCACGGCGAGCGGCGCGCCGCCTGCCGTGATCACGAGCGAGTCGCCAGCCGCGATCACCGTCTGGTACTCGCCGGTGCGGTGATCCTCGACTGCCGGCTGCTCGAACGACACGGAGACGCTGTCGCCGCCGCACAAGACGACGAAGCGCGCATGGAGCATCCGGCCGTCGCCCACCTGCAGCAGGTTCTGCGGATCGAACCCGCAGTAGAAGAACCGCCCCCCGGGGACAGCGGTCGCCTCGACCACGAGTCGTGCTCCCGGTTGCCCCAGCACACTGTCCGCCTGTGCCTGCCGCCGGGCGCGCAGGCTCGCCACCGCGCGCTCGGCCTCGGGACGAGTCGCCAGCTGCATCTGGTGCAGGGAGTCGGTCCAGGCGGCTCCCAGCAGCGCCGCACCGCGATACCCCACGACGAGCGCCAGCTCGTCTTGCACCGTCCGATCCGCGGCGACAAGGGCGCCTTTCCAGACGGGGCCGGCCAGGCGGTCGAGCAGCAGGCTCATCGTGCTGCCGGTCGCGTAGAAGCGCCGTCGCACCGAGTTCCGAGTCCGGGTTAGCAGACTGTCGAGCAACGCCGTCTCATCCTTCACGATCCGATGCGCCGCGGTATCCCAGGGCGCCCCGCTGCGGCCCAGCTCGGTGACCCCGCGCAACAAGGCGTACTGGGCCAACCCCTCGTTCAGCTCGCCCATCCGCTCGAAATTCACGAAGCTCGAGTCGAGCCGTGATTGGCGCGCCCCGCGCACAGCCAGGAAATGGCGCGTGAGCGCCCGGGCGCTTGCCGCGGTCCGGGCGCGGTACGCCCGCCGCAAGAGGCGGGCTTCGATCGCCCACAGTGTTTCGTTCTCCACATCGAACACCGGGTAGTCCGCGACCAGCATCGCATTCTCTCCGCCGCCGAAGCGCCGGCCATCGCGCCGCGACATGCGCTCGAAGGAATGGAATTCTTCGTGCAGCGCGAGACCGAGCACGTCAGCGGCCGTCGCGCTCGAGTCGACGCTCAGGAACGCGATGTGGCGATCGCTCGGAAAGGACACCGCCTGCGTGTCGGTCCAGACGGCGCCCGCGAAGCCCGGCAGGGGCGCGAAGCCGTGGGGCGTCGAGTCGTGCCAGGCCACGAGGAGCTTGGCGCGGCGGGGAATCACATACAGCGTCGGGATCGATTCCGGGTGAAAGCCGGGCCAGATGGCGCGGCCCACACCCGTTCCCGACGTGCCAATGCGGCGGTGCAGCCGGGCGATGGCGCGAACGGTGTCCGGCCCCCCCTGCCCGGCGAGTGGCGCCGCGGTCATGCCGACGGCGAGGATCACGAAATACGAAGACCTTCGTAGCATGGGACACGCTCCGGGACGAATGGTCGAGGACAGCTGCTTCAGGTCAGGGAGTCCGGGAGGACCAGGAGAAACCCTGCGGGCGGAGCTTCAATGAAAAAGAGCCGCGCGCCCACGGCAGTACGACGCTGTCGCCGCGCTGCTCGATCCGCTCCGCCGGCACCCGCACACCGCCGACCACGGCGCGAACCACCCGGCCATGCTCGACGGCGATGGTGAACGCCCCGGCCGGATCTGACGCGTGCACCACGAAAAAGGACGGGGCCAAGGCGCCGGGGCGCAGGGCAACGAGCGTCCCCGGCAACAGCGCCTGTCCCGCCACGGCGAGCAGCGCCGCCGCGACGCCGCCGCCGCTGGCGAGCGCGGCCATGCCCAGCCCCGCCGGGACGCGGGGACCCGGTCGAGTGAGGCGCTCGAGCCGGGCGGCGAGGGATCCTCCGGTCGCCGCGAGCGCGAGTGTCGTCGCGTCGGCGCGCAGGACTTCGAGTCGCGCCAGCGCGCGGGCATACGTGCGGGGATCGCCCACCGCCCGGACGGCGATCTCGTCGCAGCTCGCCTCGCGCTCGTGGCGCACGGCCCTCGATACCCACCACACGGCCGGATGGAAGCACAGCAGCGACTCCACCAGCACCTGGATCAGGTTGGCCAGGCCGTCGTGGCGCCGCACGTGTCCCAGCTCGTGCGCCAGAATCGCCTCGAGCTCACGCGCCGCGAGCGCCGCCAGCGTGGCAGGGACGAGGATACGCGGGTGTCGCGTGCCGATCAGCGTCGGAACGGTCACCACGCTCGAGAGCGCGATTGTCACGCGACGGCGGACGCCGACGCGACGTGCGGCGCGCGCGAGCGCGTCGATCACATGCTGCGGCGCCGGTCGCGTGCCCCAGCGACCGAGTCGAATGGTCAGCCACCAGCCGCCGAGCCAGCGCAACAGCATGGTGGCCGCCAGCACGACCCACAGCACGGCGAGCCAGCGGGTCACCGGCGTGAGCGCATCGTAGGCGCCGGCCAGGAGGGCTGGGGCAACCGCCGCTCCGCCGACGGCGAGCGCCCGCGGATCCCGGCCAGCCCAGACGAGGTAGCCTGCGTCGAGCGCGGGCAGCAACAGGAGCAGCAACAGCGTCGCATACGCCGCGCCGTAGCGAACCCGTGCGCCCAGTCCCCCGGCCCGGAGTCCGAGCGCCAGGCCGCCAGCCAGGAGGATCGCCTGCCAGCTGAAGTGGACGAGCGCCCAGCCCCACAGGGCGAGACTCACGGACCCTCCCGGTCCAGCCGGGCGAGCAGCTCGCGCACCTGCGCCAGCTCGGTGCCGCGCGCCGGCCGGCTCGACAGCGCCCGCAGCGCGAGTCGCGCGGCCGACCCGCCGAAGGCGCGCAGGGCGAGGTCGTCCACCAGGCGTCGTTGGGTGCGCTCCGAGGATTCGGCGGCGGCGTACACGTGGGTGCGCGACGACTTCTCGCGGGACACGAGCCCCTTGGCGTGCATGATCTGGAGCAGCTTCAGCACGGTCGTGTACGCCGTGTCCCGGCCCCGACCCAGCGCGACGCGGACGTCACGCACGGTGCTCGGGCCCCGGGTCCACAGCACCCCCAGGATCTCGAGCTCCGCCCCGGTGGGCAGCGGCGGACCGCGTCGCGTAGTCATCGGAGCCAGTAATATACGAAGAACTTCGTAGATGCAAGCGTCGCGGAATGAGACCTTACGGGCGCAGCAGCACCTTCCCCGCCGTCGAGCGGCTCTCCAACGCCCGGTGCGCGTCGGCCGCCTGGGCCAGGGGCCATTCGCGATCGATGTGCAGCACCAGCGTTCCGTCCTGCACCCAGCGCAGCAGGTCCCCCGCGCGGGCCTCGAGCTCCGGCCGGGTCGCCACGTAGTGACCCAGCGTCGGCCGGGTGAGAAAGAGCGAGCCGCGCTGGTTCAGCACTTGCGGGTCGAGCGGCGCCACCGGCCCGCTCGACTGACCGAATAGCACCATCATGCCGCGGCGGGTGAGACAGCGCAGCCCGGCATCGAAGGTGGTGCGCCCCACCGAATCGTAGACCACCTGCACCCCCGAGGCTCCCGTCAGCCGCCGTACCTCGGCTTCGAAATCCGGCTCGGTGTAGGCGATCACCTCGTCGGCGCCCGCGGCGCGGGCGAGCACGGCTTTCGCCGCCGTCGACACGGTCCCGATCACCCGCGCGCCGCGGCGCTTGGCGATCTGGCACAGCAACAGTCCCACACCCCCCGCCGCCGCGTGCACCAGGCAGCTATCGCCGGGCTCGAGCGGGTAGGTCGTGCCCGCGAGGTAGTGCGCCGTCATGCCCTGGAGCAGCAGCGCCGCGCCTTGTGCGGCGCTGACGCGATCGGGGAGGGCCACCACTCGATCGGCGGGGGCAAGCGCGTATTCGGCGTAGGCGCCCAGCCCGCCGTGGTAACAGGCGACGCGGTCGCCGACCCGAAACCGGGTGACGCCGGGGCCGAGCGCGGCCACGGTGCCGGCCGCCTCCTGACCTGGGACGAACGGCGTCGCGGTCTTGTATTGTCCCGTGCGTTGATAGACGTCGATGTAGTTGACGCCGGCGGCCTCCACGCGGATGCGCAACTCCCCCGGTCCGGGCTCGGGGAGGGCCAAGTCGTCGAGCCGGAGCACCTCCGGCCCGCCGGTGGTATGGACGCGGATCGCTTTCACGCAGGCGTCCTCAGATGTTGACCCCGCGCATCGCCCGCTCGGGATAGCGGAGACCCGCCGTGGCGCCCTTGGGAAACGCCTCATCGAGTCGGCGCAGGTCGTCCGGGGTCAAGTGCAGGTCCAGCGCGCCGACGTTCTCCTCGAGATACCGGCGGCGTTTGGTTCCGGGGATCGGCACGATGTCCTTCCCTTGGGCCAGGACCCACGCCAGCGCGAGCTGGCCGGCCGTGCAGTGCTTCTCGCGCGCGATCGCCTCGACCTGCTCAGTGAGCGCCAGGTTGCGCGCGAAGTTCTCTCCCTGAAATCGCGGGTGATTGCGGCGGTAGTCGTCCGCCGGCAGGTCCTCGGGACGGCGGAATCGGCCGCTCAAGAACCCGCGCCCCAGCGGACTGTAGGCCACGAATCCGATGCCGAGCTCACGGCAGGTAGCGAGAACGCCGTCTTCGGGGTCGCGCGTCCAGAGGGAATACTCCGTCTGCAGCGCCGTGATAGGATGCGTGGCCTGCGCCCGACGCAGCGTGGCCGGTCCGGCTTCCGAGAGGCCGATGTAGCGGATCTTCCCCGCGCGGACGAGCTGTGCCATCGCGCCGACGGTCTCCTCGATCGGCACGGCGGGGTCGACCCGGTGCTGATAGTAGAGATCGATCCGCTCCACGCCGAGACGCTCAAGCGAAGCGTCACAAGACGCGCGCACGTACTCCGGACGGCCGTTGACACCGAGCCAGGCCCCGTCGGGTCCGCGCACGTTGCCGAACTTGGTGGCGAGCACGACCTGATCGCGCCGCTCCGCGATCGCGCGGCCGACCAGGCGCTCGTTGGTGAGCGGCCCATATACGTCGGCGGTGTCGAGCAACGTGATGCCGAGATCCAGCGCGCGGTGGATCGTCGCGACCGATTCGACGTCGTCGCGCCCCGCGTAGAAATCGGACATCCCCATGCAGCCCAACCCGAGGGCTGGTACGGTCAGCCCCTGCGATCCCAGTCGCCGCTGTTCCACGGACCCTCCAGTGGTCTCTCCCCGTCAGTCTACTCCGGAACCGGGCACCTGGGCACCCGGTTCCGGCAGATCGGCGGTCGCCAGGCTCATGAGATTCGCTGCGCCGTCGACTGCT
>JBGQHV010000011.1:0-34830 GCA_041498155.1 Gemmatimonadota bacterium | reverse complement strand
TGGAGGTAGCGCACCGCGCCCACGCCATTCTCGCGCTGCTCGAAGTCTCCGTACCAGGGGGCCGGGGGAAGCGCCGCGTCCGCCTGGAGGTACAGATCGTCGGCGCCGAAGCACCAGGGGTGCCCTCGCTCCGCGACCGCCCGCGCCGCCCAGCGATCCACCGCCCCGAGCGCGGCGCGGCACTGCTCCGCGCTCGGCGCCTGGACGAGATTGTGCTTGCTGTACTCGGTGAGCGCGACCGGCACGACCGACACTGACAACACCGCGGCGCCCAGCCCGTACAGGTCCCCCAGCGTGCGCTCCAGCACCGCCCCGTCATTCACGCCGGGGACCAGCACCACCTGGGTGTGAAACCGGATGCCGCGCTCGGCGAACCCACCCAGCTGCGCCACGATATCCGGGGCCTCCGGATTGCGCAGCAGCCAGCGGCGCACCACCGGATCGGTTGCGTGGACCGAGACGTACAGAGGCGAGAGGCGGTATTCCGCGATCCGCGCTTCGTCCCAGGGCTTGAGGTTGGTCAGGGTCGCGAAGTTGCCGTATCGGAACGAGAGCCGGTAGTCGTCGTCGCGGATGTAGAGGCTCTGGCGCATTCCGGTGGGGTTGCCGTCCACGAAGCAGAAGTCGCAGTGGTTGGCGCAGCGACGGATCCGCGGCGGCTCGAGCGCGACCCCCAGGGGCATCCCTTCCGGCCGCTCGATATCGCACTCCAGCTCCTGCCCCGAAGGCAATCGGGCTCGCACCACGAATGCGTCGTCCGCCGTGAGGAACTCCCAGTCGAGGAAGTCCTCCAGCCGCCGACCATTCACACTGAGGAGCTCGGTCCCCGGCAAGAGGCCCAGCTCGGCGCCGATGGTGTCCGGCGCTACCGACGCGACGCGCAGCAAAGCGGTTGCCCGATGGTTAAAGCGATTTCTCATGCCGGGCGTCGCAAACTCAACGCCGGCTGAAACTTGAGCAACCGGTAATATCGCCTAGGTAACCCGGTAACGCCAGCCGACGATGCTCCGTCCGGCTCCTTGCACCTGGAATTGCTGGTTGCTCCCGGGCGGCAGCGCGGGGACGTTCACGGCCTGCGTTGCCACCACGATCCCTCTGGCATCGAGCAGCTCTACCTGAATGACGAACGGCTTCGCGGCCGCGCTTCCCAGGTTCGAGGCGACTCCAGTGAGGGTGGCGCCAGTGCTGTCGCCCACGAGGCTCGCCATGGAAATATCCACGGAGAGCGTCTCGGCCAGGGTGGCGTACGTCTGGGCGGAATCGCGGCGACTCCGGAGATCCCACGCTTGCGCCACGATGTGGAGGGCCATCTTGTTGCGCGGGTCGATCGCGCTCAGGCGCTGGGCGATCGCCAGGGCGTTCGCGGTGTCCTTGGCATCGAGGTAAGCACTCGCCAGCTCGGCCAGGGCGTTGCGGTGATACGGGTTCTGTTGCAGCGCCAGGGAGTAGGCCCGGGTCCCCGGTCCCGACAACCGGGCCTGTACCAGACGCTGCCCCAAGTCGTACAGGTCAGCGGCCGACAGGTCGGCTGCGTGGGCGAACAACCCGTCGAACACCGCCGTCGCCTCCGCCTTCCGGCCCGCCTGGCTGTAGATGCCTCCCAAGGCGGTTGCAGCCTCCACATTGGCCGGATACGCGGCCGCCAGCACACGATAGGCGGCCAGGGAGGGCTCGAACGCCGCCTGGGCGGCTGTGCTGTCGGCAGTCGCCCGCTGCTGCAGGGTTTCTCCCAGGGCGCGGTCCCGCGCCACGGCGTCCCCCCGGGTCGTCGAGTCCCGGCTGAAGGTCTGTTGATCAGCCGGCGAGAGCCGAGCGCCGCGCGCGCGACGCGACGCCGACGATTGCCGCATTCGGGCCAGCACCGTAGAATCGGCGGCCAGATATGGGGCGAGCGAGTCCCGGCTGTAGCGCGTGTGTTGCCACTGCTGAACGGTCGGCGCCCCCTGCAAGGTGCGGTACGCCAACCGCGCGACGGTCAACAGCGCCTCGCGCTTGGCGTCGGCATACGTGCTGTCGGTGCCTGCAGCCTGCGCGGCCCGCCCGAGCACCGCGGCCGTGGAATCCAGCATGTTCCGCTCGGCATACAGATTCCCGAGCTGGAACAGCGGTCGGGGACTGGTCGGATCCACGGCGTAGGCCAGACGCAGCAGCACGCTGGCCGAATCCGCGTTGCCGCCCTGCCAGATCGTGAGCCCCTGGTTCAGAATCGCTTCGGATAGCCGCCCGCGGTAACCCGCGATATCCGCCTTGCACTGGGGGGCGAGGGTTTCCGCGCGGTCGAAGGCCGTATCCGCGCCGGCCGCGTCGCCCGCTTCGATGTAGTAGCGCCCCAGATAGTACCAGGCCGCCGGATTGGCGTCCTGTTTGTCATCGCGAATCGAGCGCACCAGCACGTCCCGGGACTGCACCAGCATGCGGTCCCGCTGATTGGGCTGCTCGGCGGCGATCTTCAGGTCCAGGATCGCACTGTTGATCCGGAAGTGACCCGGCTCGATCGCGCACGGGGGTTGGGGACCGACCCATTTCTGCCCCGCGAGCGCGGTGGCACCGGCGAGGACCAGGCCGGCCGTGACGGCGGACAGGCGCATTGGACGCTCCTGAAACAGGGCTGGTGGCCTCGAATCTGCCTGCGCGCCCGGCACTGTCAATGCGTCGCGATCCCGAGCCGCCGCTCGGCTTCGGGAACCGCTGCGAACAGCTGCTCGAACGAATCGATCGTGAACAACACTCCCTGAAGCCGGTCAATGGCGAACGGCTGCGCCAGGACGGCGTCCAACGCGAACGGCCGGCGCTCGCAGTCGGGTCCGAGCGCGTTCGCCGCGTCCCCATGGGAGGAAATGAGCCCGCTGCCGTAGAGCTTGACCTCGTTCGCCTCCCGGATGAGACCGAACTCGACGGTGAACCAGAACAGGCGCGCCATGGCCTCGACCTGTTCGTCCGTGACCGCGGCACTCGCGGCCCGCCCGAAGCGCTGCAGGAAGTCGGCGAATATCGGATGCGCGTGGAGCGGGACGTGCCCGAAGACATCGTGGAAGATGTCGGGCTCCGGGAGGTAATCGAGGTGGCTGCGGGGCCGCACGGTGACCGTCGTGGGAAAGCGGCGTTGCGCGAGGCAGCGGAAGAACTCCCGCGCCGGTAGGAACCCAGCCACCGGGACGGCGGCCCACCCGGTGCGAGCCCCGAGGCGTGCGTTCACATCGGTGAGATCGGGCACCTGATCGCGACGGAGGCCGATCCGGGCGGCCCCGTCGACGAACAGCCGGCTCCCCGTGTGCTCCAGCATCGCCATGCGCCGTTCGTACAACACGCCCCAGACGGCGTGATCCTCTGGGGTGTAGGCGGCCCAGTCCTGCTCGATGAAGAGCTCCGGAACCGTGCGCATATCTCCTCCTGCTTGGGGACACAAAAAACGGCCCGTGATCGCTCACGGGCCGTCGGGATCGCTCGCAGTGCGTTCAGCCTACCAGCACATTAGCCCCCGGCGCCGGCCCGTGATGCGGGTCGGACGATAGGAATAGGCGTAGCGGCGCTGGTGCATGTTCATCTCTCAGAGCGGGCGATGGGATTCGAACCCACGACGTCCAGCTTGGGAAGCTGGCATTCTACCCCTGAATTACGCCCGCGAAGCTATTCCTACCAAAAATGCCTGATTCGCTCACCGACGTCAACGTCGGAGCGCTCGATCGTCGAGGCAACGGGCGTGACCGGCACGCTGCAGCCGGCCACACCCGCCGTAATGTCGGACGGCTCAGCTCTTGCGGTAGCGCCAGGCGACGATCCCCGCCCCGATGGCCTGGAGCTGGAACGCATGGTTCGCCCCGTCCGGGATCGCCGGGACGTCGAGCGTCTGGGTCGCGACGACCTTGCCACTCGTGTCGAGGAACTCGAAGGTGAGCGACAGCGGAGTGCTCGGCACATTGTGGAAGTTGGTCACCAACCCGCTGATGCTCGCGTTCTGCTCATCCGGCGCAAAACTCCCGACGTTGACATCCACGGGCAGCAGTGAATCCGCCAGCGTCACGTAGTACAGTGCCGAGTCATTGCGGCTCTTGAGCGCCCACGCCTGCGCGACGAGTCGCATGGAGTTTCGGTTCAGCGGATCCACGGTTGTGAGGCGCTGGCTGACCGGCAGCATCTTGTCTGCCTGGTGCAGCGCGAAGTAGGCATTGGCCAGGTTGTACAGACCATCACGACTGAGCCCGTTGCGGGCGAGCCCCGCTTCGAAGGCCTGGGCGGCCAGTGTGTAGTTCTCGGCCGCCGCCGCGTCGCGGGAATGCATCGCATCGCGCGCCACCGAATCGCATTGCACCGCGATGCCCCGCCGTTGCAGCGCGGTCAGGCCGGTCCGCCCCGTGACACGCTGCCGGCGACAATCCCCGCTGACGTGCCCGGTGTCGGGAATCGGCGGCGCGGCGTTGTAGATCGAAACGCCGGCGTTGAAGAGGTTGACGGGGTCCATCGAATCGGCATGGGCGATGATGTAGTTGTAGACCGCCCGCGCCGAGTCCTTGTGCCCACTGCTCTCCAGCACGTCCGCCAGCCGCGCCAACGCCTGGGCATCGAGCGGCGACTCCTTCAGGTACTCCGCATAGGCCGCAGCGGCGGAGTCGTAGGTATGGGCGGCGTAGAACGCGTTGCCCATGTTGAACAGCGCGTCCTTCTTCTCCCGGGCGAACTTCGGGTCGCTCGAGGCTTCCACGGCCCGCCGGAAGTACCTGGCGGCGGAATCGTAGCGCGTGAGCGTCGCGGAATCGTAGGCGGCCCGGAACACCGAGTCCGGCAGATCGGGGTGCATCCGGCGGAAGACCGAGTCCGGGAGAAACGTCTCGGGCGGCATGTTGAAGAACACCGTGGCCAGGGTCGAGAACGCCTGGGGCTCCGCGTCGTAGACGACGGCCGCCCGCCGCAACGCCGCGACGGCAGAGTCGTATTGTTGCGCGTTTAACGCCGCGACGCCCGCGTTGAACGCCGGCACCCACAGCGAATTGCGGCGCCAGAACAGGATGTCGTCCTTGCAGGTGGGCATCAGCGCTTCCACCCTCCGGAAGGCCGAATCCGCTCCCACCGCGTCGTTGCGCACGACGTAGTAGCGTCCCAGATAGTACCAGGCCGCCGGGTTCTTGTCCTGCCCGTTCGCGGTGAGCGCCTGCACCAGCGAGCGATTCGCGTCGCGCAGATCCCGTTCCCGGACGTCGTCGAACCGCGTCTCGGCCGCGTTCCTCAAGTAGAGCAAGGCGCTGTTCACCAGAAAGTGCCCTGACTTGAGATCGCACTTGGGCTGAACCCAGTGCCCCTGACCGGCGAGCGCCGGGGCGAGCACGAGGCTTCCGAGCATGAGGCCGATGAGCTGCTTACGCATGGGTACGATCACTCCTTGGTGTTCGCGATCAGTTCCTCGGCGCCGCGCTGTGCGGCGCGAGCCACCTCGAGCGGCGCCTGGCCCAGCGCCAGGGCGGCCGCAAGCACGTCCTCATATTCCGGCTTCACCCGGGGGGGGCTGCCTCCCTGCCCCTCGAGCACCTTCACCCGTACCCGCACATCGTCGCCCAGCCGCACGGTCACCTGCCGCCGCGCCACCGTCATCCGCTCCGCCCGCGTGCGGCGGACGCCGGCAGTGGTGCTGTGCCGGAACAGCGCCGCGGTGACGGCCGCAACAGCCGACTCCGCCACCACGATCTCGCACCGGAACCCGATCCGGCCCTTCTTCATCTGCACCTGCCACGTCTGGACGTCCAGGGCACCCGCCGCGAGCAACGCCTGACGCAGCGGCTCGACGTACTCGGGACTCAGATCGTCCACGTCCGTGGCGAGGACCGACACCTCGCCTGCTTCCGCCGCGGGCTCGGCCAGGAAGATCCGCAAGGCGTTCGGGTAATGGCTGGGATCGCGCGACCCCGCCCCCCATCCGGCCGCGAGCAACCGCCACCGCTCGGGTGGCGGCCCTGCCGAGAGGACCCGCAGCAGGACGGCGCCGGTCGGCGTGGTCGCCTCCCCTTCCGCGGGCCCGCCGACCGCCAGCTCCATCCCTTCCAGCAGCAACGCCGTGGCCGGAGCCGGCACGGGTAATTGCCCATGCGCCGCGGCGACCCACCCCGTCCCCACCGCAATGGCACGATGGTAGATCGCGTCGACCCCGAGACGCTCGAATCCCTCGATCGCCCCGACAATATCGAGCACCGCGTCGACGGCCCCCACCTCGTGCAAATGCACACGCTCCGGCGCAACACCGTGCACGCGACCCTCCGCGGCGCCCATGGCGCGGAACGCGCCCACCGCGCGCTGCTTGACCCAGTCCGACAGCGGTGCCTGCTCGACCAGCCGCACCAGCTCCGCGACGTGCCGCCCGTGCGGCTGCTCGGGAATCGCGAACTCCACTTGCTTACACCCCACGGCGCCGCGCTGCACGTCCCGAATCGAGACGCCCACCCCGTCGAGCCCCAGTCGCCGCGGCAATTCCTCGAGCCAGCCGGGCGGGAGTCCCAAGGAGATCAGCGCCCCGAGCGTCATATCGCCGCTGATACCGGCGCAGGGGTCAATCACCGCGATAGGCATAGCCGAAGTCGCGAAATATAAACGGGTTAGCCCCGGTACAGCCACCCGGCGCCGGTATTGAAGAGAACCACCGTTTCCTGCGCCCGCAGCGTCCCGCGCGCGCGCAGCGACCGGGCCGCCGCGAGCGTGGCGCCCCCCTCGGGCGCGGCATCGATTCCCTCGTCCACCTGGAGGTCCCGAGCCCCCGCTTCGAGCTCAGGATCGGTGACGGCGACCGCGCCGCCGCCGCTCTCGCGCAGTGCCGCGAGCATCAGGCGGTCACCCAACGGGCTCGGGACGCGCAATCCCGCCGCCACGGTCCGCGGGTCCGGCCAGGGCGTACAGCGTTCCGCGCCGCCTTCGAACGCCGCGACGACCGGGGCGCACCCGCTGGCCTGCACCGAATACATCCGAGGCAGGGCGCCCGAGATCCACCCCGCGTCCCGCAGCTCGCGGAACGCTTTCCACATGCCGATCAATCCGGTCCCGCCTCCCGTGGGATACACGATGGCCGCCGGAACCATCCAGCCCAGCTGTTCCGCCAGCTCCAATCCCAGGGTCTTCTTGCCTTCGATACGGTACGGCTCGCGCAGCGTGGACACATCGACCGCGCCGCTGTCAGCGGCGTAGGCCCGCGCGGCTTTGCCGCAATCCCCGATGTGCCCCTCGAGCAAGACCAGCTCGGCGCCGTAGCTCCGGATCTGCGACAGGATCGTAGCCGGCGTGGTGGTGGGCGCATACACCCGGGCCGTCGCCCCGTCGCGCGCCGCGTACGCCGCCAGCGCGACCCCGGCGTTGCCCGCGGTCGGGACGACGAAGCGCTCCGCCCCGGCGTGGCGCGCACGGGTCACCGCGGCCGCCAGCCCGCGCGCCTTGAACGATCCGGTGGGGTTCACCGATTCGTCTTTGACCAGCAGTCGATCGAAGCCGTATCGCGCCGCCAGCCGCGGCACCTCGAGCAACGGGGTCCCCCCTTCCCCGAGCGTCACCTCCCGCTCCCCCTCGGTCAGCGGCAACCACTCCCGGTAGCGCCACATCGTCCAGGGACGCGTGGTCAGCCCGGACTTTGCCGCAGGGCTCGGGCGGGTGGCATACCGCACCAGATAGGGCGACCCACACGCCGGGCACACGCCGGGGAGGCCCTCCGCCCCACGGGCCGCGCCGCAACCCGAGCACTCGAGCGACCACGGGAAACCGGTCACCGGCGCTCCAGCCGGTCGAGGATCCGTTCCGCCAGGCGATGCGAGAATCCCGGAAGCGAGGCGATCTCATCCCGCGTCGCCGTTCGCACCCCCGCCACGGACCCGAACCGCTCGAGCAGCACGCGGCGTCGGTTCGGTCCCACCCCGGGGATCGTCAGCAGCTCCGAGGTGATGATCCGTTTGGCACGCCGGTTGCGGCTGTAGCTGACGGCGAATCGATGGGCCTCGTCCCGGGCACGCTGCAACAGCTTGAGCGAAGGACTGCGACGCGACAGCCGCAGCGGATCCGCCCGGCCCGGGAGGTACACCTCTTCCTCCCGCTTGGCGAGGCTCGCGAGCGGCAGGGCCCCCGCCCCGGCTTCCGATGCCGCCGCCATGGCGGCCGACAGCTGGCCCCGCCCGCCGTCCACAACGACCAGATCGGGCAGCGGCTTCTGCTCCTCCAGCCGGCGCCGCACGAAGCGCGAGACCACCTCGTGTACGGCGGCGAAATCGTCCTGTTGCGGCCCCTTGATGCGGTAGCGCCGGTACTCGGCCTTCTTGGGGCGACCCGCCTCGAACCAGACCAACGACCCCACGGTATCCCGGCCCTGGTTGGTGGAGATGTCGATGCACACGAATGCGCGCGGCACGCTCGCCAACCCGAGATCGCGCCCCAGTGCATAGACGGGATCGGCGGCGCGCTCCTCCACATCGAACGACTCCAACAACAGGCTCTCGAGCAAGTGCCGGGCGTTCTGCTCGGCCAGCTCCACGAGCTTGGCGTTGGTGCCGCGCTGCGGCAGGTGCCAGTCGACCGACGGCGACAGGGCCCGCAGTCCCTCCAGGTCTTCGGGGACGAACGGCAGCAGCACCCGGGCCGCACGAGCCTCGAGCGGCAGGTAGAACCGGACGAGGAACGCCGCCAGCACGTTCGCCTCCGGCTCGCCGCCGGCGCGCTCCAGAAACCGGTGTTCGCGGGCGATGAGGCGCCCATCGCGGATGCGCAGGATCACGCCGCACGCATCGTCGCCGTCGCGTGCCAGGCCGATGACGTCGGCGTCGCCGCCGCCAACCCGCTCCACGGTTTGCGGCCGCTCCACCTGCTCGAGCCACTGGAGCGCATCCCGCAGCTGCGCGGCTCGTTCGAAGTCGAGCTCGGCCGATGCGGTCTGCATCCGCTCCCGCAACCGACCCCGCACCTCCAGCGTCTTGCCTTCCAGAAAGAGCAGCACGTCGTCGATCATCCGCCGGTAGTCGGCCTGGGACTGGTAGCCGACACACGGCGCCCGGCAGCGCTCAATGTGATAGTCGAGGCAGGGCCGGGCCGGAGCGTCCCCCGGAAGGTCGTAGTGGCAGCTGCGCACGGTGAACAGGCGGCGGATGATGCCGAGGGTCTGCCGCAGTGTCCCGACGTCGGTGTAGGGTCCGAAGTAGCGCGCCCGTTCGAGCTGGATCCGGCGCACCACCAGCACCCGCGGAAACGGCTCCCCCACTGTCACGGCGATCTGGGGATAGCTCTTGTCGTCCCGCAACCGGATGTTGAAGCGTGGCTGGTGCTCCTTGATCAGGTTGTTCTCGAGCAGCAGCGCCTGCGCCTCATCGGGCACGATGATCGTCTCGAGGTCCGCGATCTGCGCGGCGAGGGCGGCCCGTTCGGGAGTATCCTGATGATCCGGCGCGAAGTAGGCGGGCACGCGGCTCCGCAGACTCTTCGCCTTGCCGACGTAGAGCACGTCGCCGGCCGCGCTCTTCCACAGATACACGCCCGGTCGATCCGGGAGCGCGGCGAGTTTTCGGGTGATCAGCGCAGGGACGTCCATAGACGGGCGGCGTCGGGGTGCCGCAGCACCAGGGTGCAACCGAAGTAGACGGCCCCAAAGATACCTACCACGACCAGGGCCAACGGAATCGGCGCCAGGCCCGCCGCCAGCCGGGCGGTGACGACCCCCGCGCCGCTCGCGGCGAGGGCCGAGGCCAGCGTGCTCGCGAAGGCACGCCAATCCGGTCCGCTCATGACGGTGCCGATGCGGCGATCCAGGTCGTTCAGGTGGAGCACGACATTCACCCAGGCCCCCAGCGACGACCCCAGCGCGATGCCCGCCGGTCCGTATCGGTGCATGAAGACGTAGGCCAGGGCGCTCGAGAGCACGACCGAGAAAGCGGCGATCTTCACCGGGGTGCGCGTATCCCGCAGCGCGTAGAACCCCGAGGCGAACAGTTTCACCGTCGCCTGCCCCATCAGTCCGATCCCGTACGCCGCCAGGACACCACCGACGAGCGCGGTATCGTCCGCGTCGAACCGTCCCGTCTGAAACAACGCGGCGACGAGGACCGGCCCGAGCGCGGCGAAGAGAAACGAGGAAGGAACCACGAAGTAGGTGATGCGGCGGAATCCCGCGGCGATGCGCCCGCGCAGCTGCTCGTTGGGCGCGGCGGCGATCGCGTCGCGTGACAGATCGGGGAGCGACACGGCAGCGACCGACACCCCGAATACGCTGATCGGCAGAATCTGGATCAACTGCGCGTAGCCGAGGCTCGAGACGCCGGCATTGCCCGCGAACGAGCCGAGCAAGGTGTCGATGAGCCCGGAGATCTGCGCCACGCCGGCGCCGAGCACCACGGGCACCCAGGCCAGCAGCACGTCACGCACACCCCCCACCCGCGCGGAGAAGCGCAGCGCGATGCCCTGCAGCAGCGCCCAGCAGGCCGGGAGCTGCACGGCGACCTGCAGCACACTGCCGGCCACGGTCCCCCAGGCCAGGGCGAGCGCCAGGCGATACAGCCGCGTGTCCGGTGGCAGGGTGGGCGTCACCATCCAGGTGGCGGCCCCGACCAGGGCCACGATTCCCGCCACGTTCCACAGGACCGGGGCGGCATAGGGCAGGAAGAAGCGGCGGTGCGTGTTCAGAATCCCCAGACACCAGGCGGAGACCACCATCACCCCCGTCATGGGGAACAGGATGCGCACCAAAATGATCGTGAGATCCCGGCGGGGAGCATCGAAGCCCGCGGCCACGACGGTCGTGATCGCGGGGGCGAGCGCGATTCCCAGCACCGCCAGCAGACCAGTGGCGAGGAGCAACAGGCCGAGGATCGCCCCGGCCAGCGCGCGGGCGGCAGTCCGATCCCGTTCGTGCAGCGAGGCGTACACCGGGATGAACGACGCGGACAGCGTCCCCTCGCCCAGCAGGTTGCGGATGGTGTTGGGGATCTTCAGCGCGGCCCGGAACGCGTCGGCGGCGGCCGTGTGATTGCCGAAGTAGTACGCGAACACCCGCTCGCGCACATACCCCAGCACGCGGGTGAGCAGGATGCCGGCGGCCACCTGCGCGGCTTGGCGGCCGCCGGAGTCGGCGGGACCGGCGGCGGACACGGACTAGCTGCCGGTGGATCCCGGAGTCTTCGGCTTCTCGAGCAGCCGTTGCACGAACTGCAGCTCGTCCTTCATGCCGCTCAGCGAGCGGTGCAGATCCTCGACCTCGCCTTCCAGCAAATCGACCTTGCGGTGCAGCTCGCCCAGCTCCCCGGATCCCGCGGCACCGCCCTCGAGCCGGCGGGCGATCGAACGGCCCAGCGGCGAATCGACCAGGATCGCCACGATCGGGATCATCAGGGCGACGAAGACGAGGAGGACGATGGCGATGCTGATCATGCCGACAACCTACGAACCCGCCGTCCCGCGCGCTACTTCATCCATCAGCGCGTCGAGTAACGACGGCCCGTAGCGGACCGACATCGATGCGTACGTGAGCGTGCGCTCCTGCGGCGCGCCTTCCGGATAGAGCGCGGCCCGCGCGCGCGTCACCTGCCCCACGAGCGAATCGCTGGTGCGTTTCACGCTGGCCACCAGCTTCTTCTCGATCTCGCGCATGCCCGATAGCGCGGCGTTGCGCGCCGACTCCACCGTGCGCTCGAGCGTCGGGTCGACCTTGGCAACGCCACCCGAGAGGCGCCCGTAGGACGCGCGCAGCTCGCGCTGTATTCCCTCCAGCGCTTCGGCGACGTCCGCCGGCAGCTGTTCCCGCACGAGGCGTGACTCCACCGCCCCGGGCGGTCCGGCGAAATCCCCGGGCGTGAGCCCGTGTTTCTCGAGCACTTTTTCCACCCGGCTCTCCACCAGCAGCCCCGACCACCGCGGCACCGGAGTCTGGGGCGTCACCGCGAGCGCCTGGTAGACCGGCGCGGCGTCGGGCAGGTAGTCCATCTCGCCGGGGCCCGCCACGTACGCCACGGTGGGCCACAGCGCCGCTTCGACCACCGGACGGAGCAGCACGTTAGGTGAGAGTCGCTCCGGGGTTTCCGCGGCCACCCGCTCGAGCGCGGCGCGGTCGAAGCGCTCGCCGCTGCGCCGCGTCACGAACCGATCGCCGTCGCGGCGCAGCCGGTCGCGGCCCTGTGCCGCTTCGACCAGCACCGGGCTGAGCCCGTCGTCCAGCGTGAGATCGAGCGCGCGCAAGAGCCATGGCACCATCTCCCGCTTCGCCTCCATCGCATAGGGCCGCGTCACCGCCAGGCCGCGCGCGCCCAGCAGCGCGTGCAGCGCATCGGCGAACGCGTCCGCCAGGCTCGCATCGGGACGATAGGCCGTTGCAAGCCACGACAGAACGTCCTCCTTGAACTCGCTGTCGGGCGTTTCCGCCCGAAGCCTGGCGAGGGCCGCCTCGATGTCCGGACCGCAGAGCTCCCGCGCCATGGGCAACGCCGGGGCCTCGGAGGCGCGCTCGCGCAGCACGAGACGCACCGGCAGGCCCGCCTGGTTGAGCACGGTGGCGTGGTTGGCCTCCTGGAAGTCATGATCGTCGCCGGCGACCCAGAACACCGGCACCACCGGGACGTGCCACTCCCGCTCGAGCCGGGCGGCGAGCGCCACCGCCGAAAGCGCCTTGTAGACCGTGTAGAGCGGCCCGGTGAACAATCCCGGCTGCTGGCCGGTCGTCACCACGAGCGCCTCGCCCGCCGCCAGACGATCCCGCCCCGGACCCGGCAGGGTCGTCGCCAGGAGCGACGCCGCGACGCGGCGGGGCGGCATGCGCCGCAGGCTCGCCGGCGCGGGAACGGGCGCGAAGGGAGTCGCGACGATGCGAGGAATCACGGCCGCACCGCGACGAGAATCGCTCGGGGCGCGTCGACGGCCAACGGGCGGCCGTCGTAGTCCCCGAACCGCTCCACCACGGCGAGCCCGGCATCGCGCAGCAATGATTCCAGCTCCTGCGCGCTGAACAGGCGCACACGCTCCTGGAAGCTCCGATTCTCCGCCCGCAGCTCGATTTCCTTCACCACGTAGCGCCCCTCCGCGCTGAAGCGGCGCCGCACGCGGGCGCCCGCGTCCCCATCGGAGATCTCCTCACTGTCGCGCCGCAGCGTCCGCCGCACCTGATCGGCGTTCAGGTAGTCGAGGACGAACCGCCCCGCCGGTTCCAGCACCCGCGCCACCTGTCGCAACACCTGCCCGTGCTCCGCGTCGGAGCGGAAGTAGCCGAACGACGTGAACAGGTTGACGACGAGGCCGAAGCTCCCGGCGCGGAACGGCAGTGCCCGCATGTCGCCCCGCACGAGCAACGCCCGCGTGCGCTGCCGCGCCCGGTGCAGCATCGCCGGTGAGAGGTCGAGGCCGACCACCCGCGCGCCTGCGCCCTCCAGCTCGGCAGCGTGGCGCCCCGCGCCGCAGGCCAGGTCCAGGACGGCGCTGCCGGGGCGCCAGGGGGCAACGCGATGGATCAACTCCACGACGCGGCGCGCGTCCTCCGAATCGCGGTGCGGATACAGGGCGTGGTACTCCTCCCCGAACCACTGCTCGAACCACTCGGTCATTCGCCGAACACGTCCGCTTGGAAGACGTAGAGCTCGCAGTCCGGCCGGCGCCAGGCGTCATCGGCCAGGCCCGCCTTCCGGCACACGGCCACCAGCAGGGCCACCGCGTCCCAGCGTTGCTCGGTCGCGACCTGGGGCAGGAGCAGTCCCTGCCGTCGCCCGCGCCGCACCATCACGCCGTCGCGTCCCGGCTCGATGTCCGCGGGATCCGCGACCCGCATCCGCGTCGGCTCCGACAGGACCGAGATCTCGAGCCGCAGGTCGTCCAGCTCCTCCGGGACCACCGCGGGAAATCGCGCATCTTCGGTGGCGGCCAGCGTGGTAACGCGCCAGACTACTTCGGCCAGCGGGCGATCGGGGGCGACGTGCCCGATGCAGCCGCGCAGCGCCCCGCTGAGTCGCAACGTGACGAACGCCCGCCCGGGGCGCTGCAGGGCCACCGCCTCCGACAGCGCCTCCGGCTGCGCCGCCCCACTCAGCGCCGCCCGCAACGCCTGCCGAGCCACCCGCAGTAACGCCCGCCGCTCATCGTCTCCCAGCTCAGGCCCCGCGATGGTAGGGCTCCCCTCGCCGGATGGTGAACGCGCGGTACAGCTGCTCCAGTACGATCAGGCGCGCCAGCTCGTGCGGAAACGTGAGCGGCGACAGGCTCCAGACCCGCTCGGCCCGGCCCACCAGGCTCGCGGACAGCCCGTCGGCGCCGCCGATCGCGAGCGCCACGTCCCGCCCGTCCTGGTCCCAGCGCGCCGTGCGCCGCGCGAGCTCGGTCGAGCTCCAGCGCTCGCCGCGGCGCGACAGTGCGACGAGGCGCGCTTCCCCGGGAATGGCCTCGGGCAAACGCGCCTCGTCCTTCACTTCGCGCTCTTCGACCCGCGCGTACCGGCGCAGTCGCTTCAGGTACTCGTCACACGCCGCCCGGAGCCCCGCGTTCTTGAGGCGCCCCACCGCGACGAGGTGATAGCGCATCAGGCATACATCCCGCGGAGCCGGTGCATCGTGGCCACCCGGTCGATCGCCAGCATATAGGCGGCGATGCGCATGTTGACCTTGTGCTTGTCCGCGAGGGTGACGACCTCCCTGAACGACCGCGTGATGATCGCTTCCAGCCGTTGGTTGACGGTGGCTTCGTCCCAGAAATAGCCCCCGCGGTCCTGCACCCACTCGAAGTAGCTCACCGTCACGCCGCCGGCGTTGGCGAGGATATCGGGGATCACGAACACCCCGTTCTCCTCCAGGATCTTGTCGGCGCCGGCCGTGGTCGGCCCGTTGGCGCCCTCGCAGATGACCTTGGCCTTGATCCTCTTCGCGTTCTTGCTGGTGATGACGTTTTCGAGCGCGGCCGGCACCAGCACGTCGCAATCGGAGGTGAGCAGCTCGTCGTTCGTGATCGCCTCGCCGCGCGGATAGCCCGTCAGCTGCCGGTGCTCCCGCGTCCACGCCAGGACATCGGGGATGTCGAGTCCCTGGGCGTTGAATAGGCCGCCCGACTTGTCGGTCACCGCCACGATCGTCGCGCCCTCTTTCGCCAACAGATCCGCCGTGACCGAGCCGACGTTCCCGAACCCCTGCACCGCCACCCGGGCCTTGGCGAGCGACATGCCGAGCCGGGCGAGCGCCTCGCGCGTGACGAGCATGCACCCCCGCCCCGTCGCCTCCCGCCGTCCCAGCGATCCTCCCATTTCGACGGGCTTCCCCGTGACGACCGCCGTCACCGTGTGGCGATGGTGCATGGAATAGGTATCCATGATCCACGCCATGACCCGCTCGTTGGTGTTCACGTCGGGTGCCGGGACGTCGGAGTCTGGGCCCAGCGTCTCGATGATGTTCGAGGTGTAGCGCCGCGTGACCCGCTCCAGCTCGGCCATCGACATGGTGAACGGATCGCAGACGACGCCGCCCTTCGCCCCCCCGAAGGGGATGTTCACGACGGCACATTTCCACGTCATCCAGGCCGCGAGCGCCTTGACCTCCTCGAGGGTGACGTTCAGGTCGAAGCGGATGCCGCCCTTCGCCGGGCCGCGCGAGGTGTTGTAGAGCACCCGGTATCCCGTGTAGACCTCGACCTCACCGTTGTCCCGGCTCACCGGAATGGAGACGATGATCTGCTTTTCCGGATTGCGGAGCACCTTGTAGAGACCCGGGTCGAGATTGAGCAGCTTCGCGGCGTGATCGAAGCGCTCCATCATGGATTCGAACGGGTTGTCTTCGGAAAGGAAATGGTCCTTGTCGGGGCGAATCACGTTTTGGGGCTCGGTCTTGGAGGCGGTATCGGTCATGGGCCGTGGTTGGTGGTGTCGACGCTCGCCTGCACGGGAGCGGCGAGCACGCGGTCCAGCGCCTGGACGACGGCCCCGCCATTCCGCTCCCACGTCCACTCCAGCTCCGCGACCAGCGGCTCCGGCCCCTCGGCCGGCCACAAGGCGCGCAGCTTCACAGCGTCCTTTTCGGTGACCACAAGATAACCGCCGCCGGCCGCCAGCCGCACGAGGCGCTGCACATCGGCCGCATCGTACTCGTGATGGTCTTGGTACGCCGTGAGTTGCACGGTAGCACCCGAGGCCCTCACCTGGACGGCGAAACTCTCCGGGTCGGCGATGGCCGCCGCGGCGAACACCTGCTGTCCCCGCAAGCCGTCCAAAGATATTCGCGTGCCCGAGCGCATGCCGACGAGCTCCCGCAACACCAGCCGGGCCTGGGCGACGGTGGCCGCGGGCCAGCGGGCGGCCAGGCGGTCGGCCAATTCACCGGCAGTCTCCGCGCTCGCGCGCTTGCGGGTCACGACCAGAACGTCGGCGCGGCCGAGGGCGCGCCGGGGTTCGCGCCAGGGGCCCGCGGGAAGCGTCCAGGGCGCGAGTCGTTCCTGCTCGACTCCGAGCACCGCGATATTGAGGTCTCGCGCCGCGGCCAGCAGCTGAAAAGCGTCATCGAGCACCAGCACGTCGGCTCCCTGACGCCAGGCCGCAGCGCCGCCCGCGACCCGGTCGGGATCCGCCACCACGACGGCAGTCGGGACGAGACGCTGGTGCACCAGCACCTCGTCGCGCCCGTACCCGCGCAGCAGAATGCCCGGCCGGCGCCCCGCCTGGACACAATACGCCGCGATCCAGGCCGCCAAGGGCGTCTTTCCCGTCCCGCCGACCGACAGGTTGCCCACCGCGATCGCCGGCAGCGGCAGCGCTCGCGCTCGCACGAGGCCGACCCGATACACCGCGGCACGAAGCGAGACGACTCCCGCATAGATTCCCGACAGCGGGAGCAACCCGGCCCGAAGCACGCGCGCCTTCCAGCTGCGGCGGCGCCACAGGCGCCGCACCAGACGGACCCGCCAGTCGGTGGCCATCAGGTGGCGTTCGCGACGGCGTTCAGTCCGCGCTCCACCGCCGCGATGCCGCTGCGCAGGCCGTCCTTCCCGGGGCCGATGCTCAGCGCCGCCCCGTAGGTCACGTCGATGGTCGCGAAGGGCTTCGGGATGCAGAACCGGTCCCAGCTCGAGAGCCACCAGGCGCGCGATGACCGCGCCGTCGCGGGCACGACCGGTACCCCGGCGTGCTGGGCGGCGGCGACGATGCCGGGCTTCACTCGCTCCGCCGGTCCGCGCGGCCCGTCGGGCGTGATCGCCACGACGCCGCCCGCCTGCAGCGCCCGGACCACCCCCAGCAGCCCGACTTCGCCGCCCCGCTGTGTGGAGCCGCGCACGAATCGATACCCCCACCGCTCCGCCAGGGTGGCCAGCAGCGCGCCGTCGCGGTGTCGGCTGATCAGCAGCACCATCCCCTCGTGGCGATGGAGAAACAGGAGCGGCAGAATACGGCTGTGCCACAGCGCGAAGACAAACGGCCGCTTCGCGTCGTACAGCACCTGCGGATGCTCCCGACCCGTCTCGCGGTAGCGCCAGGTGCGCGCCAGGAGCCCCACCAGGACGAACCCGACCGAGGTGAGCAGCGGTTCCGCCCAGCGGAGTCTCACCGCACCAGGTCCAGCGCGAGCCGCGCGACGCGCTCCGCCGCCCCCGGGGGACCGAGCCGCTCCCGCACGCGCGCGAGGCCGGCGCGCTGCCGGCGTGTGGCAGGGTTCTCAGGGTCGAGCAGCGGCAGCACGCCATCCGCCAGCGCCTGGGGCCGCGCGGCGCCCTGCAGCAGCTCCGGACACACCAGCTCGCCGGCGACGAGATTCACGAGACCCACCCAGGGCACCTGCAGCACGCGCATCGCGATGAAATTGGACACCGGGTGCAGCCGGTAGGTGATCACCATGGGAAGGTCAGCGAGCGCCGCCTCGAGGGTGGTAGTGCCGGACTTGCAGAGCCCCGCGTCGGCGGCGGCAAATACCAGGCCGGGGTCTCCCATCGCGATCTGCATCGACCCGGCGTCCGAGTAGCTCGCGACCGCGGTGCCCGCCACCACGACCTGTACCTCGGGACGCGCCGCGACCACCCGGCGAGCCGCCTCCCGGGCCACCGGCCAGATACGCCGCACCTCCTGGGCGCGGCTTCCCGGGAAGACGCCCAGCGTGGGGCGATCGGGGTGCAAGCCGAGGGCCCGGCGCGCTTCCGCGCGGGAGGGCGGCGGCGCGCGGTCTTTCAACGGGTGCCCGACGAACGTGGTCGGCACGCCGCGCTCGCGGAAGAACGGCTCCTCGAACGGCAGGATCACCGCCAGCTGGCGCACGGCGGCCGCGAGACGGCGCACCCGGCCCGCGCCCCAGGCCCAGAGCTGCGGCGCGATGTAGTACAGGACCGGGACGCCTGCCGCGGCGGCGGCCGCCGCCGCGCGCAGGTGATAGCCCGGATAGTCCACGAAGATGGCGACGTCGTAGCGGCCCGCCTGAAACGCGCTGCGGGTTCTCCGCAGCAGGCGGTAATGGCGCGGGATCCCTTCCAGCGCCTCGACGAAGCCGACGACCGAGAAGGCCTCCATCCGGTCGAGCACCCGTGCGCCGGCGGCCGCCATTTGCGGTCCGCCGAACGCCTCGATCGAAATGTCGGGGATCTGGCGGCGCAGCGCCGCGATCACGGGCGCCGCATGCGCGTCCCCCGACGGCTCGCCCGCGGAACAATAGACCCGCGGCCCGCTCACGGCTTCATGGCGGCGAGCGGCGATGCCTGGATCGCGTCCGCCACGCGCCATGCCAGCGCGAGCGCCTGCGCTCCGGCTGCCCCCGACACCACGACCTCACTCTCTCCGCGTACCGCCCGCAGGAAACTCTCGAGCTCGAGCTTGAGCGGCTCCGCCTCCGGTGCCTCGAGCCGCACGGCCTCCACGATATCCTCGATGCGCCCCGCGCCCATCTCCTGCCATCCTGGCTTCAGCTGATAGAAGCGTCCGCTGCCCTGCGCGAGATCGAGCGAGAAGTAGCCGGTGGGCTGGAAAATCCGGAGCTTCCGGGTGCGTTCCCGGGAGATCCGGCTGGCGGTCACGAGCGCCACGGCACCGTTGGCGAATTCCACCCGCGCGTTGGCGATGTCCACGTGCGGCGTCAGCACCGGCACGCCGGTCGCCCGGACCTCGTGTACCTCGGACCGCACCAGCTCGAGGATCAGGTCGAGGTCGTGGATCATCAGATCGAGGATCACCGCGACATCGGTGCCCCGCGGTTGGAATGGGGCCAGCCGTTCGGTCTGCAGGAACCGCGGCTCGGCCAGGTAGGGGGCGGCGGCCCGCACGGCGCGGTTGAACCGCTCCACGTGCCCCACCTGGAGCACGACGCCCGCCTGTGCCGCCTGGCGCACGAGCGCCTCGGCGCCAGCGAGCGAATCCGCCAACGGCTTTTCGATCAGCGCGGCGATGCGCCGCGACAGCACCGCCAGCCCCACCTCGGCGTGGGCCGGCGTCGGCACCGCGATGCTCACCGCCTCGACGCCGCCCAGGAGCGCATCGAGCGACGGGTGGGCGACGGTCTCGAGCTCCCGCGCCACCTGCGCCGCCCGCGCGGGATCGACGTCGTAGATCCCGGCGAATTCCGCTCCGTCCATCCGTCGCAGCAGCCGCGCGTGGTGGAAGCCGAGCGCGCCGGTGCCGATGACCCCGACGCGCACGCGGCGCTGGCTCACACCAGCACCCCGCGCTGCGATGCCTCGATGAACCGCAGGAAGGTCTCGACCTCTTGCACCGCCGGGAGCTCCGCCCGCGCCCGGGCGATCCCCTGGCTGACGGTCAGATGCGAGTTGAACACCAGCCGGTACGCCTTCTTCAGGGCGAGCTTCACCTCCGGCGTGAACCCCGCCCGCTGCAGCCCGACCGAATTCAGCCCGTAGAGATGGACCGGATTCCCCACCGCCTTGGTGTAGGGCGGGACGTCCTGGTTGACCCGGGAGCCGCCCCCGACGAACGCGTAGGTCCCGACCCGCACGAACTGGTGGATCGGGACCAGGCCCGAGATGATGGCCCGGTCGTCCACCGTCACATGGCCCGCCATCTGGATCGAGTTGGCGAGGATGACGTCATCCCCCACGACGCAGTCGTGCGCGACGTGCACATAGGTCATGATGAAGCAGCGCTGCCCGACGGTCGTCTTTCCCGTTGCCGGCGTGCCGCGGTTGATGGTGCAGTACTCGCGCAGGATGGTGCCGTCGCCGATCTCGACCCAGGTTTCTTCGCCTTTGTACTTGAGGTCCTGGGGGTCGGCGCCGAGCACGGTGCCGTAGCCGACCCTCACGCCGGCGCCGAGCCGCGTGTTGCGCTCGATCACCACGTGCGCCGCGAGCTGGCAGCGGTCGCCAATCACGACGCTCGGCCCGATGATGGAATAGGGCCCGACACTCACGTCGAGACCCAGCTCCGCCGAGGGGTCGACGAGCGCGGTCCGGTGAATCACTTGTCCACCACCACGGCCATCATCTCCGCCTCCGCCACCAGCTGGCCGTCCACGAACCCCTGTCCCTTCATTTTGCACGTCTTGCCCCGGAACGCGATCATCTCGAGCTCGAAGCGGATCTGATCACCGGGCAGCACGGGACGGCGGAACTTCACGTTGTCGAGCGACATGAAGTAGACAACCTTGTCATCGACGTTCTGCGCCTCGAAGTGGCTCAACAGCAACATGCCGCCCACCTGGGCCATCGCCTCGATGATCAGCACGCCCGGCATGATGGGATGCCCGGGAAAGTGCCCCTGGAAGAACGGTTCGTTGATCGTGACGTTCTTGATCCCGACGATGCGCTTCTCCCCTTCCACCTCCAGAATGCGGTCGACCAGGAGGAACGGGTAGCGGTGCGGCAGGACGTCCATGATGCGACCGATGTCCATCGCAGGGACGCCGCTGCGCTTCGCGGCCCGGGCGAGGGCCCGGGCGAGCGCCACGTTGCCGCTGTGGCTCGGCTTCGTGGCGACGATGTGCGCGCGCACGCGCCCCCCGGTGAGCGCGAGGTCCCCGAGTATGTCGGCCGCCTTGTGGCGCACGAACTCGTCCGGCCAGCGAAGACGCCCGCCGTTTACCACGCCGCGCTCATCCAGCACGATGGCGCTCGCGGTCGAGGCCCCCTGGATCAACCCCTTCGCCTGGAGCGCCGCGACCTCGCTGGTGAACCCGAAGGTCCGCGCCGGCGCGAGCTCCCGCGCGAAGGATTCGGCAGTGATGTCGTAGCTGCCGACCTGCCGGCCGATCAGCGGGTGCGGGAATTCGATGGTCACCGTCAGCTGCAGGCGCTTGCTCGGCGCGACGAGGTAGTTGGCCTCGCCTTCGGTCACGGTGAACGGAGCCGCCACCGTGAGGACCGTCGGCTCGCCCTCCACCTCGACCGGCCGCGCCTCGGTGAGGGCCGCGAAATAGGGTGCCACACTGCCATCCAGGATCGGCGGCTCCGGACCGGAGAGATCGACCAGCAGGTCGTCGATCTCGTGGGCGGCGACCGCCGCCAGCAGATGCTCGACGGTGTGGATCGTCACCGCTCCATGCCCGATGGCGGTGCGGCGCTCGACCGCTTCCACCTCGGACAGGCGGGCTGGGACGTGCGGCGCGCCCTCCAGATCGGTACGCCGGAACACGACGCCCGAGCCGGCCGGTCCCGGACGGAACGTCGCCCGGGTCTCCGCACCGGTGTGCAGCCCCGTACCCGTCACTGCGGCTTCCTGCGCGACGCTGCGTCGCTTAGAGGGCGTCGTCATCTTTGGTTTGTGTGAGCGCCTCAAGAGCCGCGGCGTGCGGCGCCAGTCGGTACAGCGCGGCGACGCCCCGCAGCACCTCGCGATGCGGGCGGGCGGGCGTTCCCCACACCGTGGCCCCGGGTTCGATGTCGCCGATCACGCCGGCCTGCACCAGCACGCGCGCCCCCCGCCCGATGGTCACATGGTCCGATACGCCGACCTCGCCGCCGATGATCACGTCGTCCTCGACCCGGCTCGAGCCCGCGATCCCGGCCAGCGCCAGGATGAGGCAGCGCTTCCCCACGCGCACATTGTGGGCGATATGGACGAGATTGTCGAGCTTGGTCCCGTCGTCGATCACGGTGTCGTCCACACTGCCGCGGTCCACGCAGCTGTTCGCCCCGATCTCCACGTCATCGCCGATCACGCACCGTCCCACGTGGGGGATCTTGCGGTGTGCCGTGCCGTCCCGGCCGGGGACGAAGCCGAAGCCGTCCGACCCGAGCCGGACCCCGCTGTGCAGGATCGCCCGCTGTCCCACGGTAGTGCCGGGATAGCAGGTGACCTGCGGATAGAGCTCCGAGTCGTCGCCGATCGTCACGCCGTCGCCGATGACGCAGTGCGCGCCGAGGCGCACGTTCCGGCCGAGGCGGACGTCACGCCCCAGCACCACGTGCGGCCCGATCGACACGGGATCGGTCCAGGTCGCGCCGGGCCCCACCACGGCGGTCGGGTGGATGCCGGCCGCCCAGGCGGGCGCCGGATACAGGACGCCGAGCACGGTCACGAGCGCCGCGTGCGGATCCGGAACGATGATGCGGGCGGCGGCGGCGGGCACCGCGGCGTACGCCTCCACGCAGAGCACGACCGAGGCGCGCGACCGCTCAAGGTAGGGGAGGTAGCGGGAGGTGGCAAGAAACGAGAGGTCGCCGGGACCGGCCCGCTCGAGCGGCGCGATCGCGGCGACCTGCACGTCGGGGGGGCCGATGAGCCGGCCGCCCGTGAGCGCGGCGACCTCCGCAGCCGACAGCGCCCGCCGGGGTGCGGCGCTCACCGTGCGCTCCCGCTCAGGGGCCCGACTGCCGCAGGCGGCTGATCACTCTCGCCGTCAAGTTCAGCATGGGATCGGCCGCCACGATGCCGGCACCCTGCGCATCCCCGTCGAAGATGAACGCATAGTTCCCTTCGGCGCGGATGCCCTGGATGATCGTATTGATGCGCGCCTGGAACGGCCCGAGCAGCTCCTGGTTGCGGGCGCGCGCATTCGAATCGAGCTGACTCGAGCGCTGGGTCATCCGTTCCTGCAGCGTCTGCAGCTCCCGCCGCTTGGCGTCCTTGGCCGCGGGCGAGAGGGCGATCGACGCCTGATCGAACGCCTGCACGGCCGAGTCGAGCTGCTGCTGCAGCTTCTGCACTTCGTCCCGCATCGCCTGGAACTCGCGGTAGAAGGTGGACTCCGCCGCCGCGTAGCCGGGCGTGCTGTCGAGAATCGTCCGTGAGCTTATGAACGCCAGGCGCATCGGGGCCGGCGCCTGCGCGCTGGGCCGGGGCGCCGGCGTGGGAGGATTCTGAGCCGTTGCCGGCGCCGCCAGGCCAGCCGCGAGACACACGAGGACTACCCGCCGCATAACCACTCCGTGGGAAAGGGGCATCAGAAGAAGTTGCCGAGTTTGAAGTGCAGTTTCCAGCCCGGCGCCGGCCGGCCCGCGGCGTCGACTTTGTCGAAGCCGTAGGCGAAGTCGAGCCCGAGTGGCCCAAGGGGAGAGATGACGTCGAGGCCGATGCCGGCGCCGCGGAACAGCCGCGTGGGATTGAAGTCCACGGCCCGGGCCCAGAGATTGCCCGCGTCGTAGAACGCGTTCACATAGAACATCTGCGACAGGCGCAGGCCCACCTCCCCGGTCATCAGGAAGTAGGCCTTGCCGAACGCACTGGGCGCGGCGCCACGCGTGCTGGCGAGGGGGTCATAGCCCTGCGGCGTGATTGAGAACTCGTCGTACCCGCGCAGCGGGATGCCGTACTGGGTCCCGCCCATACTGAACAATTGATCGAAGAACGGAGAGTTGCCGAACACCAGGCCCGAGCGCGTCGACAGGCCGAGCACGATCGCCAAGGGGTTGCCGCCGGTGCGCCCGCCGATCTGTCCGAGCGGGGTGTACCAGTGCCCTTCGAGATCCAGCTTCTCGAAGTCCCCGTCGCCGCCCAGGAACCCGCCGCTATGCGACACGCCCAGCGACGCCATGGCACCGCCCGTGGCGAACGGCAGGTTGATGCGGTTGTCGCGCAGCACCGAGACGCCGAACGTGGATCGCAGACAATTGCGACAGTTGAAGACCGCGCTGAACGCTACGTTGGACGCCGAGCCGGTGACCGTCTGCTCGTCCAGCCCGTACGACACGAACAACCGGGCGTAACGGTCGTGGAACGCCGGGAAGCCAAACTGCAGGCTCGCCCCGCGCCGCCGCACCTGGCCCAGGTCCGCGATATTGTAGCGCAGCCGCGTGTTGTGGGCGTCGAGCGTTCCCGAGATGCGCGACTCGCGAATGCCCGGGTCGGTGAACGAGATGTCGAAGTCGTTGATGTTCTTGCCGAACTGCCACTGGAACTTGCCGCGCTTCCCCTGCCCGAAGAGGTTCGGCTCTTCCAGGCCCAGGAACCCGCCTATCCCCGTGCCTTGCCCTACCGACGCGCCGAAATTGACGTTCCCCGTGTGCTTCTCGCTCACGTGAAACACGATGTCGATGTCGCCCTGATCATTGGCCTGCGGCGTCTCCGGCGGCGGCAGCGGCTGGTTGAAGAATCCGAGGTTGGAGATGTTCTGGTAGGAGCGCAGCAGCGCGTCCTGCCGGAAGACGTCCCCCGGAAGCAGCACGATCTGATCGCGAATCACCCGCTCGTGGGTGACGTCGTTGCCGACGATCTCGATCTTGTTGACGATCGCCGGCTGCCCTTCATTGATCACCCAGCGGAGATCGACGACCGGCTTGCGGTCGGCGCCGGTCCGGCGGATCACGTCCGGCCGGACCTGCGTGTAGATGTAGCCCTCGTTGTGATAGAGGGAATAGAGCGATGTCGTGGCGTCGTCCCAGCGCGCGGCGCTGAACACCGCCGGTCCGTGGGTGGTGCCGCCCATGCCGAGCAGACCGGTGCGCTGCTCCCCCTTGAAGGGGAACAGCTGCTGCAGATCCGTCGTGGAGAACCGCCGGTTGCCGACGATCTCGAAGGTGCCGACGTGGTACGGCTCGCCCTCGCTCACGCGCAGCACGAGCTCGGCCTTGCCGCTCGAATCGTTCACCAGCAGCGTATCGTCGAGCACCTGGAAGTCCACGAAGCCGTGCTCGCCGTAGAACTTGGGCAGCCGCTCCTGCATGTCGGCCCGCAGCTTCTCGTCGTCGTAATCACCCTTGCGCCACCACCAGAAGCCCTCGGGCCGCGTGCCCATGTGGGCCACGATTTCGTCGTCGGAGAAATGCGTGTTGCCCTGGACGCTCACCCGGGCGATGGCCACCCGGCGGCCTTCGGACACGTCGAACACGAGGCGCACACGCGAGGAGTCGGCTTCGTAGACGGGGATCGTCTTGATCTCGGCCAGGTAGTAGCCGCGCGCGCGATACAACGAATCGATGCGGCCCCGGGCACGCGCCACCGCCGCGGGATCATAGGGCCGGCCCTCCGACAGCGTGACCTTGGAGCGCACCGACCCTTCGCTCAGGCGGGAAACGCCGCGCACGGTCCAGTGCAGCAGGATGGGCCGCTCCTTCACCCGGATCACGAGAATCTGCGACCCGGTGCTCGTGTCCTGATCGATTCGGACGTCGTCGAACTGTCCGGACGCGTACAGCGCCCGAATCGCCCGCTGGATGTCGCGATACGTAGTGAAGCGACCCGGGACGAGCCCGGCGGTCTGCAGGACGACAGCGGGGGCAACGCGCTTCGAGCCGACGGTGGTGACGGAATCCGGGCGGCCTCCCGGTCCCTGCTCCTGGGCGGAAGCCCGGACGGGGACCAGTAGGACCGCGAGGACGGCGACCGACGGCAGGAGCCGGCGGATCACGCCTTCGTGCCGGAGAGCGCGCGGAACGCCAGGCGCTCCTTGTCGGGGGCCACGTCCACTTCGATCTCGTCCCCCCGCGCGAACTCGGCGACCAGGATCTTCTCCGACAACGGATCCTCGACGTACTTCTGAATGGCGCGCTTCAGTGGCCGCGCCCCGTAGTGCTCGTCGTAGCCGTGGTCCACGAGGAAGTCGTTTGCGGCCTGCGTCAGCCGGAGCGTCAACTCCTCCTCGCTCAGCCGCTTCTGGACGTCACGCAGAATGATCGTCACGATCTGCGCGATGTGCTCGCGCGTGAGCGGGTGGAACACGATCACGTCGTCGAGACGGTTGAGGAACTCGGGGTTGAACACCTTGCCGATCTCCTCCTTCACCTTCTCCGCCATCCGCTCGAAGTCTCCCTTGAAGTCGCCCTGCGCGAATCCCAGGGTGCGGCCCTTCAGCATGTCACGGGCCCCGACGTTCGACGTCATGATCACGACGGTGTTCTTGAAGTCGATCATGCGGCCGTAGTTGTCGGTCAGGTGTCCCTCGTCCAGCACCTGCAGCAGGATGTTGAAGACATCCGGATGCGCCTTCTCGATCTCATCCAGCAGCACGACCGAATAGGGCTTGCGGCGCACGGCTTTGGTGAGCGCCCCCGAGTCTTCATAGCCCACGTACCCCGGAGGCGCGCCGATGAGCCGGCTCACGGAGAACTTCTCCATGTACTCCGACATATCCACGCGGATCAGGGCGGTCGAGTCGGCGAACAGGAAACGCGCCAGCGCCCGCGCCAGCTCGGTCTTTCCCACACCCGTCGGCCCGCTGAAGACGAACGACCCGATGGGCCGCTTGGGATCCTTGAGCCCGGCCCGGCTGCGCCGGATGGCGCGCGAGATGACCGTGATCGCCTCGTCCTGGCCCACCACGCTCTCGTGCAGCTCCTCTTCCATTCGCAGCAGGCGCGCCGTTTCGGCTTCCTGCAGGCGCGTGACGGGGATTCCCGTCCAGCGCGACACGATAAACGCGACTTGCTCCTCGCCGATGGTCGGCCGGCGGGTCTGGCGCTCGCGCTCCCATTCATCCTGTTTGCGGCGGATCTCGCTCTGCAGCTCGCGCTCCGAATCGCGTAGCGCCGCGGCGCGCTCGAAATTCTGATCGCGTACCGCGTTCTCTTTGTCTCGGCTGATCTGCTCCAGCTTGTCCTTCAGCTCGGCCACCTCGGGCGGCGGCACCTGCGTCGCCAGGCGGGCCCGGGCGCCCGCTTCGTCGATCACGTCGATCGCCTTGTCGGGCAGGAACCGGTCGGTGATGTAGCGCTCCGAGAGCTTGGCGGCTGCGTCGAGCGTCAGATCGGGGATGACCACCCGGTGATGATCCTCGTAGCGCTTGCGCAGGCCCTTCAGGATCTCGATCGTCTCGTCGACGCTCGGCGGATCCACGATCACCGTCTGGAAGCGTCGCTCGAGCGCCCCATCCTTCTCGATGTACTTGCGGTACTCGTTGAGCGTCGACGCGCCCACGCACTGCAGCTCGCCGCGCGCCAGCGCCGGCTTGAGCATGTTGGAGGCGTCCACCGCGCCTTCCGCCGCGCCGGCGCCGACCAGCGTATGCAGCTCATCGATGAACAAGATGATGCTGCGGTTCTGGGCGATCTCGTTGATCACCGCCTTGAGCCGCTCCTCGAACTGGCCGCGGTACTTCGTCCCCGCGATCACGGCGGCCATGTCGAGCGACAGGACGCGGTGGTCCTTCAAGGCATCGGGGCACTGGCCGTTGGCGATCAACTGCGCGAGGCCCTCGACGATCGCCGTCTTGCCGACCCCCGGCTCCCCGATCAGCACCGGGTTGTTCTTCTTGCGGCGCGACAGGATCTCCATGACGCGCTCGATTTCCTTCTGTCGCCCGATCGTGGGATCGAGCGTCCCGTCGGCGGCGAGCTGCGTCAGGTCGCGGCAGAAATGGTCCAGCGCCGGCGTCTTGGACTTCTTCTCGCTCTTGGGGCTCGGGGCCGGGGCGCCCGCGGTCCCGCTCGGGGCGGCCGATGGCATCTCGCTGCCCAACAGGCGGAGCGTTTCCGCCCGGGCCTGCTCCAGATTCACGCCCGCGTCGGTCAGCACCTGCGCCGCGATGCCCTTCTCTTCGCGCAACAGGCCAAGCAGCAGGTGCTCGGTGCCGACATAGGAGTGGTTCAGCTCGCGGGCTTCACTCATCGCGAGCTCGAGGACCTTCTTGGCGCGCGAGGTATACGGCAGATCGGGACCGGCGGCGGCGGCGGCTTTGCCTTTCTTCACCGTCTCCTCGATCTTCTGCTGGATCTCTTCGAGATCCACGTTGAGGTTGGTGAGGACGGCCGCGGCCACCCCTTCCCCCTCGCGGATCAGGCCGAGCAGGATGTGCTCGGTGCCGACGTACTCGTGGTGCAGTCGGGCGGCTTCTTCCCGCGCCATCTGCAGGACTTTCCGCACACGATCCGTGAAGTTGTAGCCGTTCATCGCCGTTCCATCCTCAGGTGGTCTCTGCGCCGAGCAGGCGCCGCACATACGTCGCCCGGATGGCGGGCAGCTCGGGGTCGCCGACCTGCCGCTCTTCCATCGCCGCCAGGTGAGCGGGTTGCGTGTGGATGAGCAGCTTGTTGAGCGTGTATACACTCAGCCCGGTGATCAGATTCAAACCGACGCCGAGCCGCACGCCGCTCAACAGATTCATCGTCTCTTCGAACGACAGCGAGCGCGCATACCGCAGCAGTCCGTACGCCCGCCACACTTTGTCCTCCACCGTCCCCGCCGCCGTCTTCAGCAGCACGTCCCGTGCCTGCTCTTCGTACTCGATCACCTGCCGCACGATGCGGCCCAGGTGATCCAACAACTCGTTTTCGGCCTTCCCCAGCGTCGTCTGGTTCGACAGCTGAAAGAAATTCCCGACGACTTCACTGCCTTCCCCGTAGAGGCCCCGAAAGGTGAGGCCGACCTGCGTGAGCCCCTGCAACACCTTGCCGATTTCCTTGGTTAAGACCAGACCCGGCAAGTGGATAAGCACGCTGGCCCGGAGGCCGGTGCCGGCGTTGGTGGGGCAGGAGGTAAGATAGCCAAACTCGGAATGAAACGCGAACGGGAGCAGCCGGCCGAGCTCGCTATCTACCGATTCCAGCGACGCATACGCGGCCTCGAGATCGAAGCCCGATAACATCGCCTGCAGCCGCAGGTGGTCTTCTTCATTCACCATGACGCCCGCCGGCGCGTCGACCAGCACGGCGGTGCCGGCGCGCGGCCGGGCCGGGTCGCCCTCCAGGGCTGCGAGCTCCTTGCTGACCAAGTGGCGCTCGTGCAGCAGCTGGCGGTCCGGACGCTCCAGCTCGTCGAGCCGCAGCAGCACGGCGCGCGGCAAGCGCTCGCTGGCGCGGGCCGCGTCGGTGACGCGCGCCAACACCGCCCGGCGGTCGGCATCGCTGGCCCGCTGGCTGAACGGGTGGCCCACCAGGTTTCGGGCCAGGCGGATCCGCGTGGACAGCACGATTTGCGGGTTGGGCCCGGAGGCGTGGAGCCAGCCGAGTCCGCCGTCGGGGAGCAGCGCGAGGTCGATCATTCCAGTACGCGAATCTGATCGCGCAGCTCGGCCGCGCGCTCGAAGTTTTCGTTTTCCACGGCACGGCGCAGCTGGTCGCGCAGCTCGAGCAGCTCGCTCGCCGCGCTGGCCTCGCCATTGACTCCGGGCGCGACATAGCGCTGCCCGACATGCTGGCTCGAGCCGTGGAGCCGGCGCAACAGATCACGGAGATGCTCGGCAAACGCCTGGTAGCACTGGGCGCAGCCGAGGCGGCCGCTGTCGCGGAAATCGTGGAGGGTCGCCCCGCAGCTCGGACAGCGGACCGTGTCGGCGGGCACCGGGAGGTTGGTGCCCTTCCCCATCGCGGAGAGGAACGTCCCCAGGGTCGACTTGAGGACGTTGGTGCCGGTCTCGATTCCCTTGTCCTGGGCGCACTGCTCGCACAGGTGCAGCGTGACCTTGGAGTCGTGCTCCACCTGCGTCAGGTTGATGACCGCGTCGCGTTCCTTGCAGTTGTCACAACGCATCAGGGTATCGCATCCACCGATCGCACGGTCACGAGCCGCCCGTCTTCGAGCCACAGGATCCGGTCGGCGCGGGCGGCGAGCTGGCGGTTGTGCGTGACGATCACGATCGCCGTTTCGAATTCGCGCGCGAGGCGGAACAACAGCTCATGCAGGCGCTCGCTCGAGGTGTGATCCAGATTCCCCGACGGCTCGTCCGCCAGCAGGAGCTTGGGATCGTGCACCAGCGCCCGCGCCACGGCGCACCGCTGCTGCTCACCACCCGACAGCTCGGCCGGCCGGTGCGTCATCCGCCCCGCCAGCCCCACCGTCGACAGCTTCTCTTCCGCCCGGGAACGAGCTTCCCGCTCCGGCACCCCCCCGATCAACAGGGGCATCATGACGTTCTCCAGAGCGGTGAACTCGCGCAAGAGATGGTGGAACTGGAAGACGAATCCGAGCTTGCGATTGCGGAGCTCGGCCAGGCCCGGGGGGCCCAGGTCGGCATAACGCGACCCTTCGAGCCACACGTCCCCGGCGGAGGGCCGATCCAGCCCGCCGAGCAGGTGCAGCAGCGTGCTCTTCCCCGCGCCGGACGCGCCCACCACGGCGATCAGCTCCCCCCGATGCACGTCGAGATCGATGCCCTGCAGCACCTCGAGCGGACGGCCGTCCCCCCCCGCGAACACCTTGCGGATGCCCCGGGACTCGAGCAGGGCGGTCATTCGTAACGGATCGCGGGCACGGGGTCGAGGCGCGCCGCCTGCAACGCCGGGTAGAGCGGGGCCAGCGTCGCCACCAGGAGGCTCGCGGCGACGACCACCAGCGCGTCGAGTGGCTGGGTGTGCACCGGCAAGTGATCGATGAAATAGACCGACGGATCGATCGGCACCAGCTGACCCCGATTCACCAGGATGCCGATGACCACCCCGAGGACGGCCCCGATAACCGTCCCCGTCAGGCCGATGAGCACGCCCTGCACCAGGAAGATCCGGCGAATCGAGCGGCCGCGCATCCCCATCGCGAGCAGGATGCCGATCTCCCGGGTCTTGTCGCGCACCACCATCGTCAGCGTCCCCACCACGTTGAACGCCGCCACCACGCAGATCAGGAACACGATGAGCGCGAGCACCAGCTTCTCCAGTTTCAGCGCGGAGAACAGCGACACGTTCTGGGACTGCCAATCGACGACGCGGTATGGATACCCGAGGCGATTCTCGAGATCCTTCCCGAAGCGCTGCGCCTTCCACGGATCCGCCAGCCGCACTTCGAGGCCGGTCACGGCGCTGTCGAGTGCCGCGAAGCGCTGCGCGATGGCCCGATCCATGACGACGTAGGAAGCGTCGTACTCGAACATCCCCGTGTCGAACAGCCCCGTGACTTCGAAGCGGTGGAAGCGCGGTACGTAAGCGCCGAGACTCGGGTTGAATTTGGTGCCCGCGAAGGCGACGAGGGTGACCACGTCTCCCGGGAACGCGGACATCTTGCTGGCGAGGCGCGTCCCGAGGACGATCCCCGCCTCCACGTCGGGCCGCGTGGTGCGAAAACGCAGATCGCCGCGGGTAAAGTGACGCGCCAGAGTCGTCACGGCGCGCGCCCCCGTGTCCGGATCGATTCCGAACACGACGACCCCTTCGGCGTAGTCGTGTCCGGCCGTGAGCCCCGCCTGGGTGATGACAAAGGGCGCCGCCGCGGTCACGCCCGGCGTCCGGCGCACCTGCGCCAGCACGGTTTGCCAGTCGTCGAGCCGCAGGCCCTCGCCGAACGTCAGGACGCGCAGGTGCGGGCTCGCCACCAGGATCTTGTCGCGCAGGTCCGCCTGCATCCCGTTCATGACGCCGAGCACCAGGATCAGCGCGGTGACGCCAACGATCACGCCGCCGGTGGCGATGACGGTAATCAACGACAACAGGCGGGACGACCGCCGGCTCCGGAGATACCGCAGCGCGATCCGCGCCTCGAGCCGCGACGGCCAGTTGGCGCGAATGAACGCCGCCACCGTCACCAGGACGATCGCGCCAACGGCGACGAGGATGGCATCGCGCAGATTCATTCGGGCCGCAGCATGGGAAAGAGGATGACGTCGCGGATCGTGGGCCGGTCGGCGAGCATCATCATCAGCCGGTCGAGGCCCAATCCCACGCCGCCCGTGGGGGGCATGCCATACTCCAACGCCCGCAGGAAGTCTTCATCCAACGGCTGCGCCTCGGTGTCCCCCGCGGCGCGAAACCGCGCCTGCTCATCGAACCGACGCCGTTGCTCCTCGGGATCGTTCAGCTCACTGAAGGCATTGGCGAACTCCCGACCCAGGATGAACAGCTCCCAGCGCTCCACCCGCGTCGGATCATCCCGCTTCCGCTTCGCGAGCGGCGAGAGGGCCACTGGATAGTCGAGCACGAAGGTCGGCTGCACCAGGGTCGGCTCCACGTACGTTTTGAACACCTCGTCCAGCAGCTTGGCGCCCGAGAGCGCGTCGGCCTCGGTGACGTTGCGGCGCCGCAGCGCGGCCCGCAGCTCCGCCTCACCCGCGGATACGAGGTCGACGCCAGCCGTGTCCCGCACCAAGTCGTTGAAGTCCTTGCGGGCGAACGGGCGGGCGAACGACAGCGTGGTCCCGTGGCGCTCGAGCGCCGGCGCGCCGAACAGGTCCTGCACGAGGCCGGCGAGCATCGCTTCGGTGAGGTCCGCCATATGCCGGTAGTCGGCGTACGCCTCGTACCACTCCACCATCGTGAATTCCGGATTGTGCCAGCGATCGAGCCCTTCGTTGCGAAAGTCGTGCCCGATCTCGTACACCTTCTCGAACCCGCCTACGATACAACGCTTGAGATACAGCTCGTCGGCGATCCGCAGATACACCGTGGTATCCAGCGCCTCGTAGCGCGTGGTGAAGGGCCGCGCCGCCGCGCCACCATACTGCGGCTGAAGCACCGGCGTCTCCACCTCCAGATACCCGAGCCCATCGAGGAACCGGCGGATGAACGCCACCGCCCGCGCCCGGAGCTGGAAGACCTGGCGGACGTCGGGGTGCACGGCGAGATCCGCGTAGCGCTGGCGCGAGCGCAGCTCTGGGTCGACCAGCGCCCCGTGCAGCACCCCCTGTTCGTCCAGCTTGCCGCGCGGCAGCGCCCGCAGCGACTTGGTGAGCAGCGTCAGCCGGTCGACCCGCACCGTGACCTCGCCCGTCCGCGTGCGGAACAGCGGTCCCTCCACGCCGACGACGTCGTCCTGATCGAGCAGCTCGACGATCTCGTACGCGTCAGCGCCCATGTGGTCCCGCTTGAAGTACACCTGAATGCGCCCGGACGCGTCCTCGAGGTGGGCGAATGTCGTCTTCCCGTGCGAGCGGGCAGGTCCCAGCCGGCCGGCCAGACGATGGGCGGCCGCATCTCCGTCCCGGTAGCCCTCCAGCGCCAGCTGGACCGGACCCGTGCGCGCGAACTCGTAGGCGAACGGCGCGATGCCGCGCCGCGCCAGCTCGGCCAGCTTGTCGCGCCGCGCAGCCTCAGGACCCGTCACGCCGCCTTGCTCCCGAACCGCTTCAGGTAGGCCTCGATGAACTGGTCGAGATCCCCGTCCATCACCTTCTGCACGTCCCCCACCTTCATTTCGGTGCGATGATCGTTCACCATCGTGTAGGGTTGGAACACGTAGGACCGGATCTGATTCCCCCACGCGATGTCGGTCTTTTGCTTGTCGACCTCGGCCTTCTTCGCCGCCTGCTCCTCCACGGCGCGCTCGTACAGCCGGGCCTTCAACATTTTGAGCGCGGTCCCCTTGTTCTTGAACTGGCTGCGCTCGTTCTGGCACGCCACGACGATGCCGGTCGGAAGATGGGTGATGCGCACCGCCGACGACGTCTTGTTGACGTGCTGGCCGCCCTTGCCCGACGCGCGATACACGTCGATGCGGAGATCGTCCTCCTTGATGTCGATTTCGATGTCGTCGTCGACCACGGGATAGACGAATACGGACGCGAAGGAGGTGTGGCGGCGCGATTGGGCGTCGAACGGGGAGATGCGGACGAGCCGGTGCACGCCGATCTCCGCCCGCAACAGGCCGTAGGCGTACTGCCCGCGGATTTCCATCTCGGCCCGCTTGATCCCCGCTTCTTCCCCGGGCTCGAGGTCGAGCAGCTCGACCGTGAAACCACGCCGCTCCGCCCAGCGCGTGTACATCCGCACGAGCATCTCCGCCCAATCCTGCGATTCGGTCCCCCCCGCCCCGGGGTGGATGTGCAGCAGCGCGTCGCGCCCGTCGTCGGGCCCCCGCAGCAAATTGCGGAGCTCGAGCGCTTCCAGATCGCGGGCGATCTTGTCGCCCTCCTCGTCCAATCCGCGCTGCAGACTCAGATCGACGTGGGACTCGGCCTCCAGCAGCTCGGCCAGCTCGCGCGCCTCGTCCGCGCGCTTGCGCAGGGCATGGTAGGGCTCGAGCCAGCGCTTCAGCGTTTTGACTTCCTCGACCACCTTCTTGGCCCGCTCCTGCTCGCTCCACAACCCCGCGTCCGCCATGAGCTGCTCCAGCTCCGTCAGCCGGGCGGTCTTGGTGTCGACGTCAAAGAAAACTCCGCAGTTCCAGGAGCCGGCGGTCGAACTCGACGAATCGATCGGTCAAGGCCACGGATGATCCTTGGGTTGCATGGCGGTTACGAGATGAGCCGCCCCCCGATTTCGCCGGGAGCGGCTCTGACTTGCCGTGAATATCGAGGGTGAGCCCCGTTTTCTCTACCCCGCCGGGCGGCCAGACCAGCTAAAACAGCTTCTTTCCCCCCGCCAGGATCTCGTTCAGAGCTTCGTTCCAGAAGGGCGTCGTGTCCGCCATGTCGCGGCCGACCTGCTCGATGTACTCCAACCAGCTCTTCTCGATTTCGTCCTTGAACAACAGCGGCAGGGTTCCGTCCCGGATCCCCTGCTGCCGCTTCTCGGGGTGATAGACGAGCATGTCGGAAATCAGCGCCCGGGCCAGGCGCCGCGCCTTCTGCTTCGGGTCCTGTACCAGGAACGGGTTCACCGGGCGCAGTGGCCCCGTCTTGCGCGGCTCGGGGGGTGCCGCGAGCGGCGCCATTGGGGCGGACGGCGCGGATGGTGGTGCCGGCGGCGCTGGCGGCACCGCAGGCGCGCCGAACGGGGGGGGGG
>JBGQHV010000010.1:0-37533 GCA_041498155.1 Gemmatimonadota bacterium | reverse complement strand
GGAGCGTTCCGCCAGAAAGCCGTAGGCCGCGCGGTAGCGCTCGAGCTCCGCCGGTGTGCGATCCAGCGCGAGACACGGCTCGTCCACCTGCACCCATTCCGCCCCCGCCGCGGCCAGGCGCTGCAGCACCTCCCCGTAGACGGGTAGCAGCCGGTCGAGCAGATCGAGGCGGTTGAACCGGGCGCCTTTCTCCTTGGCGAGCAGCAGGAAGGTCAGCGGACCGATGAGCACCGGTGTGGTGCGGACCCCCAAGGCCGACGCCTCCGAGAATTCGTCTACAGGCTTGGAGGACGCGGGCCGGAATGTCTGGTCGCCCGTCAGCTCGGGGACGATGTAGTGGTAGTTCGTGTCGAACCACTTCGTCATCTCCATGGCCGTGACGTCGCGGCCGCTCTGCTGCACCCCTCGCGCCATGGCGAAGTAGGTGTCGAGATCGACGACCTCGCTCTTCCACTCGTAGCGCGGCGGCACCGCGCCGACCATGGCGCAAGTATCGAGCATCCGGTCGTAGAAGGAGAAGTCGTTGGATGGCGGGAGGTCGATCCCGGCTTCGTGCTGCAGCCGCCAGTGGCGCGCGCGCAGCTCGGCGCCGGTGCGGAGCAGGTCCGGCCGAGTGACCTTGCCCTGCCAATAGCCTTCGGTGGCGCGCTTCAGCTCGCGCGCGGCACCGAGCGGGGGGAATCCGAGTGTGTGTGAGATGGGCATGGGGCGGGGAATCTAACGAGCGTCCCCGCCCCGCGCCTCCGCCTACGGCAGCGTGAAGTCCACCCCGGAAACGTGTTGCGCCACACCGACCGTGACGGTCTGCGATGGGGCGACGTGCCCGGTCGCCGTCGAGCTGTCTGCGACCGTGTAGGTACCCGGCGGCAGGAACTGCAACGCATACGCGCCGGTCACCGGGTCGGCCGAACTGCTGGCCACTGTATCGGAGCCGTTGATGGCGAACAACATCCCCAGCGCGGCCGCCGGACTGGAGGTTCCCGAAATCGAGCCCGCCTGGTCCGAGACGGCGCCGTGCAGCACCGGCTTGAACAACACGCCGTGCGGGCTGTCGCTCGGCCCCTCGAAGACGAAGCTCCGAGCCACGTCGAAGTCCACAACCAGCGAGGTCTGGCCGGGCGCGATATGAATGGGTCCCCCAAACTCGACCTTGAGACCGGTCTGGGGTCCGCTCGGCACCTTCATCTCACGACTGTCGGTTCCGTCGCTAAACAGCATGCCGCCGGCGAGGGTAACGCGCGCCGAATCGACGATCAGACGGAGCTGCGAGTAATCGCCCGCCGGAATCGTGTTGTCTCCGAGCAGTGCGGTCACGCCGCCCTGGAAGTCCAGCAGATCGTATTCGGTCGACGGTCCGGAGGTGATGGTGAAGCGAGACGTCCCGTCGCCGCCGACGAGATACACGGTCGAAATCCACACTTGGGCGCTGGCGAGGGCTGGTGCGGGGGCATCCGTCAAGCGCACGAAGAGATGGCTCATCTGAGGTCCGGCGCCGGCCTCGCAGCCGGCGAGTCCGGCCGCCAGGGTCAGCATCCAGTAATTGGACGGTCGCATGATTCACTTGGCTCCGCGTGGAGGTTGTGGCCTCGTGTCCTAAAGAGGCCTCCCGCGGTGGCGGAGTAACGCGCAGCCGGATGGCGATCGGGTCAGGGCTTGTGCGGGTTACCCTGTCCCTTCCCCTGGCCATGGGGTCGTGGAGCCTGGTGCGCCGCAGCGGCTCGCTCGAGACCCGCGGCTGCGGCCGCCGGTGGAGCGCCGTGGGCCATGGCCGCCTGGACTTGTCCGGGCAGGCTCACGAGATCTCCCACCGGTCGGCCCGTTTGGATCGCCGTCCGCACCAGTCCAACGGTCTGGGCGCGCGGCACACCCATCGCGGCGAGTGCGCCAGCGACCTGTAGGGCGACAGCCGTGGAGTGGGATCGGTCCGCGGACTGTGCGATTGCGCCGATATCACCGGGGGTGAGACCTGCCGCCAGGGCGAACCCGCCAGCTTCGACCGCATCGTCCCCGGGCGGCGTGCTGCTCGTCGCGCGCAGCGCGGAAGCCGACGCGTCGAGCTGGTCCAACACCGTGCGCACGGCGGGCAGGATGCGGTCCGCCGGCACGCCTTTGACCACCCCTTCGAGCGCCTTGTCGACCAGCGGCGCGACTGGCAGCCCGCGAGCCCGGGCGGAGTCCGCCAGTGCCGTGACGGCAGCGGCAATGGCCGGGGGAACACGGCCCGCGAGCCGCGTGGTGGCGTCTCCTTGCGCGGCGAGCTCAGGCGCGAGCACCATCGCCAGCATCAACCACGCACCAGGACGGTTCACAGGATCCGCCGTTGTTCGGCGCTGACGCTGACGACGCTGTTCTTGCGACCGAATCCGTCATCCACCGCGGGGGCGGCAGGATCCGGAAGCCAGCGACGGCCGTCCACCACGAACGCGTACTGGTGCTGACCGACGGGGAGTGCGACGGTCACCGTCCACGTCCCCGCCGAATCGGCGCGGGCGAGCGGTGCGGCCGTCGGGTCCCACCCGTTGAAGGTGCCCGCCAGGGCGACCTCCCGCGCGTTCGGGGCGACGAGAATGAACCGCACGTAAATGCTCTCCGGACCGACGGCCGTCGCTAGGGGGGAGGCCACCCCCGGACTGCCGACGGACGCCGGCCGGAGTAGGACAAATGCGAGGAGCGCCGCAGCTGCGGCCGCGAGCAACGCCCATGGGGGCAGACTGGGTGCGGTGATCCAACGCCAGGCACGGTGCTGCGGTGAGGCTGCGCGAACCCGGACGGTCGCCATCACGCGTGCCTCGAGCTCGGGCGAGAGCGATACCTGCCGACGCGCCGCTTCGACCTCCGCCCGCAGCGAAGGCGGCAAATCGAGTTCTTGGCTCATCGCGTCTCCCCGAGCAGCTCCCGCAGCCGATCGTAGGCCCGGTGCATACGCATCTTCAAAGCCGGCACCCCTGTACCGACGCGCGCGGCGATCTCATCGTAGGACAACTCCTCTACGTGCTTCAACACGAACACCTCCCGCTGCTCCGGCGTCAGTTGGAGCAATGCCTGCTGTAGCGAGCGAACCTGCTCCGCCTGCTCCAGCGCGGCGTGCGAGCTTTCCGACGCCGCCAACTCCAGTGCCTCTCCCAGTCCATCCGAACGTCGATCGCGCCGCCGTTCGGCGAAGCAACGATTCCGCAGAATAAGGAAGAACCATCCTGCGAAATTCTCCGGGTGCCGGCACTGCGCCAGCCGGTCGTACGCCCGGATCAGGGCATCCTGAACCGCATCCTCGGCGGCGTCCGCCGACCCCAGCATCCGGGTGGCGTACCGCGCGTATCGGTTCCTGTAACGACGCACGAGGACGGCGTATTGCTCGACGTCCCCCGTCAGCACTGATCGAACAACCGCCCCATCGGACGGCTCCGCCGTTCGCTCCACCCGGTCCCCTTGGATCGTCCGCACCCCGCGGGATGCTAGGAGGCCGGGGAACCCCCGGCAACCGTCCTGAAGATGCACCGATCGGGCGTTTGGTAACGCGTTGTCGATTCGGCCCCAGTGAGGCGCGTTACCTGTCGTCCCGGCGGGCCATCTTCACTCGGTCCGGTAGCGTCAGTCCCCTGCCGAGGAGGCCGTCAGTGCTCGACTCCACCACCGATCGGCGGTTGCATCCCGACCGCGACCTCGTCGCACGCATGGTGACCAAGGACGGCGCGGCGCTCGACGAGCTGCTGGCACGGCACGAACGCACCGCCTATGCCGTGGCAATCGGCATCGTCCCCGATCCGACCCGAGCCGAACGGGCGGTTTCCCAGGCCTTCCTCGAGGCCTTTTGCCAGGCCGAGCGCTACGTCCCGGGAGAGCTCACGGTGCTCGCGTGGCTCACGAGCCTCACGCGGCGGCACGCGGAGGCCATCGCGGCGGTTCGCGGGTAAGCCCGGGGGGCCGGCGGCCGTGTGGGGGGCGCAGCGATCTGCGCCCCTTCGTATTTTGCGGGTTCTATGGCCGGCCGGCTCGTGGCACCGATCGCGGGAGCGCTGCTCGTCGTTTGCCCGGCGTCCGCTCGGGCACAAGTTGACGCCTCGCTTGGTCTCGGACTCGGAACCGTGCGCTTCCCCGGAGGCTCGACGCTCGGGGTCGTCTCGCTCGGTCCCGCCGTGCAGCTCCTGAGCCCCGGCAGGAGCATCATGGCGGACGGCACACTCGCGGAGCTCCCTTCCGGTAACGCCTACGTGCAAGGCCGTCTCGCGCTGTGGGCGGCGACTCCGCCGTTAGCCGACCGCTGGCGCCTTGCCGTGGACGCCCAGCTCTCCGGCGCCGCGAGCAGTCACGACAATGGAAGTGGAGCGGGACAACTCGGCGCTGAGGCATTGTTCACCGCCCCTCGCTGGGGCGTCGCCGTCGCTTCGGGGCCGGCCTCGGGATGGATCCTTCACGCTCTCCCGGTGACCGCGTGGCGCGCGCGGATCCGCGGCTGGTGGCAGACCGTGCCGGCGCGTTCGGATCTGTTCGCCAGCATCGAGCCGACGCGATTCCTCGGCGCCTGGTATACCGACCTCACCGGCGGACTGCTACTGCACACGGATCGCGTCGAGGGCCGCATCTCGATCGCGGCGCGCGTGAGTCAGGTGTACGGGTCGAGAGGGGCCGGCCTGGCGGCAGCGGAGGTTCGCCTCGCTCCGGGTGTCTCGCTCGAAGCGTCGGGTGGCAATGTCCTGCCCGACCCGTACCAGGGGTTGCCCGCCAGCGGCTTCATTTCCGTTGGTGTCCGGGTGCACCTCCCCACCCATCATGCCGCGTCGACGAGCCTCGTGCGCACCGGATCGTTCAGCGCGTTTCGGCGGGGGGACGGGATCGTGATCCGGCTGCGGTCGCGGGACGCGCAACATGTGGCGATCGCTGGCGATTGGAACCAGTGGACGCCGACGCCCCTCGCGCCGGCGGACCCCGACTACTGGGAGCTGCTGATTACGCTCCCTCCGGGACCGCACCGGTTCATGGTTCTCATCGACGGCGCGCCGTGGCGGATCCCCGATGGCGTCCCGAGCGTGCCGGACGGTCTGGGGGGACGGGTCGCCGTGCTCAGCGTCTTTTGACCTCCTCGTAAACTAAACCGCCGGGCGGCGTAATGCCGTCCGGCGGTTTCACAAATCTCGAACAAGCCGCTACTTCCGCGAATCCACCTCGAACGAATTGACCGGCAGCGTACTGAACACCTTGTCCGAGGCCGGGACATCGAGGATGATCTGAGCGAGCCGGCCCGTCCGGCGCATATCCACCCAGCGCATCCCTTCGTACAGCAGCGAGTACTTCCGCTGAATCAGGATTTCGTCTTCCACCGCCTGTTGCGCAGCGGCCCCTAACCCGCCGTTGGCGGCGAGTCCACCGGAGTTGACGCGGATGAAGTTGATATCCGCCGCCGCCGCCGCCCCATCCCGGGCAGCCTTGTTGTTGTTCGCCTCGGCCCGGATCAGGATCAGCTCCTCGTTTCGGATCATCGGGATCTGCGACCCGGGGTTCGGGTAGCGAATCCACGACAGGTCCGAGCATCGGGTCGGAGCCAGCGGGTCGCACAGTGCGCCGCCGCGATCCGCGACCTTGGCGGTATAGCGTGCGTCGCTCCCGCCGTTGACCACCAGGCTGTCGCGCAGCGACGTGTGCACGAGATTGATGGCGGACGTCGGCTGCTGCGACAATCCGTTGGTGACGTCGCCCGAGTTGGCGCTGAAATCGAAGTACGCGCCGAGATCGAGCGATGCTGTGGTGTCCACGAACGATTCGCCCAGCGCCGTGAGGGCGTCGTCGTAGCAGGCAGCGCACGTGAACGTACTGGCCCGATACAGGTCCGCGCGCGCCAGGAGAGCGCGGTTCACTTTCAGGAACCCGGCCGGCGTCGTGAAACCGGTGAACCCCGGCGGCAGCGTGAACGAGAACGCGCTCCCGGCCGCCAGCAAGTGGGTCTTGGCGGAATCCAGCAGGCTGACCACGTGGTCCCACGCCGCCACGTTGGTCACGAACGGAGCGGGCGGGTCGCTCAGCGGTCGGTTGACGTCTATCGGGATCGAATCCTCGGTATGCGCGAACAGCACCATCATGTACGCATACGCCTGGATCGTCTGCGTAAACCCGCTCACCCCTTCCTTTTCCGGATCGCTGATCTGCGCGGTCCCGATGACGTTCAACACGTTATACCCGCTGCGGATCGTGGCGTATTCGGCCTGCCATTGTCCGCCGCCGAATGCGCCGTTCGAGGGATCGAGATTCGCCGCGGTGATCAGCTCCGAAACGAAACGCGGATCCGCCGCGTCGATCCGGTACCCTTCCCGGCCCAGAATGGCCGATTTGAGGATCCAGTTGGGAACATCCCCCCGCGCCCCCATCAGCATTCCTTCCATCGCGGCCGCGACGTGCGCCGGGGTGGCGTTCGGGCCGATCTCCGTGGGGGCATTCGGGTTCGTAATGTCGAAGTTGCAGGCGCCCACCACCAGCGCGCCGCCGAGGCACAAGGCCGTAAAAGCTCGAGAGTTCGGTCTCATGGTCAGAACCCCAAGTCGATCGAGAAAAAGAAGCTGCGGCTCGGCGGGAACGGCGCGACGTCGATGTTGCGGGCGATCGCCTGGTTGCCGAAGTTCGACACTTCCGGATCCATGCCCTTGTAGGGGGTGATGCGGATCAGGTTCCGGCCGCTCACGTTGAGCCTGGCGTAGCGGACGCCGCCGAACAGATGACCCACCACCGATGGAGGCAGTTCGTAGGTGAGCGAGAGCTCGCGCAGCTTCAAGTACGACCCGTCCTGCACGAAGACTTTCGTATGGCCGCTGGCCCAATCCGCGATGCGCTGGTTGCCGGCTGGGATCTGGTCAGGGGAGTTGTTCCCGGCGTCATAGAGGAACTGCGTCAGGTTGATGATGTCGCCACCCTTCTTCCAGTCCCACAGGAAGCTGAAGCTCCACTGTTTCCAGGTAAGGTCGTTGGACAACGTCGCCTGGAAATCGGGTTCCGCGTTTCCAACCACGCCTTCGGTCCCGATGATCTGGGTCGCGGACTTCCCCTGCTCGATGCGGAACGCGCCGAGCGACGTACCGAATCCACCCACGCTGAACGCTGGAACGGGCAGCGCGACGACCTTACTGCGGTTCCGCGAGAAGGTGGTACGCAGGATCCAGTTCAAATCCGGGCGGCGCAGCGGCGAGAGTGACAGGGAAACTTCCTGTCCCAGGTTCCGCAGCTTGCCGCCGTTGAAGATGCGGTTGGTCCGGCCCGTCGAAGGCGCCACGCGCGCCACCAGGAGCAAGTCGGTGATCGTCTTGTTGTAGTAGGTGAACGAGAGCGTCGCGAACTCGTGGCCGAGCGTCGCGTCGAAGCCCCCTTCCATCTCCGTCTGGCGCTCCGGCTTGATGTCGGACGCGCCGGCGTTCGCGCCGGAGAGCGTGCCGAACTGGCCCCCGATCACCCCGGTCCCTTCCGGCGTGAACTTCTGGCCGAAGAGCGGCGGATTGCCCGTTTGGCCGAACGCCCCACGCAGCTTCAATTCGTCCATCCCCGAAAACGGCGTCAGGAATCGATACGAGGCGGAGGCCTTGGGGAAGAAATAGAACTTGCGCGTATCCCCGTTGACGCTGGAGCGGTCCCCGCGGACGCCGAGGGTGACGAGCAGCCGCTGGTCCATGGCCAGGACTTCCTCTTGACCGTAGATCCCGAACGAGCGAACCGGCACTTGGTTCTGGTTGATGACAATGCTCGTCGCCTGATTGATGTTCTGCTGCCCAGCCAGGATCGTCTTGCCCACCGCGTTGGTGGCGTTGAGGTGCTGGTCCTGGAACTGGAAGCCCGCCGAGGTGGTCGCGGAGTAGCGCCCCGAGCTCGGCGTGAAGTTGTAGATCGCGCTCCCCACCAGGTTCAGCCGCTGGTCCGAGCCCTTCCCCAGCACCACCGTGCCCGGCTGACCATCCGCGGGTTCGAAATTCAGCGTGGGCGGCGACAGGATGTCGTTCTGCTGCTCGAAATAGTCGAGGCCGCCGGAGACGTTGAACTCGAGGTGGTGTGCCCCGGACGTCAGCGCGTCGACGCGCAGCCGCGTCGTGCCCAGCACACGCCACACGTCCTCGGCGTTCTTGAGCAGGGCGAGCGTCTGCAACGGGTTGCTCCCGTTGCCCGGGAACGGGTTGAACGGATACACCCCGTTCACCGGCTCAAGATTGAAGAGGCTCGGCGTGAACGGGAACACCAGGTAGGGGCTGGTGCTCGTATTGTCGTTGTTCGAGATGCCGCGATCGGCCACGCTGTGAATCAACTGGGTGCTCACCGACAGATGGAATCGGCTTCCCAGCAGCTGATCGATGTTTGCCCGCAGCGACTGCTTGTCGTAGCCGGTGTTCGGCGCGATGCCTCCATCGCGCTTCACCAGGCCCGAGATGAAGTAGCTCGTCTGGTCCGTGCCGCCGCTGACGCTGCCGTCGGTCTCGTACGACAGGGTGTGCTCGCCGTACAACTCCTGCTCGAAGTCGTAGAACGGGCACGTGGGGTTGCAGAGCTGGCCCATCAAGGCTGCGTGCCCGAACGCACTCACCGCATCCGCGGAATCGGTGAACCGGCGCTGGCCGAGCTTGTTGGACAGCCGGAACTGCCCGAACCGTTGGGTGAGCGTGAACCGCGGCGCGCCCGTCTGGCCCCGCTTCGTCGTGATGATGATCACACCGTTGGCCGCCTCCGACCCGTAGATCGCCGCGGCCGAGGCGCCCTTCAGGACTTCGACGTTCGCGATATCGGCCGGATTCAAATCGGCCAGGCGGTTGACGGCGTTGTCCTGGTTCGAGGCGTTGCCGCCCCCGGCGGCCGCCGTGATCGCGTTCATGTTGCTGGCGATCGCGTCATTCGAGATCACCAGCCCATCCACCACGATCAGCGGATTGACGCTGCCGTTGATCGTGGACACGCCGCGCAGGGTGATCTGCGCCCCGCCGCCCGGCGCGCCCGAGTTCGACTGCACCAGCGCGCCGGGAATCTTCCCCTGCAGGGCGTTTTCGACGGTCGCCGTCGGCGCCCGGGTCAGCACCTCGGGCGCGATCGTCGCGACCGCGTTCGCCAGGTTCTGCTGGGCGACCGACGTCGCTTGTCCGGTGACGACGACCGCTTCGAGGTTGAACACATCCTGGTCGAGCGCAACGTCCGCCCGATCCTGGTCGGCCGTGACGGCAACCTGGCGACGCTTGAATCCGACGGCGCGCGCCAGCAGCCGGACCGGACCCTCCGGCGCGGCCAGCGAGTATTCACCACGATCGTTCGTCACGGCGACGATGACCGTCCCCACGACGGACACGTTCGCCCGACCGATCCCTTGTCCGGTTGCCGCACTTGTGACCCGGCCGGTGACGACGCGCGTTTGCGCTCGCGCGGTGCTTGCGCCGAACGCCAATGCGAGGATCACCAGCAGGCCCCCAGACAACGCACGCTTGTCCACGGTCCCTCCCTGCTTGCAGGAATCCCAAACGACTCAGAGGCGGTCTATTGTGCCTGCCTTCAGGCAGTGTCGCAAGGAGGGGGGTTAAGTCCAGGAAACACGGTAGCGGCACACCGCGCCGCCGCGGGCGCGGCATTCCTCCTCGACGATCCGCACGTCCGTAGCACCACACATCTCGAGCGCCTTGCGATGCCATCCGACGACGGTGAGGCAGTCGGGAGCGGAGAAGGTCTCCGCTTCACGCGTAGTGAGCACCGCTTCCTTTGGTCCCGTCTTGGTGTAGTCCCGCCGCCCCGTGTCGTAGTACAGCTTGTAGATCTGGGGCGCCTTTGCCAGAAACGCCGCCGGGTCCCCGGTGGTGAGAAACGCCTTGTGTACGGTCGCGAGATTGGTCTCCGCCGACGCCGCCCCCAGGCGCTCGAAGAACTGCGGCTTGCCGTGCCCCAGCACCTGCACGATGGCATCATCGAGCCGCTTTCCCAGATCGAACGGGCACCACTGGATGGCCACCAGGTTGCGCAGCGCGGCCCGATCCTCGGCCACGAGGGTGGCGAGTACCCGCTCCACGCCGTCCTTCCCCGCATGCTGCTCGATGAAGGCCAGCCGGGACTTGAGCACCGATCCTTTGACCTGTTGCACCGCACGACTCTCCGTGTCGTTGGGGAGTACCTTACTACATCCTTTGCCCGTGAGCTATCCACCATGCGTTCCGTTCGTATGCGCTCGCTCGTCGCGGCGTTCCTGACCCTGCCCCTCACGCTGGCGGCCCAACAGAAGTCGGGGTTCGCTTCGTTGCAGGAGGGACTGCGCGCCGGCAGTGCACTCTCCGGTGGGTTCGGACCCCGCAACGTCAACTGGATCGACGGCGGCCGCCGCTACTCCTTCATTGCGCGCACCGACTCAGGCGGGGAGCAGATTCGCGTCTATGATCCCGCCACGGGATCAGACAGCCTGTTGTTCCAAGCCCGGGGCCTCGTCATTCCCGGCACCACCGAGGCGTTCGCCTACCAGTCGTTCCAGTGGGCGCGAGACTCGAAACATCTCGTGTTCCAGACGAAGTTCCAGCCACTCTACCGGCGCTCCGGCACCTCGGACTACTACGTCTACGCGCTCGCCGACCGCTCGCTGACGCTCGGCGCCCGCGGTGCACGTACCGCGGAGCTCTCGCCCGACGGGGCGATGATGGGGTACGAGCGCGACGGCAATATGTTCGTGTACGACCTCGCGGCCGCTAAAGAGACGCCGCTGACGAGCGACGCCACGCCCACGGCGTACAACGGACATTTCGACTGGGTGTACGAGGAGGAGTTCGGCCTGGCGCAGGCGTGGAACTGGTCGCCCGACAGCCGCCATATCGCGTTCTGGCAGGTGGACGAGAGCCCGGAGCCCGTGCTCCAGTTCTCCGACTTCTCGGGCGCCCATCCCGACTGGACCAGCATCCGCATTCCGCAGCCCGGGGATTCGAACCCCCGGGTGAGGATCGGTGTGCTCGACGTGCACTCCGGCCGCCGCGCCTGGCTCGATCCCGGGGAGACGGGCGAGTACTACGTGCCGCGCATCTACTGGACGAGCCGCGCCGACACGCTGGCGGTGCTCACGCTGAACCGGCCCCAGAACCTGCTCAAGCTGTATTTCTTCGATGTTACGACCGGCGGGCATCGCCTCGTGTTCACTCAGCAATCCGACACCTGGCTGGACGTCTACGACTTCTACGCCGGCGTCGACGACCTGATGAGCTTCCCTGCCGGCAGGCCTGAGTTTCTCTGGATCTCCGACCGCGACGGCTGGCAGCATATCTACCGGTACGATTACGCCGGGAAACTGCTCAACCAGGTGACACGCGGGCGCTGGAGCGTGAGCCGTATCGAAGGGACCGATGCCCAGCGCGGCATGGTCTACTACACGTCCACCGAAGCGTCGCCGCTCGAGCGCCAGCTTTATGCTATCGGGTTCGACGGCAAGAACCAGCGGCGCCTCACCACGACGGCGGGCACGCACCAGATCGACATGTCGCCCGATACGCGCTTCTACATCGACCGCTGGTCGGCTGTCGGTCAGCCGCGCCAGATCGAGCTGTGGGCGACGGGCGGGAAGCTACTCAAGAAACTCGAGGACAACGCCCGGGTCACCCAGTGGCTCGCCGGCCACGCCTATTCGGCGCCCGAGATCGTGACGTTCACGACGAGCGATTCTGCCCGAATCGACGCAGCGGTGATCAAGCCGTGGCCGTTCGATTCCACGCACCGCTACCCCATGGTGTTCGCGATCTACGGCGGCCCCGGGTCGCAGCAGGTCTACAACTCGTTCAGCACGAGCGGCTGGTCGCAGTGGCTCGCCCAGCAGGGCTACATCGTGGTGGGCGTGAACAACCGCGGCACGAACAATTACGGCCGTGCGTTCATGAAGACCACGTACAAGCGCCTCGGCTACTGGGAGGCGCACGACTTCGCCGAAACCGCGCGCTATCTCGCCACCAAGACCTGGGCCGATGGGTCTCGCGTCGCCATCGTCGGCACGAGCTACGGCGGCTACAGCACCGTGTACACGATGGAGATGTATCCCGACCTCTTCAAAGTCGGGATCGCCAACTCCCCCGTCACCGACTGGCGCCTGTACGACACGATCTATACCGAGCGCTACATGGGGCTCTTGGGCGACAATCTCGCGGGCTACGACTCGAGCTCGGCCATCAAGCATGCCGGACAGATCAAGGGGCATCTGCTGCTCATCCACTCCATGATGGACGACAACGTCCATCCGCAGAACACGATGCAGCTGCTGACGGCGCTCAGCGACGCCCGTATCGATGCCGAGCTGCGCCTCTACCCGCCGGGTCATCACGGGGCGGCGTACAACGCGCAGAGCGCGTTCCTGATCTCCCAGGCGACGGCGGACTTTCTGGCGCGCTACCTCAACGGGACGGGGGGCGGGACGGCGAGCGGGGGGCACTGAGGTCCGGTGGGCGGCGTCACGGTAACGATGGCGCCCGGCCCACGTCTACCGGCGTAACCTGGAAACCCATCGTCGGGTCTCGGGTACGGCGAGTTGCAGGCGTGTGTCGACCTCAACAGGAGTGACCTATGGCAACGACGATGAAGGGCGCGCGGCTGTTGAGCATCGTGGTGGCGCTCGGGCTGGGCGCCGCCTGCGCCCCCAATCCCCCGCCAGGCGCACTGTACGTGGAGCGTCGTCCACCGCCGCTGCGGGCCGAGGTCATGGGCGTCGCCCCGGGGCCCGGACTTATCTGGATCGGCGGGTTCTGGCGCTGGGGCGGGGCGGAGTATGCGTGGGTGCCCGGGCGCTGGGCGGCGCGGGAGCGCGGGTTCCGCCGCTGGGACGCCGGAGGTTGGCGTCACGGTCGGCGTGGCTGGTACTGGGTTGAGGGGCGGTGGCGGTAACCAAGAACCCCGGCGGAAGACCCCGCCGGGGTTTCTTTTTGAGGTTGAGTGGCCAGGGGCAGAATCGAACTGCCGACACGCGGATTTTCAGTCCGCTGCTCTACCAACTGAGCTACCTGGCCCGGGAAACGGAACAGGATAATAGAAGGTAGGCGCCGAGACGCCAAGCGGAGTGGTCGCGTAAATCGGCCCCCTCCCCCCGGAGGGAGAGGGGGCCGGGCGGTACCGAGACCTACGGGCGGAACTCCACCAGCTGCATGGCAGTCGCGCTCTGGCCGTCGTCGCCGTTGAAGGTGACCGCCAGCGGCAGGCCGACGTTCGGGCTGACGCACATATCCATCAGCACCTGCTGATTTTCGCGCCACACCCCGCGGGCACCGCTCACGCCCGCCTGCGCGCATTGCGATTCCACCTTGAACGAGGTCGTCTTGCCGTTCTGGGTCTGCTGCCACCCATTGCCGATCTCCCACTGATGGCCGCCCAGCAACAGCATCCACACCGGGTTGAACAGCGCGAGCCCCACCGGCCCCAGGGAGATCAGCTGCATCATCGGCACACCCTCGTTGGGACCCAGTGTGACGGTCGAGGAATAGCTGTCGCTCCCGAGGTTGCCGGCCACGGAGAGCGTAAACCGCCCGCCGCCCGCGGGGCGGGCATCGAAGGTGTAGCTCCCCGTCTTGTTCTCGTTGCCATCCCGCTGCTGCACGTTGTAGCGAAAGTGCTCCGTGCCCTTGAAGCCGTACATCCCCCACGTGAACGGTCCCGAGACCGGCTTTGTGTACAGGGCGGGGAGCGCGCCGCCGCTCGACGGCGGTGCCGGAGCGTTCGATTGGTTCAACGGCTCCACCGCGGGCGGCGCGGCACCGCCACCGCCGCCGGTGTTGGCCGGGCAGCTCCCGACGCAGTCTCCCACGCGCGCCGGTCCGCCGCCGCTGAGGGTGCCGGTGGCCGAGCCCTCGTCCGCCTGGGTGATCTTGAGCTTCCCGACGGCGGTGGTCACCCGTCGCAACACGCGGCCCGTCGCGGGATCGCGGATTTCGCGCCCCGGCCGCATCACGTCGTATTCCCCGCCCACCTTCACGCCGGCACCGGTGCCCACGTTGATGGTGACCTCACCCCCGGACACATCGGCCACCAGCGCCTGGATGGCGACGACGTTCTCCGTAATCCTGGTCGCCGAGGCCACCAGCTCGGTCGTCAAACTGTCGACCGCCGAGCGGGTCGCCTCTCCGATGATGCTGTTGGCGAAGTTCGTGCTCCCCATGTCGAGCGCCCCGATGGCTCCGGTGCCGCCGATCGCCAATCCGCCGACCATGGAGACGCTGGACCGCTTGGACTCGCCGTGCCCGGTCGAAACGCCGAGGATCTCCGCCGTCGTGGTGCTCACGATGCGCGCGTCGATCTGCACGACCGCCTTCGCCGATTTCTTGCCGAACCCCCCAAGCCCGATGCCACCGATGTGGGCCCCGATACCACCCACACCCAGTTTCTTGTCATCGCGGCCGAACTGGGTGATGCTACCGATGATGATGGCGTCCACCCCGAGGATCCGAGCCAGCTGAACGGCCGACGACGGATCGGCGCGGCCCGATTGTTGGAAGTTTTGTTCCTGGAGCACCCGGTCGAGCTGTTTGCGCTCGATGACCGAATACGTGCCGTTGCGCACCAGGTTGGTCACCAGCATGTCGGCGATGCCCTTGCCGATGTCCTGGTCGCTGCCGAACAGGTCGTACACGTACTGATGGACCGTGGCGTAGTCGAAATCGAGCACGGCCACCCGCCGCTTCGCAGGCGACTGCGCGGCGAGCGTCCCGGCGCCCAGGAGCGCGGCCAGGACGAGGACGGTGAGGCGCTTCATGACGACTCCTCGAGGTTGAGAGGACGAAGGAACCACGGAGATTCTAGCGCGCAATGCTGAACTTTCAACTACTTTCTTCATCATTATGGCCACGACGCCCTTCCCGAACCTCACCGTGCTGGATCATCCGCTGATCCGACACAAGCTCGGCCTGTTGCGCGACCGCCGCACCACCACTAAGGACTTCAAGCAGCTGGTCAGCGAGATCGCCATGCTGATGGCCTACGAGGTCACGAAAGACCTGCCACTCGAGCCGGTGGAGATCGACACACCATTGGAGCAGATGCGCGGGGAGCGCGTCGCTGGGAAGAAGCTCGTGCTCGTGCCCATCCTCCGCGCCGGCCTCGGCATGGTCGAGGGAATCGCCCAACTCATTCCCTCGGCGCGCGTCGGACACATCGGGATCTACCGCGATCACGAGACGCTCAAACCAGTGGAGTACTATTTCAAGATCCCCAGCGACGGCGTGACGCGCGATTTCTTCGTGCTCGACCCCATGCTGGCCACCGGCGGCTCCGCCGCCGACGCGGTCACCACCCTGAAGCGGGCCGGGGCGCAACGCATTCGGTTCCTGTGTCTCGTCGCCTGCCCCGAGGGCACCCGGCGCATGCAGACCGAGCACCCCGATGTGCCGATCTACGCCGCGGCGCTCGACCGCCAACTGAACGACAAGGGGTATATCCTCCCCGGCCTTGGAGATGCGGGCGACAGGCTATTCGGGACCAGGTAGGAGGACCGGCGCGCTCCCTTAACCCTGCACCCTCAAACCCGCTACGCGTCTGTACGTCTGAGCGCGCCTTTCCTGTCTCCCAATCCCTCGCAACTGTTCTTGCCTATTCCGTGTCACAGGATTGAACGTCTCCCGTACGGAGCAGCGTGGACGAACGAGAACTGATCTCCCGCGTCCGCGCGGGAGAGGCGGCGGCGGAACGTGCCCTGTATGACGCGCACGTGGATCGCGTCTACCGGCTCACGTACCGACTCGCGGGGGACGACGAGCTGGCCCGGGACTTCACCCAGGAGACGTTCATCCGGGCGTTCGACCGGCTCGACACGTTTCGCGGCGAGTCCCGGCTCTCGACATGGCTGCACGCCATCGCCACCACGGTCGCCCTGAACGGGCTCCGCAAGGTGAAGCGGTTCCGGACGCGGGAAACGGTGCTCGAAGCGGCCGACAGCGTGGCCAGCACCGCACGCTCGGCCGAGCCGGACTTGAAGACCCGGTTGCGCGATGCCATCGATGCGCTGCCGCGAAAGTACCGGGCCGTCGTCGTGATGCACGATGTGGAAGGGTACACGCACGAGGAAATTGCCGCCGCGCTGGGGGTGGAAGTCGGCACCTCGAAGGCCCAGTTGTCGCGGGCACGCGCCAAGCTGCGCGCGGCGCTGTCGGACTTCGCGGGAGAATGGGTGTCATGAACGACGATCGATTCGATACGAAATTGCGCGAGGCCGCCCGGGACTACCACCGGCCGCCGGAAACGCCGCGCGAGGAGATGTGGGCGGCGATCGAAGCTGAACGCCGGCGCCGCCGCACGGCCCCGCGCGTCGTGGTGCTCCGGCCGGTCTGGCGCTTGGGAATCGGTATAGCCGCGGTGCTGGTGCTCGGGATCGCGATCGGGCGATTCGTCCGGCCCAAGACCTCGTTCGCCCCGATGACGCCGACTCCGGTCGCCACGGACCGTGCGAGCGATGACATCGCCTATCAGGTGGCCGCGGCCCAGTATCTGAGTCGCACCGAAACGCTGCTGGCGGGGTTCCGCGCGGATGCGCGGACCGGGGAGCGCCTCGATCCCCAGTTCGAGGCCCAGGCGCGGGAGCTGCTCAGCTCCACTCGGCTACTACTCGATTCGCCCGCCGGCCGGAACCCGCGCCTCAAGCCGTTGCTCGAAGACCTGGAGGTGGTCCTCGCGCAGATCGTCTTCCTCCCCGCGTCGCGTGATACGACCGACGTGGAACTCATCAACCAGGGAATCGACCAACGAAGCGTGTTGACCCGTCTGCGGACCGCGATGCCTGCGGCCTCTGTGCCGGCACACGCCCAAGGAGTGATTTGACGATGGTTACGCTCGCTTGCTTGCTGGCCGTCACCGTTTCGGCACAGGACCCGGCGGCGGCTGCCGCGCTGGCACGCGCCCAACGGGCTCTGCCCACCCTGACCGCTCGGGTGCAGTCGGCGGCCGCACAGTTGGCCCGAGTCGACGCCGTTGGGACGCAGTCCACTGATCTCGCCGCGCTCGCACAACTGGCGTCGTTGAGCGACCTCAGCTCGCTGAGCGGGCTCGCCACGCTCGTCGACCTCGCGTCGCTGAGCACGACCCTGGAGACCTTCTCGGACGCTCCTCCATCCGCGTGGGCCGACGAGGACCCGGGCGATTCGCTGTATCGAGTTGCGCGACGTCTCTTGAACCGCGGCCGCTACGCGGAGGCCGCCGACGCCTTCGGAGAGCTGATCCGACGCTACCCGCGTTCCGATTACACGCCTGACGCCTACTACTGGCAGGCGTTCGCGCTCTACAAGACCGGCGGGGCCGACGGCTATAGAACCGCCCGGAGCCTGCTGGAAACGCAGAAATCGCGTTACCCGCGCGCCGCGACCTCGGGCGACGCCGAGGGTCTCTATGCGCGGATTCAGGGGGAGCTGGCTCGGCAAGGGGATGATGACGCCGCGCAGTGGGTGAGGGTGCATGCGGCATCGGCCGGGCTGACGCCGCCCACACCCCCGACTCCTCCAACGTCCCCGACTTCCGTGACGCCGCCAACGCCGCCAATGCCCCCGACGGTCGGTGGCCGGCGGGGCACCCCGGTGGGCTGCCCTGCCGATGACGACGATGACCCGCGGGTCGCGGCGCTCAATGCCCTGCTCCAGATGGACGCCGAGGCAGCCGTGCCGATTCTCAAGCAGGTTCTCGCACGGCGCGACCCCTGCAGCCTGGTCCTGCGCCGCAAGGCGGTGTTCATCATCTCCCAACAGCGCACCTCGGAAACCGAGGACATCCTGCTCGCGTCCGCGCGAACCGACCCCGACACCGAAGTGCGCGAGCAGGCGGTGTTCTGGCTGTCGCAGGTGGGAAGCGAGCGGGCGGTGACCGCGCTCGATTCGATCCTGCAGTCGGCTGCGGACATTGAGCTCCGGAAGAAAGCGCTATTCGCGCTGTCGCAGATCAGCGGGACGCGCGCCGGACAGATCCTGCGCGACTACGCGGAGCGGGCCGACGCACCCGAAGAGACGCGCGAGCAGGCGATCTTCTGGCTGGGCCAGCAGAACTCTGCGGAGAACGCCGCGTTCCTGCGGGGGCTCTATGCCCACATGACGTCGGACGACCTGCGCGAGAAGGTCATCTTCTCGCTCAGCCAGATGGGCGGCGCGGAGAACGCCCGCTGGCTGCTCGACCTCGCCCAGAACGACCGCGAGCCCGTCGAGATGCGCAGGAAGGCGTTGTTCTGGGCCGGCCAGACCGGGGCGTCCATCACCGATCTGGCGGCGTTATACGACCACACGTCGAACGATGAGATCAAGGAGCAGCTCATCTTCGTCTATTCGCAGCGGAACGAGCCCGCCGCGGTGGAGAAGCTCATCGACATCGCCAAGCGAGACGGCAACCCCGAGCTCCGCAAGAAAGCGGTCTTCTGGCTGGGCCAATCGCACGATCCGCGGGCGCGCCAGGCGCTGCTCGACATCATCAACCAATGATGACCCGCGCGCTCTTCGCCGCGGCCGCCCTCGGGCTCGGGGCGGCCGCCATGGCCCAAGCCCAGAATCTCACCGCCCGTGTCGCTGCCGCACCCGACGGCGACGTTCGGCTCACGTATTCAGCGCGTCCCGATGTCTCGGGCAACGGGCGCAACGTCATCCAGTGGAACTGCCGCGGCAGGAACTGTCGCCAGCAGGTGGACGGGGACTTCACGGACGAGGGCGACGACGAGTGGCGGTCCAGCTGCGACACGGGGCCGGTGCGACTGACCCTGCGAGTGCGGGGCGGGCACGTCACCGCGCTGCACGTCGTGGTGGGCGGGACGTGGCGCCCGCGGCCCGGTGCCACGGAACTTGGACGGATTCCGGCCCCCGAGGCAACGAGGTATCTCCTCGCCCTGGCCAGGCAGTCGGGGGGCGACGTCGGCGGGCAGGCGATCTTCGCCGCCACGCTCGCCGACAGTGTCACCACGTGGCCGGACCTGCTCCGCCTCGCGCGCGACGCGGAGGTCGCGGGCGCCACGCGCCGTTCGGCGGTCTTCTGGGTGTCGCAGGCCGCCGAGGAAGCGGCCACCCGCGGACTCGACTCGCTGGTGAGCGAGGACAGTCTCGACCGCGAGGTCCGCGAGCAGGCGGTGTTCGCGCTGTCGCAGCGACCGCAAGAAGAGGGTGTTCCCGCACTCATCCACATCGCCAAATCCCACAGCGATCCCGAAATCCGGCGCCGGGCCATCTTCTGGCTCGGGCAGTCGAACGATCCACGGGCGCTGGCGTTATTCGAAGACCTCCTGACCAGGCCCTGACGGCGTCGCGGTCCGCACCGGTTGGGGCCGGTATATTGCGCCGACTCCCATCCGGACGACCGATGCGACTGGCGACGCGGCGCGCCTACAGCGGGAAGATCCTGAATCTCGACGTCGATACCGTGCGTTTCCCGGATGGGTCGGAGGGCGACCTCGAGATCATTCGTCATCCCGGCGCCGCGGCGGTGGTGCCGCTCGCGTCGAGTCCCGCAGGATCGGATCCGGTCGTCCTCCTGATCCGCCAGTTCCGCTACGCCGCAGGCGGCCCCCTCTGGGAAATCCCCGCCGGCCGTCTCGAGGCGGGCGAGACACCCGAGACGTGCGCTCAGCGGGAGCTGCGTGAGGAGGCTGGCCTCGCGGCCGGCCGCCTCGAACGACTCACCACGATCTGGACCACGCCGGGGTTCACCGATGAGGCGATTCACCTGTTTCTCGCTACGGAGCTCGTCACCGTCCCCAGCGCCCGCGAGCCCGACGAGTTCATCGAGGTGGTCCCGCGGCCGTTGTCGGAGGTGCTGGTCGGGATTCGTGACGGCGAGATCCGTGACGGCAAGACGATTGCGGCTATCCTCTATATGGCGGGTTTCAAGCTCGGGTTGGAATGACGCAGTGTCCGCGGTGGAGGACGGTCCAGGTCGGCCGACCTCTTGTCTAATGCCTTCATTAACGGGATGTTAAGAGTTGAACGGCCTGCGGTACGGTTCGTGCGCGGCACCCCGGGGCGCACCTGTGAGGGGGGACTTATGACGGTGACCACAATCAAGCCGGACCCATCGCCGCGGGCGATCGAGCGTCAAGCACTGCACGAGTTGGACGATGCGCAGGTCGTGCAGCGGCACCTGAACTCAGATCCGCAGGCGTTCGGTACGCTGGTGGATCGCTACCAGGGCCGGCTGTTGAGCTTCGTCAACCGCACGATCGGTGACCGGGAGCGTGCGGAAGACCTCGTCCAGGAGGTGTTCATTCGGGTGTTTCGTCACCTCCACCGGTTCGACCAGACCAAGAAGTTTTCGACCTGGATTTACACGATCGCGTCGAACCTGGCGAAGAACGAGCTGCGCAACCGGAGCCGCAATCCGCTCGTCTTCTTCCAGACCATCAAGCGGAATTGGGAGGCCGACCACCGGCCGCTCCAGTTCGAAGACACCACCGCGCGGCCCGACGACCTCTATCGCAAACGGTTCCTGAAGGACGCTGTGGAACAGTGCGTGAGCCAGCTGCCGGAGCATCATCGCGTGGTGTTCGTGCTGCGGGAGCTCGAAGGGAAGAGCTACGAGGAGATCGCCGAGATCACCGGCTGCAACCTCGGAACCGTGAAGAGCCGCCTCAATCGCGCGCGCAACAGCTTTGCGCAGCTGATCGGGCCGCTCGTCCAGTAGCGGGGAACCTCACCCCGCACCTCGGGTACGACCCAGCCGTCATGACTTGCCGGGAATTCCTCGCCCGCTACACCGATTTCCGCGATGGACTGATCACTACGCCGCGGGATGTCCGTCGATTTGCCCGCCATCTGAAGTCGTGCGCCGCCTGCCAACGTTACGATGCGGCGCTGCGACACGGCGTCGGGGCGTTGCAAGACACACCCGGGCACGAAGCCAATGACGACTTCCGGCGCCGCCTCGAGCGGCGTCTCGCCACCGAACGCGGGCGGGCTGGTCGACCGCATATCCCGGCGCGCCCGGCGCTGGCAGGCGCGCTCTTGGTGGCGGTGGCGTTGAGTTTCGTGGCGTGGGAAGGAGCCCGGCGACGTCCGGTGGAGGCACGGGCCCCCTCCCTTCCGCCGGTTCCGTTCCCGAAGCCGGTGGCCCAGGCAGGCTTGCCGTTCGTGTCCTTTCAGGATCCGCGGACGGGGATCGGCTCGGGCAACCCCTACCCGTACGGTACGGCGTTCGTCGAACCGGCGAGCGCGCGGCGCTAGCACCTCACTTTCTTCCCCATAGGGCCGGCGGTACCTTCCGTCGGTATGGCGCCGCTTTCTTTCGACGCGCTGTTGCGCTCGCTCAAGCGCGGCGACCCGCAAGCCGTCTACTACCTCCACGGTGAAGAGGAAGTCCTGAAGGACGAAGCGGTCCGGGCGCTGGTCGACCACGCCGTTCCGCCCGAGTCTCGGGATTTCAATCTGGACACGCGTGCCGCGGCCGAGCTGGACGCCGAGACGCTGCACGCGCTGCTCAACACGCCGCCCATGCTCGCGAGCCGCCGGGCTGTCGTGCTGCGCGGGGTGGAGCATCTGCGCAAGAAGTCCAAGCCGCGCGACGCTCTGTTGGCCTACCTCGAGCGCCCGAGCCCCGACACGTTGCTCGTGCTCGTACAAACCGATGCGGAGCCGCCTGAGGCGGATCTTGCCGCCCGCGCCACGGCCGTCGTGATGGATCGCCTGCCCACGGAACGGGCGGTTCGCTGGGTGGCCCACGCCGCGGGCTTGCGTGGCCTAAGCGTCGAGCCCTCGGCCGCCGAGCTGCTGGTCGGGACGGTTGGCCCGGACCTTGCCGCCTTGCGTCAGGAGCTGGACAAGCTCGCGGTGCTGGTCGTGGGCCGGGCGGCCGGCCCCGCCGACGTGACCACCCTCGTAGGCGTGCGGCACGGGGAAACGCTCCAGGATCTCGTCGATGCGGCGATGTCACGGGAGTCGGCACGCGCCGCCCGCCTGGTGGAGCGGGTGCTCGCGCAGGGCGGGATGTCCGGGGTCCGCATTGTCACGGCCCTGGGAACCGCACTGGTGGGCGCCGGATTGGCGCGCGCCGAGGTCGACCGCGGTACGCCAGCGGCACGCCTCGCCGACACCATCTTCCGCCATTTGCTGGCGGCCCGACCATTCGGGCTGCGCAGCTACAAGGTGGAATCGGTGCAGTGGGCCGAGTGGGGGACGCGCTGGAAGACATCGGAGCTGCGCCGTGCGCTGCGCCTCACCCTCGCGACCGATCAGGCGTTGAAGAGCACCGGCGTCTCCGACGATGCCGGTGTCATCCGCCAACTCGTTCTTTCGCTCGGGGTTCCGGTACAGGAGGCCGCATGACAGGCGCCCTACGACTCGCGGTGATGACCGGAGGGCTGGCCGCGCTGGGACGCGGGCTGCCAGCGCAAGCCCCGTTCGCTCCTCCCTTGCAGACGGCCATCGTTCTCGCCCAGGCGGGCCGCGCCGATTCCGCGCGGGCGCTGGTGCGCACGCTGCTCGCCTCGCTTTCTCCCCAGGACTCGATCTATCCGCAGGCCCTGTACGTCCAGGGTGGGATGCTCGCCGCCGACGCCGGTGTTGCGGCGACGAGCCTGCAGCGCGTCGTGGTGGAATACGGCACCTCGCCCTGGGCGGACGACGCGCTGCTGCGTCTCGCGCAGCTGTACGAAGCGCAGAATGACCCGGCGTCGGCCGTGCAGTGGGTGGACCGTTTGCGCCGCGACTATCCCGACTCGCCGTTGCTCCCCAAAGCGTCGTTTGTGGCCGCGCGAGCTGCGTTCGACCTCCGCGACGAAACCCGCGGGTGCACGTTCCTGCGTGATGCGCAAAGCGGAGCCGGTGACGATGTGGAGTTCCGCAATCAGGTCGCGTTCTACGCCGCCCGGTGCGCGGCATCGGCGTCGACGGCCGGCGCGGGCTCGGATACGGGCGCGCGGCGCGGCACGCGGTTCGCCGTGCAGATCCTCGCCGGGAAGAGCGCGCCCCAGGTGGACGAGATGCTCACCCGGCTGAAGTCACTGGGCTACACCGCCCACGTCGTGCGCGACACGACCGGATACCTGAAAGTCCGGGTGGGTCCCTATCCGTCCCACGACGCCGCACAACGTGTGCAGACCCAGCTCAAAGCCCGGCTCGGCGGCCAGCCCTTCGTGGTGGAAGAGCCGTGAGCTCTCCGCTGAGTGTCGACACGCCGTTGATGCAGCAATACCGAGAGATCAAGGCCCGGCATCCCCACACGATTCTGTTTTTCCGGATGGGCGACTTCTACGAGATGTTCGAAGACGATGCCAAGCTCGCCGCCCGGGAGCTGGGGCTCACGCTGACGTCGCGGAACAACGGGGGCGCCGCTGAAGTCCCACTCGCGGGCGTTCCCGTCAAGGCGGCCACGGAGTACCTGCGCCGGCTGATCGCCAAGGGACACCGGGTCGCTATCTGCGAGCAGGTCGAAGATCCGCGTCTCGCCAAAGGGCTGGTGCGTCGCGAAGTCGTGGAAACCCTGTCTCCGGGAGCGGTGCTCGCCGACGACTGGCTCGAGCGCAACCGCAACAATTTCATCGTGGCGCTCGCCGAGCACGGCGATGCCGCCGGCCTGGCGGCGCTCGACCTGACGACGGGAGAATTCGCGCTGGAGGTCGTCCCGCGCACGGAGCTCCCGGCGGCCCTGGCACGCTACGAAGCCGCCGAGCTCGTGGTCGCTGCGGGCACCGAGCACGCCCGCCGGGATGCTCTCGCGGTGACAGAGCGAGAGGCTTGGGAGTTCGATACCGAACTGGCGCGCGAGGACCTGATCCGGTCGTTCGGCCTGGCATCGCTCGACGGTCTGGGCGTCGAAGCGGGCGACGCCCCGGCGCTGGGAGCGGCGGGGGCGCTGCTGCGCTATGTGCGCGAGCTCAAGCCCGGTGGACTGCCCCATCTGGCACACCCCCGCCTGGTGCGCCGCGGCGATGTGCTCCCGCTGGACGAGATGACGCGGCGCAATCTGGAGCTCGTGGAGCCGCTGCGCGCCGGGTCGCCGGGGGTGACCGTGCTCGAGGCGATCGACCGCACGCTCACTCCCATGGGCGCCCGGTTGCTGCGGCGCTGGCTGCTCGCGCCGCTCGTCGAGCCAGCGGCGATCAACGCCCGGCTCGACGCCGTAGACGTGCTCTGCGGGGACGTCCGCGGACGGGAACGCCTGCGCGAATCCCTCGAGGGGGTTCGCGACCTGGAACGGCTGGCCTCGCGCGCCGCGATGGGCCGGGCCACGCCGCGGGAGCTCGGCAGTCTGCGGGATTCGATGTTGCTGTTGCCCGAGGTCGCGGCCGCCCTGGATGCGGTGACCGGCAGGGAGCGAGCGGCCCTGCTCGAGGGAGCGGCGGATGATCTCGATGAGTTGGCGGATCTGGCCGCGGAGCTCTCGCGGGCGCTGGTGGATCGCCCGCCGGCGCAAACCACCGAGGGCGACGCGATTCGCCCGGGTTTCGACGCGGAGCTCGACGACCTGCGCGACGTGCGCGACGGCGGCAAGCAGTACATCGCGGCGCTGCAGACTCGCGAGCGCGAACGGACCGGGATTGGGTCGCTCAAGGTCGGCTACAACCGGGTATTCGGCTACTACATCGAGGTCACGCGCTCCAACCTCGGGCAAGTGCCAACCAACTACGAGCGGCGCCAGACGCTCACTGGCGCCGAGCGCTTCGTCACACCCGAGCTGAAGGAGTACGAAGCGAAGGTCCTCGGGGCCGAGGAGCGGATCGGGCTGCGTGAGGCGGAGCTGCTCGATGCGCTGCGGCGGCGCGTGGGCGAAGGAGTCACGCGGGTGCAAACGACGGCCGCGGTGCTGGCTCGGCTCGACGTCTGGGCCGGTTTCGCCGATCTGGCGCAGCGCGAGCGTTACACGCGACCCGAGATCAGCGACGGCTTCGCGCTCATCCTGGAGGGGAGCCGCCATCCCGTGGTAGAGCGCATGATGCCGCGGGAGGCGTTCATCCCCAACGACATCCGGCTCGACGATGCCGGGCGGTTGGTGCTGCTCACGGGCCCCAATATGGCCGGGAAGTCCACGCTGCTGCGTCAGGTCGGGTTGTGTGTGTTGCTCGCCCAGATCGGAGCATTCGTGCCCGCCGCACGCGCAGTGATCGGCGCGGTGGATCGCCTGTTCACGCGCGTCGGGGCGTCCGACAACCTCGTGCGCGGGCAGTCCACCTTCATGGTGGAGATGAGCGAGACGAGCGCGATCCTGCATGGGGCGACCGCCCGCAGCCTGGTGCTATTGGACGAGATCGGGCGCGGGACGTCCACCTACGACGGCGTCGCGATCGCCTGGGCGGTGAGCGAGTGCCTGCACAATCAGATCGGCTGCAAGACCATCTTCGCCACCCACTACCACGAGCTGACGCAGCTGACCGAGACGCTCGCCCACGCACGCAACTTCAACGTGGCGGTGCGCGAGGCGGGCGACGAGATCGTGTTCCTGCACCGCTTGGAGCCCGGAGGCGCCGATCGATCCTACGGCATCCACGTAGGACGACTCGCTGGCCTCCCGGCGCCGGTCGTGGCGCGGGCGGCGCAGGTGCTCAGGCTGCTGGAGGCAGAGCACCACGTGGCGGGGCAGCCCGTGCCGCCGCCGCCCGACGCGTCCCAGCTCGGCCTCTTCGCTGGTGCGGCCCCGCCCCATCCGCTGCTCGCCGAGCTGGCACGGCTCGACGTCGACGGGTTGTCGCCGCTCGAGGCGCTGACCAGGCTGCACGCCTGGCAGCGGCAGCTGCAGGAGGGCGCCTGATCCGCGGCATCGCGTTACTCGCCCTCGGCGCTCTCGCCTGTGGCGGCTCGGGCCCGGCGCCCTCCGCCGGCACGACGCCGGCCGAAGAGCCCCCGGTCGCACTCAACGCGGAGCCCACCGTACAGTATCCACCGGATCTCTATGATCGCCGGGTCGAGGGCGACGTCGTGCTCCGCCTGTTCGTCGACTCGAGCGGCCGACTGACTCCCGAATCGACCCGGGTGTCGGAGTCGAGCGGCACCGCGGCGCTCGATTCCGCCGCGGTGCGCGGCGTCGCTCGGTTGCGCTACGCGCCCGCCCGCCGGCACGGATTGCCCGTGGCGACGGCCTTCCTGCAAACCGTCGAATTCCGCCATCCCGGAGGGGCGGAGGCGGCACCAGCGCCTCCGCCCGTCACCGTGGCGACACCTGTCGACACGCCGCGCGTCCGTCGCGATACCCTACGTTCCCAACCCAGAGTCGTGCCGGACAGCACGCGGGTACGGCGCGACACGACCGTCCGCAAGCCGGATAGCACCCCACCGGTCCCGCCCGACACCGCCAAGGCTCGGCCGGATTCGAATGCCCCAACACCTTAAGCCGTACGCCAATGTCCTCGAAACCATAGGCTGGACGCCGCTCATCCGCCTGCAGCGGGTGACGCAAGGCATCCGCACACCGGTGTACGCCAAGGCGGAGCACTTCAATCCCGGCGGCTCAGTGAAAGACCGGATCGGCGTCGCCATGATCGAGGCCGCCGAGCGCGAGGGACGGCTCAAGCCCGGCGGCGTGGTGGTGGAGGCGACCTCGGGGAACACCGGCGTCGGCCTGGCCCTTGCGGCCGCGGTCAAGGGCTACCGCTGCATCTTCACCATGCCGGACAAGATGTCCCAGGAGAAGGCCCGGCTGCTGCGGGCGCTGGGGGCGGAGGTGATCATCACGCCCACGGCTGTCGCGCCGGACCATCCGGACAACTACATCATGAAGGGTCGCGCCATCGCCGCATCCCTTCCGAACGCGATCTTCGCCGACCAGCACTACAACCCGGTCAATCCCGAAGCCCACTATCGCACGACCGGGCCGGAGCTGTGGACGCAGACCGACGGGAAGATCACGCACTTCATATGCGCACCGGGAACCGGCGGCACGGTGAGCGGGGCGGGGCGCTACCTCAAGGAACGGAATCCGAAGCTGCGGGTCGTCGCCGGCGACCCGCTGGGATCGATTTACAAGGACTACGCGGCGACGCATGTGAAGAGCGAGGGAGCCCCGTACAAGGTCGAGGGGATCGGCGGCGACAAGATTCCTACCTCCCTGCATTTCGACGTGATCGACGAATGGATCACGGTGAGCGACCGGGACGCGATGCAGATGACGCGGCGACTGGCTCGAGAGGAGGGGCTGTTCTGCGGCGGCTCGACAGGGGTGAACCTGGTGACCGCTTTGGATGTGGCGCGGCGGGTCGACGACCCTGCGGCATGCGTGGTGACCATTCTGTGCGACAGCGGCGAGCGCTACCTGTCCAAGGTCTACAACGACGAATGGCTGCGTGAAAACCAGCTGCTGGAAGCGGAGCGACGGACGGTGGCCGATGTCGTGGGCCAGAAGGACCACGGCGCGCCGCCGCTCGTCTCCGTCGGTCCGCAGGCCACGGTCCGGCAAGCCCTCAACCTCATGAGCACCTTCAACGTCTCCCAGCTGCCGGTGCTGGACGGCGCCGACGGCGTCGGCTCGGTGAGCGAGCAGGCGCTGATGGCGCGCGCCCTGGAGAACCCCGCGATCCTGGACCACGCGGTGCGCGACCTGATGGACCCGCCATTCCCGGTGGTCGACGCCGAATGGCCGCTCGACCGGCTGACGGCACTCCTGTCCCGCGAGACCCCCGCCGCCCTGGTGCGGCGCGAGCACGCGCTGACCGGCATCGTCACCCGATACGATCTCCTGCACCAGCTTGCCGGCATCCGGTAGATGCGGATCACCGTGCTGACTGGCGGCGCCACCGCGGAACGGACCGTCGCCTTCGCTGGGGCCGCCCAGGTCGTCGGGGCGCTGCGGAGCCGCGCGCATCAAGTGCACGTGGTGGATCTCGCGAGCGGGGTCCTCTCCTCCGAGGACGAGGCCCGACTGCTGGTGCCTCACGTGGGCACCGAACTCCCCGACGTCGCCCAGCTGGCGGCGGCGGAACGTCGCATGCTGAGCGGCGGCCTCGCCGGGCTCGCCGTGGTCCAGGGAGCCGACGTCCTGTTTCCGGTGTTGCATGGAGGGGCCGGTGAGGGGGGCACGCTGCAGGCGGTGCTGGACGTGATCGGAGTGCCCTATACCGGGTCCGGACCGCTCGCCTCCGCGCTCGCTGTGGACAAGGACCTCTCCAAGCGCCTGTTTCGGGACGCCGGCGTGCCGGTGCCGGAATGGCGGATGATCCCGCCGACCCCGCCTGACGAGGCGGCGAAGGGCATGGGATGGCCCGTAATCGTGAAGCCGTCGAAGCAGGGCTCGACGGTGGGGTTGAGCCTCGTGAAGCGGCGGTCGGACTTTGGCACGGCCGTTGCGGAGGCGAGCCGCTGGGACGATGAAGTGATGGTCGAGCAGTTCATCGCGGGCCGTGAGCTCACCGTCGGGGTGCTGGGCGACGAGTCGCTCCCGGTCGGGGAGATCATCCCCCACCACGAGCTGTTCGATTACGAATGCAAATACACGCCGGGCATGTCGGAGGAGATTTTCCCGGCGGTGCTCGACCCGAAAATCGCCCGCCGGGTGCAGGCACTGGCATTGACGGCGCACCGGGCGCTGAAACTGGGGGGGTACTCGCGCGTCGACTTTCGCCTCGGCAGTCAGGGGGACATCTTCTGTTTGGAGGTGAACAACCTTCCCGGGATGACAGGCACGAGCCTTTTCCCCCAGGCCGCCCGGGCGGCCGGGATCGAGTACGCGGAAATGTGCGAGCGTATCTGCCGACTGGCGCGGAACTTTCGACAGCAGCGCCGGGAATAATGACCATGACTCCGGATCGCACCGACGGGGTGACCCCGTGGGTTTGGCGACTCCTCATCGCCAATGTTATCGCATTCCTCATCAAGGTCACGCTGTTCTGGTCGCCTCGCTTTCTGGGCCTGTTCGGCTTCTCACCAGTCACGGTGTGGGCACAGCCGTGGACCCTCGTGACCTATCAGTTCGTGCATGCGAACATCCTGCACCTCGCCTTCAACCTGGTGGCGCTGTACTTCTTCGGCCCGCCGGTCGAGGCACGGCTCGGCGGGCGCCGTTTCATCGCCTTCTATCTCCTCTGTGGAGTGGGCGGCGCCGCGCTCTCCGGTCTGTTGGTGCCGCTCGTCGGCGATCAGCTCGTCGTGGGAGCTTCAGGCGCGATTCTCGGCGTGGCGGTGGCGTTCGCCTGGTACTGGCCGGACGCTCCCGTGCTGGTCTTCCCCTTCCCGGAGCCCTTCGCCGCCAAGTGGCTGGTGACGTTCACGGTGGTGATTTCGCTGCTGCTCGCCTGGTTCAGCGCGGCGACCCATAGGAGCGACGGCGTGTCGTACCTCGCGCACCTCGGTGGGATCGGTACGGCCTTTCTAATCCTCAAGACTGCGGACTGGCGGATGAGCCGCCACGAGCGACGGCTGCGACGCAACTCGGTTCCGAACGCGGTCGTGTCCTCTGCGGCGCTGGTGGCTCGCTCGAGCGATCCCGGGCGACGTAGCGCCGCTCCCCGCCAGCGTCCCGCCGACCGCACGCAGGCGGAAATCGACCGCGTCCTCGACAAGATTTCCGCCAGCGGCATCAACAGTCTCACGCCCACGGAGCGGAAGTTCCTGGCCGAGATGAGCCGGAGGATGCGCGACCGGAGCTGACCCCGATGATGCTCGGTTTGCTCCTGCTGCTCCAGCAGGATTCCACGTACACCCGTGTGGAGACACTGCTCGCGGCGCACGACCTCGCCGCGGCCCGGCGCCTCGCCGAGCAGCTCGTCACCGCGCATCCTCAGGCGGCCCGTGCACACGTCCTGCTCGGCCAGGTGTGGTACGCCTGGCCCGTCATCGGTCGCTACACCGCCCTCGAGGAGTTTCGCGCCGCCGCCCGCCTGTCGCAGCACGATCCTGTCCCGCTCTACTGGCAGGTGCGCGTCGGGGAGTACCTGGGCAGCGACGAGGGCGAAGGCATCATCCGGGAAGCGATCCTCCGGATCTTTGCGCTCACGCCGGATTATGAAGACTGCTGGAAACTGTTCGAGGGCATCTACCACAATCCCGTGATCTGGCGGCGCGCCGAGCAGGCGCTGGCGCATCACCCGGACGACCCGGTGGCGCTCGAGCGCCGGGCGCAGATCGCGCTGGCCCTGGAACAGCCAGGACGGGCCGACTCGCTCGCCGCCCTCGTGCTGGCGCGGCACGATCCCTACGTCCCGGGATTCCTGCTCCGAGCCGAGGCTGATTTTGACGCGGGCAACGACCGCGACGGCTATGCGTGGTACGACTCGGCGCTCGCGTATGCCGATGTCGATTCGACCGGTGCGATTTGGAACCAGGTGTGGATGATCGCCTCGCCGGCGGAGTTCCAGCGGCAGGACTCGACGCCCCCCGGTGAGCGGCGGCGATTCTTCGAGTGGTTCTGGGCGCGACGCGATCCGAACCTCGTCACTCCGGAGAACGAGCGTATCGCCGAGCATTTTCGGCGGCTGGCGGCCGTCCGGCGGATGTTCCGCCTGCTGCACCCGTACGCCGCATTTCATCATTCGGGTGTGGCACGGACGCTGGCGGCGAGCTACGAGCGGGACACCGTCCTGGGGATGGCGAAGTCCGATTCCTTCTTCGACCAGTTCTCCCCGTCCCGGTTCATCATGCCCGATCTTCGGGGCACTACCGATACCAGCGCGCAGGCCACGGTCTATGCGCTCGCCAACCTGAGCGCCCGTGGGCTGGTGTGGTTGCGGCATGGCCGCCCGGACGTCTGGGAGCGCCAGGAGGATGGGTTTCTCGCCACCCACACCTGGACCTACAACACGTCGGACGGACCGTTGACGATCTCGTTCGAGGGTATCCCCGGTCCATTTCATTCTCATCACGGCGACTACATCGTGGCCCCGCCCGTCAACGCCCGGGAAGCCCGCGCGGTCCAGGGGTTGCTGACGAGCGATGGGACGAGCCTCCCCGCCACCCTCGAGGCCCGGGGCTGGAGCGCCTTCTTTATGAGCTCCGATGGTGAGAACACCGCGTTTTTCGTGAAGACCGCGCCCGGGGCGTCAGCGGTCGTGCTGCGAGACACCGTGCTGGAGAGCGAGATCGTCGCCGCCCGGGGGACGGGGCTGCTGGAGCTCATCGCCCCGCCGGGTCCCTATCGGCTGGCCCTCGATGTCGACTCGGGAGGGTCGGTGGGCCGGATCCGCGGGCGCGTGAGACTGCCTTCATTCTCCTGGGAGACGCTGGGCGTCTCGAGTCTCGTGCTGGCGCCGGGAGATTCGCTGGGTGATCGGGGCGCCGCGCTCGCCGGGATGCCGGCCGACCTCACCTATCCGGCCGGCCGCGCGCTCGCGGCGTACGCCGAGCTGTACGGACTCTCTCGCGACAGCGACGGGCGGGCGCGCTACCGGGTCAGCTACAGCTTTGCGCCACTGCGCTCGTCGCTGGCACGCCTCTTTGGTCGCGCGGCGCCCGTGGTCCTCGCGTTCGACCGCGAAGGGGAATGGCGCGGCGCGACGCCCGAGCGACTCGTGATCGAACCGGGCCGGCTCCCTCCCGGACGGTATCGCGTGACACTGTCGGTGACCGACCTTCCGACAAATGTCAAGTCGGAGACTGTCGCGCTCGACATCACCATCCGCTGAGCGAGACTTGTCCCGCCGGGGCAATGCTCCCAAATTGGGGTGCAACCCGGTCCATGCTCGTAAATCTCGTCCCGGAATTCCTTGCTTGTCTCGCCGCGCCGGATCCGGTCGCGGCTTACCACTCGTATCTGGAACGTCACGCCCCCGTCCTCACCAGCTATTGGCACAACTACGTGCTCGACCTCGAGTCGCCGCACGCCGAGCGGGTGATTCGAGAGACGGTGCGCGCCGAGCGGTCGGATCTGCAGCGGCTGCTCGAGGACGTCGAGGTCGCGCGCATCGCCGAGGAAGCACTGACGCGGTCGCGCGACCAGCTCGAAGCGGATTGCCCTACCGACCTCTACCTCATGGTGGGCGTCGGTGCGGCGAACGCTGGGGAGCTGGTGGTAGATGGCCGCGGTGTGGCCTTCGTGTGCCTGGAGCACTTCACGGGCCGCGCCAACCCGCAGACGAACGGTCTGGGACTCGCTCCGCATCTCCTGCCGTTGTGGATCGGTCACGAAGTGGCGCACGCCGTGCGGTATACCTCACCGACCAGCAAGGCCGAGCTCCGTCGGCTGGTCGCCGAAGGAGAGGGCACCTACGACTACTGGACCACGGGCAGCCGCGCGACGCTGCGCGAGCTCCTGGTCAACGAGGGCGTGGCGGTCGCGACCTCGCAGGTAGTGGCGCCAGGCTTCGAGCCGTGGGAGTACCTGGGCTATGGCCGCCGGCAGTATCGCCGGATCCGTGAGCTCGATGCGTTCCTGCGACGGGCGGCGGCGGCCGAGCTGGATCGGAGCGGACTGGGGCTGCGCCTGCGGTTCCTGTCGGGTGGGATGAGCCCGGCGTCGCGCCTTGTCGGTGGCAAGGTGCTCCCGGAGCGATCGGGCTATTACCTCGGTCTCCGGCTGGTCGAGAGCCATGTGACCGAGCACGGCATCGCCGCGAGCGTACGGGCCGCCGCCCAGGAGATCCAGCAGGCGGAGGACCGCGCCAGCGGCATTCAGACCGCATGACGCCGCGCGGCGCCACGCCGGAGCGACGGCAGAATTACACCCTGCGCGAGATTCTGGAGGAGCTGGTGACCCACGCGCGGGACGTCGCTGGCCGGGCGAAGTCCATGAGCCCAGAGGAGTTGGAGCGGGCTCAGGAGCGGCTCGAGTGGCTCGCGGACGAGGTGTGGCGAGTCGCCACGGAACAGCCGCCTACGCCCAAGTAACCCCGGCGTCCGCGACGACGGACGCTATCTTCCCGACTCATGCACGGCTCCGGGCGCGGGTTCAAGGTGTCGGTGCGGAAAGAAGACCTCGTCTTCGCCGCCGCGCATTTCATTACCCTGCCGGGCCATCGTTGCGAATCGCTGCACGGCCACAACTACCGCGCCGGCGTCGAGCTCGCCGGAACGCTCGAGGCGGACGCCTGGTACGTCTATGACTTCGTGGCGTTGAAACAGGTGATGCGCCGGCTCACCAACGAGCTGGATCACAAAGTCCTGCTCCCCACCACGAACCCCGCCGTCGCCGTGCGAGCCCAGGGAGACAGCGTCTCCGTGAGCTACGACGGCCGACCCCGATACGTCTTCCCCACTACCGACTGTGTGCTGCTGCCGATCCCCAACACCACCGTCGAGATGCTTGCCGAATACCTCGCCGGCCGTCTGAAGAGTGAGATCAAGGCGAAAGGGGCGGCGCAGGTCGCGAGCCTCGAGCTCGAGGTGGAAGAGAGCTTCGGGCAGTCGGCCAGCTATCACGAAGCCTTGAGTTGGGACTAGGTCATGGCCAAAGAGACCGCACTCACCGAAGCGGAGATCTGGGTCCGCCTCGCCACCCGCCCCGGGTGGCGGTACGAGAACGGCATGATCCGGCGCGGCTACAAGACCGACGGATGGCCGACCACGCTGATGCTCGTGAACGCGATCGGATTCACCGCCGAAGCGGCGGACCACCATCCCGACCTGCTGGTGCAGTGGGGCTCGGTGCAGGTGTCGCTCGCGACCCATAGTGCCGGTGGGATCACGGAGAAAGACTTCGCGCTGGCCGAGGTGATCGAGCGAACCGCCTTGTGGCAAGCGGGACCGCCGTTCCGCGCAGCGGCGAAGTTCAAGCGCGACGGAGCCTGACCCCTACTTCCCCACGCAGAAACTCGCGAACACCCGATCCAACACGTCCTCCGGCGTGACGACGCCGATCAAATCGTCCAGTGCTCCGGCAGCAGCGCGCAGGTGGGTTGCCGTCGCCGCTGCGTCCACGCCGCTCCCGCGCGCGGCCCAGAAGAGCTCGAGCTCCCGCAGCGCCCGCTCCAGCGCCACACGGTGACGTTCCCGGGTCACCACGGGCTCCACGTCGCCCAGAGCCACCAGGCCGCCGAACGCCACTTCGGCCAGCCGTCGCCCGACCTCGGCCAAACCTTCCCCGGTGACGACGGAAACGGCGACGGAGGGGCGGTCGGACGGTCGGGCGGTCGGTGCGGTCAGGTCCGATTTTGTTCGGACGTGCACGACGGGCGCCGAGCATTGCGCCAGGAACTCGTCGCGAGCTAACCCTTCCCCCGTCACCCGCTCCCCGTCCCCTTCCTCGCAGTAGAGAATGAGGTCCGCGGCCCCGAGGTAGCGCCGGCTCACCTCGATCCCCAGGCGCTCGACGCGATCGTCGCTGTCATGCAACCCGGCCGTGTCCACCAGTCGAAACGGCAGCCCGTCGATGACCGCCTGCGCCTCGATCGCATCGCGCGTAGTTCCCGGGATGTCGGTGACGATGGCGCGCTCGCGCCCCAGCAACGCGTTGAAGAGCGACGACTTGCCGGCGTTGGGGGGCCCGGCGACGACCACGAGTGCTCCCGCGTGGAGCCGTTCGCCGTGGGGCGCGGTGGCGAGGAGGCGCGCGATTCGGTCATGGGTCACGCGCCAGGCGCGCGCGACGCGATCCGCGCTCACGGGACCTTCGTCCTCGTCGGGAAAGTCGATGTCATAGGCGATCAACGCCTCGAGCTCGAGGACTTCGTCGCGCAGGGATTCGAGGCGGTGCGACAGGCCACGCTCGAGCTGCTGCAGCGCGCGTCGCCGCTGGGCCGGTGCCCCCGCGTCGATCAGGTCGGCGGTCGCCTCGGCCTGCAACACATCCATCTTGCCGTTCAGGACGGCGCGACGCGTGAACTCCCCGGGAGCCGCCGGGCGGGCGCCCGCCGCCACGCAGGCGGCGACCACCTCGGCCGGCACGAGCAGCCCGCCATGCGCCGAGATCTCGACCACATCTTCCCCGGTATACGATGCGGGACCGGGGAAGCTGACGACGAGGACGTCGTCGATGAGCTCGCCGCTCTGGGGGTGGAGCAGGCGGGCCCGAGCCACCCGGCGGGCGGGCTCCGGGTGAAACGGCTGCAGGACGCGGGCAGCGAGGTCGAACACCCCGCGTCCCGAGAGCCGGATCAGCGCGAGCGCGCCGCGGCCTGGTGGTGTCGCGAGGGCGACGATCGGGTCGGCCAACACTTCAGGAGCGCTGCTGCGCCGCCATTCGCTTCTTGGAAATCTGCCACTGCTGCGGCAGGCTGATCAGGTTCTGCACCGCGTAGTAGAGATTCAACCCCGAGGCGAGACGCAGGAAGATGAATGTCATCATCGCGGGCATCACGTACAGCATCGTCTTCATCTGCGGGTTGGGCGGAAGACCGCGCTGCCCGATCTTTGACACGGCGAACATCGAGATCCCCATCACGACCGGAATGATGTAGAGCGGGTCGTGGCGGGAGAGGTCCGGCAGCCACAGGAACGGTACGCCCCGGAACTCGATCGTGTTCGAGAAGACGAAGAACAACGCGAGCAGCACGGGCATCGGCAAGAGCATCGGCAGGCACCCGCCGAACGGGTTGATCTTGTGGTCCTTGTACAACTTCAGCATCTCACGCTGCAGTTTCTCCGGCTCGTTCTTGTGCCGCGTCTGGATGTCCTGCATCAGCGGCTGCACCGCCTGCATGCGCATCTGCGATTCCATCGCCTTCTGCTGCAGCGGCCACAGCAGCATCCGCACCAGGACGCCGAAAAACACCAGCACCCAGCCGTAGGCGAGGTGCAGGCGCTCGTGCATCCAGAACAGGATGCTCACGACCACGAGGGAGACCGGATGGATGATCGGACGGAAGATCGACCAGCCGTAGGGATTCGCGTCGTCGAGTCCGTGCCCCAGCTGCGACAATCGCTGATGCTCGAACGGTCCGGCATACACGTCGAACCGGAATGTGCCCGCCGGCGGCAGTGACAGCGTGGTGAACACGGCCGCGCGCGTGGCGAGTGCGGAGGTGCGGGTCCCGAAGAGGGATGCCACGGGGACCGGAGTGCGCTCCATCCCGGTCGCCACGGCGCCGGCGAACGGCCGGGCGTTCTGCTCCGGGGCCAGGACGGCCGTGAAGAAGTACTTCGACTTCAGCGCGACCCACTCGAACGGCCCTTCCAGCACCGCGCGCTCGCCCGGATCGAGGGACGCGAAGGTGGTCTTCTGCGTCTTGTCGGCCTTGGTGACGAGCGCGTACTCCCGGTAATCGGTCAGCGGGTCGGCCTCGACCGAGCGCAGCCCGTGCCCCAGGTCGACGAGCAGGACGGCGCCGGTCCCGCCCAGTCCCTCGATGCTGCCGTTCACCGTAAACCGGTAGTCGGTGGCGATGAACCGGTAGCGCAGGGTGATGCGCCCAGCGCCGAGCGGCGCGGTGAACGCCAGGGTCGTATCCCCCCCGGCGACGGCCAACGCGGAGCGGTCAGGCGAGAACGCCACGTCGGCGAGCGAGGCGGTGTCCGACCCGATCACGAGCCGCAGACCCAGCGGCGGGGCATCCTCAGGAACCAGCTGCACGCGGCGCCCCGAATCGCCGCGTGCAAACGACTGATACTGCTCGAGCTCGGCACGGACCAGGCGCGCGCCGCGCGTGGTGAAGCCAAAGCGGTACAGGGGGCTCGTCACCCAGACCGTCTCGGCGGGGAGCTGCGCGGTCGGCCGGATAGACGGACCGGCGGATGGGGCCGGCGCCGGCGCGGCGGGCACCGATTCTGCCGGCGCGGCGACCGCCCGGCCGCTGTCAATCACGGCACGCGGGGGGCGAGGCACCGGCTTCGGCTTGAAGATGATGCTCGGCACGATGGCTATCACGAGCATCAAAAAGACCGCTACGATGACGCGTCGCTGATCCACGGATTCGTCCTAGGGAACCGGGTCGTAACCACCCGGATGAAACGGGTGGCACCGCAAGATGCGCTTCACGCCGAGCCAGCTTCCCCGCAGCGCTCCGTAACGCTCCACCGCCTCATACGTGTAGCGCGAGCAGGACGGCGTAAAGCGACACTGCGTGAACATCAGATGCGACAACGTCATCTGGTACGCACGAATCATCCCCATAACCGCCAGCCGCGGCCAGACCCGGGGATTCACTTGAGAATCCGCTCGGCGGCATCGGTCAATTCGGCGCGCAGCTCCGCGAACCGTGCCGTGTACGCGCCGCGCTTCGCTCGTACTACGAGATCGACCGCCGGAAGTGTCCGCAGCAGCCCGCGACGCAGGATTTCCCGCACCCGCCGCCGCAAACGATTGCGGGCCACCGCGGTTTCTCCGAAACGGGGAACGACGATCCCCGCCCGCGCGTGGCCCTGCGAATTGGGACGCCAAGCGACGTCCAAACGGCGCATCCGCACCCGACGACCGCTCTCCCAGCATTGCACGAGATCGGCCCCGCGCGGCAGCCGCACGCGGGACGGGTACCGCTCGCGCGTCAACCGCTCCGGTGTTTGGACGGGAGCTGCACCGTGAGGCGCTTCCGCCCCTTCTTGCGGCGCCGCCCGAGTGTCGCGCGACCCCACTTGTCTTTCATGCGGGCGCGGAACCCATGCTTATTGATGCGCCGCCGGTTGCGCGGTCGATATGTCGGCTTCCCCATGCTGCCCTCGAAAGTAAGGCCGGGAAACCTACATGCCGGGGGAGGCGCGTTCAAGGTTGACTTTTCCACACCTACCCGTAGTTTCCCCCCGCCCTTGCAATACGTCCCACCCAATTCATAGTCCTTGATGGAGCAGTCAGCGAAAGAAGCCTGGAAGCGTCTCCTCGAAGAGGCGCGACGCGAGCTTCCCGAAGCGACGGTGCGCACCTGGTTGG
>JBGQHV010000009.1:0-39926 GCA_041498155.1 Gemmatimonadota bacterium | reverse complement strand
TGCGCGCGCGGATTCCCGACGGCCCGATCGAGCAGAAGTGGGAGCGCCACCGCTTCGAGATGAAGCTCGTGAACCCGGCCAACAAGCGGAAGTTCGACGTCATCGTGGTCGGCTCCGGGCTGGCGGGGGCGTCGGCCGCCGCGTCGCTCGCCGAGCTGGGCTACCGCGTGTCGTGCTTCTGCTTCCAGGACTCGCCGCGGCGCGCGCACTCGATCGCGGCCCAGGGGGGGATCAACGCCGCCAAGAACTACCAGAACGACGGCGATTCCGTGTGGCGGCTCTTCTACGACACCGTGAAGGGAGGCGACTTCCGCTCGCGCGAAGCGAACGTGCACCGCCTCGCCCAGATCAGCGTCGACATCATCGACCAGTGCGTGGCGCAGGGCGTGCCGTTCGCGCGCGAGTACGGCGGGCTCCTGGCCAACCGCTCCTTCGGCGGCGCGCAGGTCTCGCGGACGTTCTACGCCCGCGGCCAGACCGGCCAGCAGCTGCTGCTGGGCGCCTACCAGGCGCTGTCCCGCCAGATCGGGCTGGGCCAGGTCACCATGTATCCGCGCACCGAGATGCTCGATCTCGTCCTCGTCGACGGGAAGGCGCGCGGCATCGTGGTGCGGGATCTCGTGACCGGCGCGATTCGCTCGCACGCGGCCCACGCGGTGGTGCTCGCCACCGGCGGGTACGCGAACGTCTACTTCCTCTCGACCAACGCCAAGGGATGCAATGTCACGGCGACGTGGCGCGCGGCCAAGCGGGGCGCCCTGTTCGCCAATCCGTGTTTCACGCAAATCCACCCGACCTGCATTCCGGCGCACGGGCCGCACCAGTCGAAGCTGACGCTGATGAGCGAGTCGTTGCGGAACGATGGCCGCATCTGGGTCCCGAAGCAGCAGGGTGACGCGCGGGGCCCCGGTGAGATACCCGGTGCCGAGCGAGACTACTACCTCGAGCGCCTCTACCCGAGCTTCGGCAATCTCGTGCCGCGCGACGTCGCGTCGCGGCGCGCCAAGGACATGTGCGACGCGGGCCACAGCGTCGTCACCGGCGGACACGGCGTCTATCTCGACTTCCGCGACGCGATCCAGCGGCTGGGCCAACCGGCGATCGCCGAGCGCTACGGCAACCTGTTCGAGATGTACCAGCGCATTACGGGGGAGAATCCGTACGAAGTTCCGATGCGCATCTATCCGGCGCCGCACTACACCATGGGCGGCCTGTGGGTGGACTACAACCTGATGTCCAACCTCGACGGCTTGCACGTGATCGGCGAGGCGAACTTCTCCGACCACGGCGCGAATCGCCTCGGCGCCTCCGCGCTGATGCAGGGGCTGGCGGACGGCTATTTCATTCTGCCCTACACCATCGGCGACTATCTCGCCCAGGCCAACCTGCCCCCGGTGGACGCGAGCCATCCGGCGTTCCGCCAGGTGGAAGCGGATGTGGCCGAACGCACCTCCCGCCTGCTCGGGGTGCAAGGCTCGACCAGCGTGGACGCGTTTCACCGCGAGCTGGGGCAGCTCATGTGGGACCGTTGCGGCATGTCGCGGCGCCGGGAGGGTTTGGAGCGGGCCATCGGCGCGATCCAGGAGCTGCGCACCCGCTTCTGGAAGGACGTGTACGTGGGCGGTAAGGGCGAAGATCTCAATCAGGCGCTCGAGAAAGCGGGCCGGGTCGCCGATTTCCTGGAGTTCGGCGAGCTGATGTGCGAGGACGCGCTGCAGCGCGAGGAATCGTGCGGCGGCCATTTCCGCGAGGAGTTCCAGACCCCCGACGGGGAGGCGAAACGGGACGACGCCCGCTTCTCCTACGTCGCCGCGTGGGAGTGGAAGGGCGCGGGCACCGCGCCCGTGCTGCACAAGGAGCCGCTCAGCTTCGAGCACGTCCACCTCGCCCAGCGGAGCTACAAGTGATGCGCCTCGTCCTGCACGTGTGGCGCCAATCCGGCCCGGCGGCCGCGGGTGGCTTCGTCCGCTACGAGGCGACCGACGTCTCGCCCGACATGTCCTTTCTCGAGATGCTGGACGTGTTGAACGAGACGCTCGTGGCCCGGAAAGAAGAACCGGTCGCGTTCGACCACGATTGCCGGGAGGGTATCTGCGGCTCCTGCGGGATTGTGATCAACGGGCGACCGCACGGACCGCAACGCGCCACCACCGCCTGCCAGCTGCACATGCGCCAGTTCGCCGACGGCGACGAGATCTGGATCGAGCCGTGGCGCGCCCGCGCCTTCCCGGTGCTCAAGGACCTGGTCGTGGATCGCGGCGCGTTCGACCGCGTCATTCAGGCCGGCGGGTTCATCACCGCCCGCACGGGCAGCGCCCCCGAAGCGAACGGCCTGCCGGTGCCGAAGCGCGACGCCGACCGCGCGATGGACGCGGCGGCGTGCATCGGCTGCGGCGCGTGCGTGGCGGCCTGCCCCAACGCGAGCGCGATGCTGTTCGTGGCGGCCAAGGTGGCGCACCTGGGCAGCCTGCCGCAGGGACAGCCGGAGCGCTACAGCCGCGTGGTCGGGATGGTGGACGCGATGGACGAGGCGGGATTCGGGGCGTGCACCAACCACGGCGAATGCATGGCGGCCTGCCCCAAGGAGATTTCGGTGGACGTCATCGCGCAGCTGAACCGCGATCTGCTGCACGCCACGCTGCGTCCGCCGCGTGAAGGGAAAGCCTGGTCGGGGGCGGCCTAGAGCTTCACCGCCGCCATCGTCTCCTTCACAGCGCCAGCCGACTTGGTCAGCGCGGCCCGCTCCTCGGCCGTGAGCTGCACCTCGAGAATCCGCTCCACGCCCTTCGCCCCCAGCTTGCAGGGCACGCCGCAGTAGATCCCCGAAAGCCCGTATTCCCCCTCGAGCCACGCCGCGCACGGCAGGATCCGCTTCTTGTCGAGCACGATCGACTCGACCATCTGGACGGCGGCCGCCGAGGGGGCGTAGTACGCCGAGCCGGTCTTCAGGAGCGCCACAATCTCGGCGCCCCCGTTACGGGTGCGATCGACGATCTTGTCGAGGGTCGCCTGGTCCAGCAGCTGGCTCACGGGGATCCCGGAGACCGTGGTACAGGACACGAGCGGCACCATCGTGTCCCCGTGCCCGCCGAGCACCATCGCCTGGATGTCCTCGACCGACACGTTCAGCGCCTCGGCCAGAAAGCTGCGATAGCGGGCTGTATCGAGCACGCCGGCCATGCCGACGACCCGCTCGCGCGGGAACCCGGTGACCTCTTTCGCCACCCAGCACATGACGTCGAGCGGGTTCGAGACCACGACGATGATCGCCTGGGGCGCGACCTGTTTGATCTGCAGCGAGACCTGCTTGACGATCTCCGCGTTGGTCCGCACCAGGTCGTCCCGGCTCATCCCCGGCTTGCGCGCGATCCCGGCCGTGACGATGAACAGGTCGCTCCCCTCGGCCGGGGCGTAGCTGTTCGCTCCCACGACGCGGGTGTCGAATCCCTCGATCGGCGCCGACTCCCACTGGTCGAGCGCCTTCCCCTGGGGAACGCCCTCCACCACATCCACCATCACCACCGTGCGGGCGAGGTTCTTTTCCGCCAGGCGCTGGGCCGCCGTGGCGCCGACGTTGCCGGCGCCGACCACCGTGATCTTGTCGAACATCGATTGTGTGCCGAGGGTAGGGACGCGGAGAATATACTCGCTAGCCGCCCCGCGTATGCATCTCCCGGTGGGGGTCGGCCCGCAGGCCGTTCACTTGATACAGCGGCTGCCGCTCCGCCAGCGCCAGACGCTCCTCCGCGCCGCGATCGGTCCGTCCCAGCCACGCGTCGCGCAGCATGGCGGCCAGCTCCGCGTCGGTCGCGCCCTGCCGTAGCGGCGCCCGCAGATCGAGGCCCTGCTCGGCGTACAGGCACATCAGCCACTGCCCGTCGGCGGTGAGCCGGCTGCGATCGCACGCCCGGCAGAATGGCGCCGTGGTGGACGCGATGATGCCGAACGTCGTGCCGTCCGGCAGCGCGAACCGTTCCGCGGGCGCGCGGGGATCGTCGCCGGTGATCGGGGTGATCGCCCCGTAGCGGTGGCCCAGGCGATCGAGGATTTCCCGTTGCGAGACCACCCGATCGACCGACCACTGCGTAGCCCCACCCACGTCCATGTACTCGATGAATCGGACCTCGGCGTCCCGGGCGCGGGCGAACTCGATCAGATCCGCCAGCTCGTCGTCGTTGAATCCGCGCAGCACGACGCTGTTCAGTTTGAGCCGCTCGAACCCCACCGCCTGTGCGGCGCCGATCCCCGCGAGCACGTCGGCGTGGCGCGCGCTGCGGGCAAAGCGCTCCATCCGGTCGGGGCGCAGCGTGTCGAGACTGACGGTGACGCGCCGCAGGCCGGCTGCGCGCAACGCGGGAGCGTGTTTGGCCAGCAGCACGCCGTTGGTGGTGAGCGCCAGATCGCGCACCCGCGGCTCGCCCGCGATCAACCGCACCAGCGAGGGTAAGTCGTGGCGCAGCAGCGGCTCTCCGCCGGTGAGCCGCACCTTTGCGGCACCGAGCCACGCGAACACACCCACGAGGCGCGCGATTTCTTCGAACGTGAGAATCTGATCGCGCGGCAGCCAGACGTACTCCGCTTCCGGCATGCAGTAGGCGCAGCGCATGTTGCAGCGGTCGGTCACCGACACGCGCACGCTGCCGAGCGGGCGCCCCAGCCGGTCGAGCGGTGCGGTCACTCGGGACCAACCACGGCGGGACGGCCCTGCGGATCCACCCACAGGACCGTGCCGTCGGCCCGCATCTCTTTCTTCCAGATCGGCAGCCGCTGTTTGACTTGCTCGATCACGTAGCGGCAGGCGGCGAACGCGTCGGCGCGATGCGGCGCCGCCGCGGCGATGCCGATGCTCGCCTCTTCGGTGGGGACGAGACCCAGCCGATGTCGCAGCGCGACCCGCACGGCCGGCCACTGGCGGCGCGCCTCGGAGAGGATCCGGTCGAGCTCCGCCCCGGCCATCGCCTCGTAGGCGCTGTACTCGATGCCCGTCACGCCGCCGTCTTCAGGGCCGTCGCGTACCGTACCGAGGAAGAGGCAGGTCGCACCGCGGTCGGGACCTGCTACTTCGGCGAGCAGGGCGACTGGCGAGATCGGCTGCCGCGTCGTGTATCCCGCCGACACCGCTAGCCTCCCGCCAGGGGCGGCAGGAAGGCGACCTCGTCGCCGTCTCGCACCGGAGCATCCGATCGCACGTGCCGCAGATTCACGGCTGTGAGCGGCTGCTCGGGAAGCCCGGCCGCGCCGGGCACCGCCGAACGAACGCGGCGCACGACTTCCGCCACCGTCGTGGGCACCGGCAGGGCCAGCTCGAGGTCTTCCTGGCCGACCAGCTCGGCGTAGCGGGCGAAGAACTTGAGTCGGACCACGCGCTCAGTTCCCCACCGTCCCCGTTGCCAGGCCGTGCCAGATCCGCGCCGCCCTGGGGTCGGAACTCGCCGCCTTGGACAGGATGAACGTATTGACCGTCCGCTCGGTGACGGTGGCGTTGAGTGTGATCGTCTTGCCGTCGCGCCGCACCACGATGGGGAGCGGGGCGCCCGCCTTACCCCGGTAGTGGTCGCGGAACGTCGGGCCCCAGTCCTGGGCCGCCGTGGCCGGGACGTCGCCCACCGACACGATCGTGTCTCCCGTCATGAGGCCGGCCGCCTCGGCCGGGCCGCCCGGCACGATGCCCACCACGACGTTCGCCACGCTCCCGGTCTGGACACCGAGCATCGGCGAGGTGGTGCCGTGGCGCAGCACGGCGATGCCCCCCTTGGGGAGGATCTGCTCGTACGGCAGCTCGTCGCGCCCGTTGATGTACTTCTGATAGAAGCCCGGGGCGTCGGGCAGCCCGGCCTCCGTCAGCAGCGCCAGCAGATCGGCGGTCCGGAATCCCTTCCCCTGCTTGTAAAACCGGGTGTAGAGGTTGCGGGCCACCTCGTCCAGACCGTGCCGGTTGTCGGTCGCGTCGCGGATCGAGATGTCCAGCAGCAGACCCGTGAGCGACCCTTTGGGATAGTAGAGCTGGGAGCTGTTCACGAACACTTCGTTGATCCAGGTGGCGGCGCTGCCGTCCTCCTCACTCCAGGGCTCGGGCGCCGACTGCACCTGCTCCACGTTGGACTGCATGCTCTCGAGCCACTGATCGTCGGTCCACAGCCCGGCGCGCCAGTTGGTGGCGTCGCCGTAATAGTCGGTCACGCCTTCCGACCACCACAACAGCGGCGTGTACTGCTCCTCGTGATAGTCGTAGGGCCACATTTCCGCCGGCCGGATGCGCTTCACGTTCCACAGGTGGAAGAACTCATGCGAGGTGAGCGGTCGCATGAACGACCCCAGCGTCCCGTCTCCCTCGGCGAAACCGTCGGCCGGCATGATGTCGAATTGCGAGGCGGCGTGCTCCAGTCCACCCCCGAACTGGATCGGCTCGTGATACACGTTGAAGAAGATGGTGTAGGTGTCGTACGGGGCGCCCCCCATCATCGCGTTCTGGACCGTGGCCTGTTTGGCGATGCCGTCGCGCAGATTGTGCGCCACCGCCGGGGTGTAATCGGCCGCCGGCCAGAGCGCGATCCGGATCCACTTGCCGTCCACCTGGAGCGAATCGAGGCTGAAGTGCCCCACGAACGCCTGGGCGTCGGCCAGCTCGTGGTAGTCGGCCGCGCGATAAGCGTCCGCGGCGCGTGCGAGCGCGGTCGTGACGGCCCACCCCGGCGGCAGCGCGAAGCGTACTTCGGCCGGCCGATCCAGATGCCCTTCCTGATAGAGGAACAAGTTGGTGCCGAGGAATTCGCCGAAGTCCGCGCCGAGGCGCGCCCGGGAGAGATCGATCTCGTCCGCCATGAAATCGAACGCGACGGTGACGCTCGCGCTCTTCCCCGTGCCGATGCGCCAGGTGTCCTTGTCGAGCCGGTCCCAGAAGAGCGTCTTGCCCGAGGCGTCCTGGGCCGCGAAGTGGCGCACGAAGCGCGCGTAGTTCTGGATCTCGTAGTTCCCGGGACTCCACGCCGGCAGCGACACGAGCAGTGTGTCGGTACCGGTGGTCGGGAATTCGGCCTTCACATGAAAGAGGTGCGCCGCGGCGGACGCGACCGATACCTCGTAGCGCACGGCCTGCGCGGTGCCCGGTCGGGCGAAGAACGTGAGCAGGACGGCGACGGCGAGTGATCGACGCAAGCGCATGGGAGCCCTCGTGTTGGAAATGGGATGGACGCTCCGGCCTCGAATGATACCCAGGGCCGGCCGCACCGGACCTCTGGGGCCCAAACGCGACGCGGCCCCGCCGCCTGACGGACGGGGCCGCGCCAAGTTCCGGAGGAACTGACGGTTAGGGAGTGACGTTCGCGTCGTGGTCCGCGACCATCGCTCGCAACTCCTTGCTGGGCTTGAAGACCGGAACGGGTCGTGCGGCGACTTCGACGGGATCTCCGGTGCGGGGGTTGCGGGCCATCCGTGTCTTGCGCTGCCGGATCTTGAACGTCCCAAACCCGCGTATCTCAATGTTATGCTGCTCGGCTAGCGCGGCCTTCACGGCATCCAGAAATGAATCCACGACTCGCGCGCAGTCCTTTTTGGAGATTAAAGGACCGGCCGTACGCGCGATTTGTGCGGTGACCTTCTCGACCAGATCGGCCTTCGTCATCCGTACCCCCCGAAGGGCGCAGGGAATACCAGTTACCGGGCGCCCAACATAGGAGCTTACCTATTGACTGTCAAGCGCTTGGAGGAACTCTCGAAAGTGCTGCTGGGCGTCGTGCGGGCCCGGCGAGGCCTCCGGATGGTACTGGACGGCGAAGATAGGGTACTCCACGTGGCGAACGCCTTCTACGGTGCCATCATTGAGGTTAAGGTGGGTCACCTCAAGTGATTTCGCGCCTGAGACGCCCCCCGTATCCCCCCGAACGGCGAACCCGTGGTTCTGCGAAGTGATAAGCACTTGGCCCGTCTTGAGATCGCGAACCGGATGATTGCCGCCGCGATGCCCGTAGGGGAGCTTCATCGTGTCGCCACCGAAGGCGAGGCCGAGCAGCTGGTGCCCGAGGCAGATGCCGAAGATCGGCAGCGACCCGTCCGCCAGCTCGCGGATCGTGTCGACGGCGTAGCCGACCGCCGCCGGATCACCCGGCCCGTTCGACAGAAACACGCCGGAGGGCGCGAGCTCGCGCACCCGCGCGGCGGACGTCGTCGCCGGGACCACCGTCACGCGGCAACCGTTCTGCGCGAACAGCCGCAGGATGTTGCGCTTCATCCCGAAATCGAACGCGACGACGTGGTGCTTCGCGTCGGCCGGTCCCGCGACGTACTCCGCCGGGACCGTAGCCCGGCTCGCGAGGTCCAACCCGTCCATGCGTGGCGACGCCATGAGCTGGTCGCGCACCGCCGCACTCGGCGACACTCCGGTGGCCAGCACGCCCCGCATCGCTCCCTGGGAGCGGATGTGCCGCGTGAGCTGTCGCGTGTCCACTTCGGTGACGATGGGGATGCCCGCGGCGGAGAGCCAATCGAGCAGGCTGCCGGTCGAGCGCCAGTTGGACGGGTGCACCGACAGCTCGCGCACCGTCACGCCGGCCACGCGCGGCCGGTCCGATTCGACGTCCTCCGGATTGATCCCGTAGTTGCCGATCATCGGCGCCGTCATCACCACCAGCTGCCCGAGGTAGGAGGGGTCGGTGAAGACTTCCTGGTACCCGCTCAGGTTCGTGGTGAAAACGACTTCGGCACAAGCCGGCTCGAAGGGGAGCGGCGCGGTTCCGGCGAACCAGGCGCCATCCTCCAGGAGCACGTAGGCCGGGAGTCGGTCAGCGATTGGGCGGTGCGGGCTGCTGAGAGGGGGGGGTGGTCGCCGGCGGAGTCGTGGGCGACGACTGAATCGGCAGCGGCGCCTGCTGTACCGGGGCCGGCGCGGGCCCACCCTCCAGGATCGACCGCGGCGCGCTCGAGCGCGAAGACATCATGGCGAGGAGCAGGGCCAGGAACAGAAAGATCCCCGAGCACCACCAGGTGATAGTGTGCAGCAACGTCGTCGCCTGGCGGCCGCCCATCACCATCTCGGTGCCTGATCCACCGCCCAGCGACGCCAGGCCGCCGCCCTGCCCCGCTTGCAGCAAGATCGCGGTGGCCATCACGATGGAATCGAGCAGTAGAATGATGAGGAGCACGGTGTACATGGCGCGCGGAGTATAGCTAGGACGCCGCGACCGACACAAGCTGCGACCAGCCGGCGGGATCGAGCGATGCACCGCCGACCAACACACCGTCCAGCTCCGGCTGTGCCACGAGGTCGGCGATGTTCTTGAGATTCACGCTGCCGCCGTACAGAATCCGCGCGGCGCGCGCGCCGCGGCTCGCGAGCCAGCCGCGGATCTCCCGGTGCACCGCCGCCGCGTCCTGCGGAGTGGCGTTCCGCCCCGTGCCGATCGCCCACACCGGCTCGTAGGCGATCACCACCCCATCGAGCCGGGCGCCGTCCTGCCCCTCCAGCCCGGCCCCCAGCTGCCGCCGCACCACCTGCAAGGTCGTGCCGGCCTCCCGCTGCGCGAGTGTCTCCCCGACGCACAGCACCGGTACCAGGCCAGCGTCCTGCACCGCCTTGAGCTTCTGGCCGGTCTCCGCATCGGTCTCGCCGAAGACGTGTCGCCGCTCCGAATGGCCGATGAGCGCCGCGCGGGCCCCCGCCTGGACGGCGAGCGGCACCGAGATGGCGCCCGTGAACGCCCCCTTGGGCTCCCAATGCACGTCCTGCGCGCCCGCCAGCAGATCGTCCCGGCCGCTCACACGCCCGGCCACGGTGGCCAGGGATACGGCGGGGGGAAAGAACCACACCACCCGGTCGGGTCGTGGTGCGTATGAAGAAAGGAACGCGTCCAGATATGCGGCCGCATCCACCGGGCCCAGGTGCATTTTCCAGTTGGCGGCAAACAGCAGGCGTCTCACACGACGTCCAGCGCGGTCACTCCGGGCAGCGGCTTCCCTTCCAGGAACTCCAGCGAGGCGCCGCCACCGGTGGAGACGTGGCTGAGCTTGTCTTCGAGTCCTGCGACGGCCGCGGCGGAGTCCCCGCCCCCGACCACCGTGGTCGCCCCCTTGGCCGTCGCCTCCACCAGCGCGTTGGCCACCGCGCGCGTCCCGGCGTCGAACGGAGGCGTCTCGAATACGCCCATCGGTCCGTTCCAGATGACGGTCTTGGCGGAGATGATCCGGGCGCGGAAATCGTCCGCCGTCGCCTGATCGATGTCGAATACGGCCATGTCGGCCGGGATCGCGTCACTCGTCACCTGGCGCCGTTCGGCCGCTCGCTCGAGCGACGGCGCGACGGTGGCACCGCGCGGCAGCACCAGCTTCATGCCCCCCGTGGTGAGCAGCTCCTTGGCGAGCGCCGTGCGGTCCCGCTCCACCAGCGAGGACCCCACCTCGAGGCCCATGCTCGCGAAGAACGTGCAGGCCATCGCGCCGCCGATGAGAATCGCATCGCACTTGGGGAGCAGCGCTTCGATCACGTCGATCTTTCCGCTGATCTTGGCTCCGCCCAGGACGGCTACGAACGGCCGTCGCGGCTGTTCCAGGGCGGCGCCGAGGTAGCGCAGCTCGCGCTCCAGCAGAAACCCCGCAACGGCCGGTTTGAGCAGGTGCGCTACCGCCTCGGTGGAGGCGTGCGCGCGGTGCGCCGATCCGAATGCGTCGTTTACGTAGAAGTCGCCCAGCGCGGCGAATTGCCGGGCGAGCGCGGGGTCGTTCGTCTCCTCGCCCGGCCAGAAGCGCGTGTTCTCGACGACCGCCACGGCACCGCGTGGCAGCCGCCGGGTCACGGCGACCCCCGCGGCGAGGTCATCGATGAACTCCACCGTGATGCCGAGGACGCGCTCTACGTCGCGCACGATCTGGCGCAGCGAGTACTTCGGATCAGGACCCTTGGGGCGCCCCAGGTGCGACAGGAGGATGACCCGCGCGCCGCGCTCGCGCAGGTACCGGATCGTGGGCACCGCCGCGCGGATCCGGGCATCGTCGGTGACGGCGCCGTTCTTCAGCGGCACGTTGAAGTCCACCCGCACCAGGGCTCGTTGCCCCTCCAGCGCGGCGGCGGGGAGACTCTCGAGACTGCGTGTGCTCACCGGCGCGAACCGATGTAGGCGAGCAGATCCACGCAGCGCGCCGAATACCCCATTTCGTTGTCATACCAGGACGAGACGTGCACCAGCGTGCCGTCGATCACGTTGGTGGACTTGGCGTCCACCACGCTCGAGAACAGGTTCCCGATGTAGTCCACCGAGACGAGCGGCTCATCCGACACGTCGAGCACACCCTTCAGGTCCCCCTGCGCGGCGCGCTTGAACGCCGCGTTGACCTCGTCGATGGTGGTGGGCTTCTTCACCTCCGCCGTCAGATCCACGAGGGAGACGTCGGGCGTGGGCACCCGCAGCGACACCCCGTCGATCTTCCCCTTCACCTCCGGGAGCACGAGCCCCGTCGCCTTGGCGGCGCCCGTCGTGGTCGGAATGATCGACAGCGCGGCGGCCCGCGCGCGCCGCAGGTCCTTGTGCGGCAGGTCGAGGATCTGCTGGTCGTTGGTGTAGCTGTGCACCGTCGTCATGAACCCGTGCACGAATCCCCACGTATCGAGCACCACCTTCACCACCGGCACCAGGCAGTTCGTGGTGCAGGACGCGTTGGAGATGATGTGGTGGGCGGCGGGGTCGTACTGCTTTTCGTTCACCCCCATGACGATGGTGATATCCTCACCTTTGGCCGGCGCGGAAATCACGACCTTCTTTGCGCCGGCGCTCAGGTGCTTGGCGGCGCCGTCGCGGTCGGTGAACCGCCCGGTGCTCTCGAGCACCAGCTCTACTCCCAGCTCCTTCCAGGGGAGTTTGTCCGGCTCCTTGATCGCCGTGACCCGGATCTCCTTCCCGTTCACGACCAGGGCTTCGCCGCGCACCTCCACCGACCCCGGGAAGCGGCCGTGGACCGAATCGTACTTGAGCAGGTGCCCGAGCGTCTTAGTGTCGGTGATGTCGTTGACGCCCACGAACTCGAGCGCCGTCTGTTTGGAGAGCAACGCCGCCCGAATCACGTTGCGGCCGATCCGACCGAACCCGTTGATGCCGACCCGCACCGCCATACACGCTCCCTAAGTGAAATCCGGAATGCTCGCCCGGCCGAACGTCACGGCCGTGATCGAAGTGAACCCCCTCCCAACCAGCGCCCGCGCCGCCTCGGCAATCGTCGCGCCGGTGGTAAAGACGTCGTCCACGAGTACCAATTCGAAATGAAGCATCCGCTGCGGCCGCACTTCAAAAGCCCCCGCCACGTTCGCTAGGCGCGCCGCTGGTGTCAACGCCGTCTGCGTCGGTGTATCGCGCGACCGGACAAGGAGTTGTGACAGTACGGGAAGCCCCCATTGCCGCCCCAGGGCGCGCGCCAGCACCTCGCTTTGATTGTAACCTCGACGCTTCAGCCGCGCGGCACCCAGGGGAATCGGGACGAGACGCGCCTGGGACGGTGGCCGGGCGATGAGCCGGCACAGCCCGCTGGCCATGTCGCGTGCGATGCGCGGCAGCCCGTCGTACTTCAGCGCATGCACCGCCGAGCGGGCGCCGCCGTCCAGCCAGACGCCGGAGCGCACCCGGAGCAGACCGTCAGGCCATTCCCGACACAGCCGGCAGGGACCGAAGTGCGGCTCAGGCTGGCCGCAGCGCTCGCACCAGGGGGGGCGCACCGGACGCCAGCGCAAGCGGCAGACGGGACAGATGAGATCGTCGGCACGCGCGGCCGCGAGCAGCCCATGGCACACGAGACACTCGGCGGGCAGCAGCAGCTGCTCGAGAGCGCTAACCGCGGAGTGCACGATCCACCGCCGCCCGCATGATCTCGACCGGTGCCGGCTGGTCGGGGAAGAAGCGCGTCCAGGCCAGCGCCCCCTGTCGCACCAGCACGCCGCGGCCGTCCCGGGCCGACACCCCGCTGTGTCGCAGCGCCCTCACCCATGCCGTCTCCCCGACTCCATACACGAGATCGAGGGCGCCGCGCACGTCGTGCAGCAGCCCGGGGTCGATCGGGAGCGGGTCTCGGGGAGTGAGTCCCAGCGGCGTAGCGTTGATGACGACGTCGGCGGTGAGCGGCGGCTCGGCGACGCGGGCGCGCACGGCGAGGCCGCGTGCCCAGCGCACGAACTCCCGGGCTTTGGCGGGATCGCGGGAGTGCACGATGAGATCCACCTTGGCCTGTGAGGCGGCGAGCGCCACGGCCCGGGCGGAGCCGCCTGTCCCCAGCACCAGCCAGCGCCCCTCCGCGAACCCCAGATCGTCGAGCTCGGCCGCGATGGCGGGCACGTCGGTGTTGTCGCCGACGAGGACCCCCTGCTCCATCCAGAACGTATTGCAGGCGCCGGCCTGCGCGCACAGCTCCGTCTTACGCGAGACGGACCGTTCCGCTGCTTCCTTGTGGGGGATGGTGACGTTGCCGGACACCCCCACCCGGGCGAGCGCGTCGAACGTGTCGGCGAAGGCCGTCGCGGCGACGCGCAGCGCCACGTACACGCCGTCCACGCCCAGCGCGGTGAGAGCGGCGTTGTGCATGATGGGAGACAATGAATGGGCGACGGGATCGCCCAGCACGGCCAGCAGCCGCGTGCTACTGCCGATCCTCACGCCGGGCCCCGCCCGCGAGCCGGTCGGCGACCGCCGCGATCAACGTCTCGAGCTCGCCGCAGGTGTCGCGATACACCTCGAGATCGCCCCCGAACGGATCACCCACCTCCGCCTCCTCCCCTTCTCGGCCCGCATACTCCCCCAGGACGAACACCCGGCCTTCGCCGCCGAGCTCGTGCACCCGCGCGCGGTGATGGCGCGCCATCGTGAAGATCATGTCCGTGTCTTCCACGATCTCGCGCGTGAGCAGCCGGGCCCGATGGCTCGAGAGATCGAGCCCCCGCTCCAGCGCCACGAGGTAGGCGCCTTCGGAGGCGGGCGCCCCGTCCCACGCCCCGGTGCCGGCCGACTCGACGGTCATGTCGTTCAGTCCCCGCTCCACCAGCGCGCGGCGCAGCAGCGCCTCCGCGAGCGGGCTGCGACAGATGTTCCCGGTGCAGACGAAGAGAATCCGCTTCACGGCGCGAGCATCCCCGCGCCGGCCCTCAGCTCCGTCAGAGAAATCGCTCCGGAGCGCACCACGCGCGGCGCGGCGCCGGTGCAGTCCACCACTGTCGAGGGGGGGCGATTGCCCAGGACGCCTCCATCGAGCACCAGCAACTGTCCTGCCGTCACGGCGGGAGCGAAGTCGCGCAGAATGGCATCGACCCCCGGTGCCGGCGAACTCCCCGGCAGATTCGCCGAGGTGGACGTGAGCGGCTCGCCCAGCGCCGCGATGAGCAGCGCCATCCGCGTATGGGAGGTCCAGCGCACCGCGATGCCCCCTTCCGGTCCACGAAGCAGATCCGGCAATCGCCCGCTGCCGCCGGGCAGCACCAGGGTCAACGGCCCGGGCCAGAACGCCCGGGCCAGCGCCCGGGCCGATTCGTTGAACGCGAGCCCTTGCGCCTCCGCCATTTCCCGGCTCGCCACGAGCAAAAGGAACGGCTTGTCCCGCGGCCGGCCCTTGAGCGCCGCCAGCGCGCGAACGTCCGCCTCCACCGGCCGCGACCCCAAACCGTACACCGTCTCCGTAGGATATGCGAGCAGTCCCCCGCCGCGCAGGTGCACCTCCACTCTGGGGACGACGGCCCGCGCATCCGCTTCGGTGGCGAACAGCAGCGCGCTCATCCGAGCTCCCGCGCCAGCGCCTCCGCCAGTCGCCAATCCTCCTCCGTCGTCACCTTGAGATTGCACGCGGAGCCGGGCACGACTTCCACCGGAAACCCCGCCCGCTCCACCGCCTCGGCATCGTCGGTGGGCGGCGGTGCGTCGTCCGGCCAGCGCGCGTACCCCGCGACGAGCATCGATCCGGGGAACCCCTGCGGGGTCTGTGCCCGCCACAACCGCGCGCGCGCCACGGTCCGCGCCACGCGTCCATCGTCGTCGACGTCCTTCACCGTGTCGCCGATCGGCACGGCGGCCACGGCCCCGACCCCGGTACGCGCCCGCTCGATCACGGCGGCGATCGTAGCCGGCTCCACGAAGGGTCGGGCGGCATCGTGCACCAGTACCACCGGGGGTAGATCCCCCAGCGCGGCGAGCCCCGCCCGCACCGAGTCTGCGCGGGTGGTGCCCCCGGCCACGCCGATCACACGCTCGCCCAGCAGCTCCTGCAGCCAGACGGGTGGTCGCCCGGCGACGTCGGGCGGCAGGGTCACCACCACGCGTCGGACGTCGGCGCGGGCCAGAAACGGCCGCAACGCGCGCAGCAACACGGGCACGCCGGCGATCGGTCGAAACTGCTTCGGCCCACCGGGCCCGGCGCGCACCCCGGACCCGGCCGCCACGATCACGACCCCGACGTCAGGCGGCGAGGCGGCGCGCGAGCTCACCGATGTGCTCGATCGCCACGACGTCCATCCCGCCGGGCACGCGGGACCGCGCCGAGAGAAAGACGCGACGGAATCCCTGTCGCTGCGCCTCCGTCAACCGCCGCTCCAGGCCGGAAACCGGCCGCACTTCCCCGCCCAGGCCCACCTCGCCCAGGAACAGGGCGTCAGCCGGGGCGGGACGGTCGTGCACGCTGGATGCCAGCGCGGCGAGCACCGCGAGGTCGGTCGATGGCTCGAGCAGGCGAACGCCACCCGTGACATTCACGAAAACGTCGAGCGCCCCGACCGGCAGGCCGCCCCGGCGCTCGAGCACCGCCAGCAGCACAGCCAGGCGCCGCTGATCGAGTCCCGTCGCCACGCGCTGCGGTGTGCCGAACCCGGCCTTCGAGGCGAGTGCCTGCACCTCGACGAGCACCGGCCGTGTCCCCTCCATCAGCGCCGTCACCGCCGAGCCCGAGACGCCGGCGTGCCGCCCCGCGAGAAAGGCCGCGGCCGGATCGGCCACCGGCTCGAGTCCCGCGGCCGTCATCCGGAACACGCCGATTTCATCCACCGACCCGAACCGGTTCTTCACGGCCCGTAGTACGCGGTGATCGAGCGTCGCCTCGCCCTCGAAGTAGAGCACCGTGTCGACGATGTGCTCCAGCGTGCGAGGCCCCGCGATGCCGCCGCCCTTGGTGACGTGTCCCACCAGGAACACGGCGGGTCCCGCTTCCTTCGCGAAGCGCATCAGCCGCGCCGCGCATTCCCGCACCTGGCCGACGTTCCCCGGCGCGCCTTCGAGCGCTTCGGTGTAGGTCGTCTGGATCGAATCGATGAAGACGGCCTGCGCCTGCACCGCGCCGGCGTGGTGCAGGATCGCCTCGAGATTGGTCTCGCCCAGCACGTGCACCGGGCCCGCATCGGCGTCGAGTCGGTCGGCGCGCATCCGCAGCTGCTCGGGCGACTCCTCCCCCGAGACGTACAGCGTGCGCACTCCCGCCTGTTCGAGTCGTGCCGCCGCCTGCAGCAGCAACGTGGATTTCCCGATGCCCGGCTCGCCGCCCACCAGGATGAGCGAGCCGGGGACGATGCCGCCGCCGAGCACGAAGTCCAGCTCGCCCAGACCGGTGCGCCAGCGGGTGAACTCTGCGACTCCGACGTCGGAGAGGCGGATGGGCGGATGGGCAGACGGGGCAATCCGGCTATCCGACGATCCGCCCACCCGCCGCTTCACCACCGGCTCTTCCGCCAGCGTATTCCAGGCGCCGCACGCGTCGCAGCGCCCCGCCCATTTGGGCTGCTCGGCGCCGCACTCGGTGCAGCGGAACAGCGAGACCGGCTTAGGCACCGCCGGCCCCTGACGGTGCCGCGCGGTTCGACCGGTTGTCGAAGCGCGTGTACTCCTTCTTGAAGTACAGTTGGACGGTGCCGGTAGGCCCGTTGCGTTGCTTCCCCACGTTCAGCTCGGCGAGGCCTTCGAGGCTGTTGCCATCCTTGTCCTGTGGACCCTCGTACATCTCCGGGCGATAGATGAAACACACCACATCGGCATCCTGCTCGATCGCCCCCGACTCTCGCAGGTCGGAGAGGAGTGGTCGCCGGTGCTCGCCCCCGCGTTGCTCCGGAGCCCGGGACAGCTGGGAGAGGGCCAATACCGGTATGTCGAGCTCTTTCGCGAGCGCCTTCAGGGAACGGGAGATGTAGGAGATCTCCTGCTGCCGGTTTTCGATGTTCTGTGGCCCCTGCATCAATTGCAGGTAATCGATGACGACCAGCCCAATGTCGTGCTCGGCCTTGAGGCGCCGCGCCTTCGAACGCATGGCGAGTGGCGTGAGCCCGGCAGAGTCGTCGATCCAGATTTGCGCGGAGCTCAGGAGTCCGGCGGCCCGGGCGAGCTTCGGGTAATCCTCGTCGCGCAGCGCGCCGCGACGGAGGCGTTGTGCGTCGACCAACCCTTCTGAACAGAGCAGCCGCTGGACCAGCTGATCCTTGGACATCTCCAGGGAGAAGATGGCGACGCGCACGTTGTGCTCGATGGCCGCGTGTTGCACGACGTTGAGGGCGAACGCCGTCTTCCCCATCGACGGTCGCGCGGCCAGGATCACCAGGTCGGACTTCTGAAAACCCGCCGTCATCTCGTCGAGCTCCGTGAAGCCGGTCGGCACCCCCGTGAGCGCGCCGGCCCGTCCCTGCATTTGCTCGATGCGCTCCATGGTCGGCCAGATGAGCTCCTTCAACCGCAGGAACTCCTCGGAGCGACGAGACTGGACTACCTGGAAGATCCGGTGTTCGGCGTTGTCGAGGACCTCGCTGGAATCACCCCGTGTGTCATAAACGTCCTGAATGATCTCGGTCGCGGCCTCGATCAGACGCCGCAGCACCGCCTTGTCGCGCACGATGCGGGTGTGGTACTCGACGTTGGCGGCGGTCGGCACCACGTCGATCAACGTGGCGATGTACTCCATCCCGCCCGAGCGCTCCAGATCGCCCCGCTTCCCCAGCTCGTCGCGCAGCGTGACGGGATCGATCACGTCGCCGCGCTCGGTGAGGCTCACCATCGCCCGGAACAGGATCCGGTGCGCCTCCTTGTAGAACATCGTGTCGTCGAGGAACTCGGCCCCCTTGAGGGCCGCATCCTGGTCCAGCAGCATGGCGCCGAGCACGGCTTGCTCGGCGTCGTTGCTCCAGGGCGCGCGGCGCCCCGCGAAATCGAGTTCAGCCGTCGAGGAGACGGTGGGCGATGCGGACGTCATCCCAGGTCGGTTTCTTCCAGTTCGGGTTACGGAGCAACGCGGCGGGGTGATAGGTAACGATCACGGGGATTCCCCGGAACCGGTGCACTTTGACTCGCAGCGCTCCAAGCGATTGCTTTGTGTTCAACAGCGTCTGCGCGGCGGTGTTCCCCATGGCGAGGATCACCTTGGGCTGCAGGATCTCCAGCTGCCGGAACAGGTACGGCACGCAGGCGGCGATCTCGTCGTACTGGGGCGTGCGGTTCTCGGGCGGCCGGCACTTCACGATGTTGCAGATATATACCTGCGCGCGGTCCAGGCCGATCGCCCCCAGAATCTTCGTCAGGAGCTCGCCGGCCTTCCCCACGAATGGCCGGCCCGTCTCGTCTTCCGTCCTCCCCGGACCCTCGCCGATGCACACCAGACGGGCGCCATCGGGGCCTTCGCCGGGCACGGTGTGCGAGCGCGCCTCGCACAGCCGGCAGCGGGTACAGGGTGCTACCAGCTCCGCGACCTGCGCCAGCGTCGTAACCTGCTGCAGGGGGTCCGCCGCGAATAGGTCGCGCGCCGGTGGATCGTAGCTGAGCCCGGCGGGTGGCAATTCGGCCTTCGGCTGAGGCGGGCTGCGCGTGGGCGCTGCTGGATGGTCGCCTGACCCCGGGCGCAAGACCGGGGTCGAGGTCGGTGGTGGCTCAGTTGGAGCTGACCCCGGGCGCACGCCTGGGGTGGCTTCAGGATCGGCAGGACTCCCCCCGGACGGCGGCAGTGACACCGCGTCCGTTCCGAGAAGTCGTTGCTGTTCCAGATAGGCGCGCGCCAGAGCCCGCCCGTCGCTCACGTCAACTCGTGCTCCACCGTCTCGAGGATTCGCTGCGCCACGTCCCGCTTGTCGAGCAACGGAAGCTCCAGGGGCACTCCCGATCGCCCGAGCAGCGTGACTTTGTTCGTGGTCACCTCGAACCCCGCACCGGGCTCCAGCGCGTCGTTCAGAACCACGTAGTCCAGCCGCTTCGATTTCAGTTTCTGCCGGGCCCGCGCCAGGCCGTCGCCGGTCTCGAGCGCGAATCCCACCACCAGACATCCCGGAGGACGCTTGAGCGTCGCGAGGATGTCCGGGGTCGGCTCCAACGCTAACGTGAAGCGCCCGCCCACGCGAGGGCGCTTGTGACTCGCGACCTTTGCCGCCCGGTAGTCGGCGGGGGCCGCCGCCATGAACAGCGCCGCCGCGCCGGTGATGGCTTGCTGCAGCGCGCGCTGCATCTGCTCCGTCGTTTCGACGGGCACCACGTCCACCCCGGTCGGCGGGGCGAGCGTCGTCGGGCCCGCCACCAACACCACGCGCGCCCCGCGGTCGCGCGCCGCCTCGGCGAGCGCCCATCCCATGCGGCCGCTCGACGGGTTGGTGATCACGCGCACAGGATCGAGATGCTCGCGCGTGGGACCCGCGCTCACGACGACCTTGCGCCCGGCCCAGCGCGAGTCCGCCCCGAGGTAGCGCAGCACGGCTTCCAGGATCGCCTCGGGCTCGCTCATCCGGCCCGGACGCTCACTCGGCCCTTCGGCCAGGGCTCCCGTATCGGGACCGATGAACGTCCAGCCCCGGCCCGTGAGGGTCGCGATGTTCGCCTGGGTCGCGGGATGGGCATACATGGCGTCGTTCATCGCCGGAGCGGCCAGGACGGGCCCGGTGCGCGCCAGAAGGATCGCCGTCAGCAGGTCGTCGGCCATGCCCTGCGCGGCCCGGGCGAGCAGCTGGGCCGTCGCCGGGGCCACGACCACGAGATCGGGAGATTTGGCGAGACCGATGTGCGCGAGCGCGCGATCCCGCTCCCACAACGAGGTGAGGACCGGCCGGCCGGTGAGCGCCTCGAACGTCAGCGGACGGACGAATTCCGCCGCTCCAGCGGTCATCACGACGTCGACCCCGATGCCGTGCTCGCTCAGCCGTCGGGCGAGCGTGCAGCTCTTGTAACAGGCGATGCCGCCCGACACGCCGAGCACGACGTGACGGCCGGCCACGCTCATCAGGACTCCTGCCGCCGCCGCCGGACCAGCTTGTACTTCAGGTTGCCCTGCACCAGTTCACCGAGCGCCCGGGTCGTGAGCTTCTGCTCGAATTCCACGCTGCGGTCGCGGGGAAACTCGTTGACGAAACGCGCGAACTTCGCGGCCACGAGCACGCCCAGGTATTTGTTCTGGGTCTGGTTCGCGACTTCCTGCGGGGTCACAATACGCATGGTTCCTCGAATTCCTCAGGTTGCCCGTCCACTCTACGCCCGCGGCCGGTGCCGCTCGGCGGCGCTCACCAGATCCTCGACCAACCGCACCAGCCGCGGGACTGGCGGTCGGTGGGGTACGGCGCCGTCCTCATCGATGATCGCCCCGACTTCGGCCACCACGGCGTCCAGGTCGTCGTTGATCACGATGTGCTCCCAATCGAGCGACTCCCGGATCTCCGTGATCGCCCGGTGCAGCCGTTGCGCCAGGACCGCCGGCGCCTCCGTCTCCCGCCCCACCAGACGATCGATCCAGGTGTCCGGAGCGGGCGGCAACACGAACACGCTGATCGACTCGGGCGGCGGACACTCATGCTGTACCTGCCGCGCCCCCTGTACCTCGATGTCGAGCAGCACGTGCTTTCCGAGCGACTGCACGCGCCGCACCTCGCCCCGCAGCGTGCCGTAGAGATTCCCGGCGTATTCCGCCCACTCGAGGAACTCGCCGGCCGCGATCAGCCGCTCGAACTCCGGTCGCGACACGAAGTGGTACGCGGCCCCGTCCCGCTCCCCCGGCCGCGGCGCCCGCGTCGTCGCCGACACCGAGTACCCGACGTCGCTGCGCCGGTCGAGCAGCGCCTGGGTAATCGTCGTCTTGCCGCCGCCCGACGGAGCGGACAGGATGACGACCCGCGGGGTCACTCCAGGTTCTCCAGCTGCTCCCGGAACCGCTCCAGCTCGCCCTTCATCGCGATGACGGTCTGCGTGATCGCCGCGTCATTCGCTTTCGAGCCCATCGTGTTGACCTCTCGCAGCAGCTCCTGCGCCAGAAACCCGAGCTGCTTCCCGACCGCCTCACTGCCCGACAGCGCCGAGCGCACCGCCGCGAGGTGGGTACGAAACCGCACCAGCTCCTCGCTGATGTCCACCCGGTCGGCGAGCAACGCGATCTCCACGGCGAGACGCTGCTCGTCGACGTGAACGCCCTGGGCCAGCTCCGCCACGTTCTGACGCAGCCGGGTAAGCTCTGCGGTGAGCCGCTCCGGCGCCCGCCGTTCGATCGTGTGCGCGCCCGCTTCGAGGGCGTCCACGCGGCCCAGCAGATCCGCCGCGAGCGCTCGTCCTTCGCGCTCGCGCATCACCAGCACGTCCGCCGCCGCGCGCTCGACGATCGGCTGCACCTCCGCCCATTGCGCCACGGCCCCGTCGCCGGAAATCGCCAGCACGTCGGGATGCCGGGCGACGAACGCGAGGTCGGGTTCGCCCTTCAGCCGGAGCGACTTCTTCAACTGGCGCAGTGCTCGCACGACCTGTCGCGCGCGCTCGAGATCGACACTCACCCCGGAGCCGGCGGCCGGCGGCTCGAGCCAGCGCGCGCTCAGGGCAACGTGGCCGCGCTCCAGCAACCGCCGCAGCCGCTCCCGCAGCTCGCCTTCCAGCCCGCCGAGGTCGTATGGCAGCTTGAATTGCGGATTGAAGTAACGGTGATTGACGGTGCGGATTTCCACCCGCAGCCGCCCTTCCGCCACTGTTCCCTCAGCGGCCCCGAACCCGGTCATGCTTCGCGGCACAGACTTTAAGCTTAGTCGCTCGAAGCACTTAGGTCAACGTACCGGAGTCAGTTTCGGAAGAACCACGCCACGCCGTAGTATTGCGCCCGCTTGGGATAGTCCATTCCCGTCACGTAGCTGCTGCGCATCGCGTTGTAGTTGCGCGTCATCCAGTACGCGGTGAAATCGGCGATGCGCATCTCGATGTTCGTTTCGACGAACGTCGCGGGCCGCAACACGATCTGGGCCCCGAGCGAATCACGCCCGCCCAGGTTGCTGCGGCTCCAGCTCTCCGCGGCGACTTCTCCCCGCAGGGAGAACACCCCGCTCTTGTATACGCGCCAGAACTTCGAGAAGAAGGTCGCGGAGACGCGGGCGTGCGTCGGCGGCTCGAAGTCGCCGCCACCCCGGATCGGGTCGACATACCACCCGGACAGCTCAACGCCCGACAACGGGCGCACGGCGAGGTACGCGGACACGTACGTGCTCCGGGGTAACGGCCCGAGCCTCGCCACTGGAGCGATCCCCGCGGCGAAGCCGAGCGGCCTGAATGGGTCGCGGCGGACCTGCCCGGCCTCGAGCGTGACCCGACGCCGGTCCCACCGCACGTACAACCCGAAATCGTTCGCCCACTGAAACGTGTCCGCCACCAGCGGCGCCTGGAAATCCTCCACCCGGGACGCCTCGACCCGCACCGAGACGCCGAACGGGAGGGACAGGCCCGCGGCGACGTGGGCGCGGTTGCCGTGCCCGTTGCTCCCGTAGTAGGACCGGCGACCGTCGGCCGAGAGCGTCACGAACGGCACCGGCTGCCATGCGAAGTGTCCGTCCAGCTGGAACGGCCGCCCGGCGCCCTGCGCCCGCACCGTGAGGCCGGCGGATGCCCGCGACCGCGTCTCGGTCAGCTCGAGGATCGCCTGATAGTGCGTGCGGTTGGAGTCGGGCGAGAGCGAGTCCTTGCTGATCTGCGTTCGCACCAGGTTCAGTCCGACCCGCTCCCCGAGTCCATCCGCCCGCGTGGCGTAGAAGACACTGAGCAAGCCGTCCAGCCGCCGTTGCCGCCACCCGTCCACGACCGCGCCATCACCGGCCCGGCTCCAGGCGGAGCTCAGCACCTGATAGGCGACGCCGAAATGCGGCGAGCGCACGTACTCCGCCTTGAGCCAGAGATCCACGGAGTTGAAGGTCGTGGTCGAGTTGTTCTCGCCGCCGTCGATATTGCGGTAGTCCGCGGAGAGCGCGATCCCCACCCCGGACGGCCAGCGCTTGCCGAAGCCCCCCCGGTACTGCGCGATCGAGTTGCCGCCGGTGCTGATCCGGACCTCGGTGCGCGGAACGCTGGAGCGCGGCCGCGTCGACACCAGATACACGCGCAACGTGGAGGGCAGCACCTGGACGTCGACGCGCTCGACCGGCGCCAGCGGGATGCGCGCCGGGTCGAGCCAGACCGAATCGCGTCCCAGCGGCAGATACGGCACGCCGTCCCAGTAGACCTCGAGGCTCAGCGGGCCCTGTCCCCCGTACACCGGGATTTCCGCGGCGCCGAACCAGCCGCCCCGGGCGACGTACACGCCGGGAATGCGCGCCAGCAGGTCGCCCAGCGTGGTAATGTCGGACAAGACGAGCGAGTCGGCGTCGAAGCGCCAGCGGGTGCCGCGCGGCAAGGGCCCCGCCGGGATCGCGCGGCTGAACGTGGGGAGGAACCGCTCCAGCGTATCCCGCGCGGCGCTGTCGGCCGCCGCCGCCCGCAGGGAATCGGCCCGGGCGGAATCGGCGCGCACGGAATCGGCGCGGGTGGCGGGCGTCTGGCGCCGCACGGGAGGACGCGGCCGCGGCGGTCCCGTGTCCGCCTGTGCCGCCGCGCGGCCGCCCGCGACGAGGAGAGCCCCCAGCAAGAGGAGGCTCCGCGACATCAGGTCCCGGCGCGCCGCAGCAGGAATTCGCTGAACAGCCGCACGCCGAACGCGGTGGGGCCCTTGGCCTGATGCGCCGACTCGCTGTCGACGTAGGCGGTGCCGGCGATGTCCAGGTGCACCCAGGGGAAACCCTCGACGAACTCCCGCAGGAACCACCCCCCGGCGATGGAGCCCGCGCCGCGGCCTCCCGAGTTCTTGACGTCGGCGATATCGGATTTCACCAGGTCGCGGTATTCGTCCCACAACGGCAACGGCCAACAGCGCTCGCCCGCGCGCTCGCCGGCCTCGCGCACCTCGGCCACCAGCGGGTCGTCGTTGCCCATCACCGCGCTCGCCTGGTTGCCCAGCGCAATCACCACGGCGCCCGTCAGTGTCGCGGCGTCGATGACCGCCGCGGGCTTGTACCGGCGCGCGTAGGACAGCGCGTCGCAGAGGACGAGGCGGCCTTCCGCGTCAGTGTTGATGATCTCGATCGACTTGCCGAAATGACTCTTGATCACGTCTCCAGGTTTGACCGCGGTGCCCGATGGGAGGTTCTCCGTGGTGGGGATGAGGCCCACCACGTTGAGCTTCGGACGCAGCCGGCCCAGCACGTCGAACGCCCCCAACACCGCCGCCGCCCCAGACATGTCATACTTCATCTCTTCCATGCTGGCGGCCGGCTTGATCGAGATACCCCCGGAATCAAACGTGATCCCTTTCCCGACCAGCACTACCGGTGCCGCATCCCCACCGCCGCGATACTCGAGCGCGATGAAGCGCGGCTCCTGCACGCTGCCTTGGGCGACGGCCAGCAGGGCTCCCATGCCTTCTGTGCGCAATTCGGCGGGCCCGAGGACCGTGATAGCGAACCCGTGCGTGCGGGCGAGGGTCTGCGCCTGCTCCGCCAGATAGGACGGCGTACAGACGTTGCCCGGCTGCATCTGCAGCCCGCGCGCGAGCAGGTGGCCGGAAGCGATGGCCTCGCCGCGCACGAGTCCCGCTTCCGCCCCCTTCGCCTCCGCCGCGTCGACGACGACGTCCACGCCCGCGATGGCGCCCCGCAGGTCGTCGCTCGGGCGTTTCAGCTCGACGAACGCCCAGCCGCCGTGCGCAGCGCCTTCCACGGCCGCTTGCGCGATGACCGGCGCCGCGAGCCCGTTGCGCGCCTCGGCTGCGACCCCGAACGCGAACCGCCCCGTCCCCAGGCCCCGGGCGCGCTTGGCCGCCACGGCGGCGGCGCGGCGGACGGCGTTGCCGTTCACGTCCGCCGACTTTCCCATGCCGACGAGCAGGATGCGCCGCGCCTTGCCGCTGCCGTACGCCAGCAGCACCTCGTCGCGTTTGCCCTTGAAGTCCCCGCTGGCAAATGCGCGCCCCAACGCACCCCCACTCGCCTGATCGAGGGACGCGAGGGCGGGTGGCAGGGCCGTGCCCACGCACACCGCCACCGCCAGGAGCGGGGTCTCGATGTCCGCGAGCGGCTGCGTCGTCAGCGTGCTGTTCATGCGAGATGCTCGATGATCGCGTCGGCGAAGGTGGAGGTGGAGACTTCGGTGGCGCCCGGCATCTGCCGGGCCAGGTCGTAGGTGACCCGGCCCGCGGCGATCGCGCCTTCGATCCCCGCGATGATGGCGCGGCTCACCTCAGCCCAGCCGAGCTCCTCGAACATCATGGCGCCCGACAGGATCACGCTGCCGGGATTGATCTTGTCGAGCCCGGCGTACTTGGGCGCCGTGCCGTGGGTCGCCTCGTACACCGCGTAGCCGTCCCCGACGTTGCCGCCCGGCGCCAGTCCGAGTCCACCGACCTGCGCGGCGCAGGCGTCGGAGAGGTAATCCCCATTCAGATTGGGCGTGGCCAGTACCGCGTATTCCGCGGGCCGGAGCAGCAGCTGCTGGAACATGGAATCGGCGATGCGATCCTTGATGATCACGCGCCCGTCTCCCGTCCCCTGCCCCAGGTCGGCTTCCGTGATGGTGCGATCGCCGAACTGCGTCTTGGCGACCTCGTAGCCCCAATCGCGGAACGCCCCTTCGGTGAACTTCATGATGTTGCCCTTGTGCACCAGCGTCACCGACGGGCGGCCGGCATCGATCGCGTGGCGGATCGCCTTGGCTGCGAGCCGTTGCGAGCCGAAGCGGGACATCGGCTTGATCCCGATGGCGCTGCCGGCCCGGACTTTCTTTCCGAGCGCCTCGAGCCGGGCGATCAGCTCGTTCGCCTCTTTGCTCTCCGCCTGGAATTCGATACCGGCGTAGACGTCCTCGATGTTCTCGCGGAAGATGATGACATTCAGCTTCCCCGGCTCTTTTACAGGAGCCGGCACGCCTTTGAACCAGCGCACCGGGCGCACGCAGGCGTACAGTTCGAGCAGTTGCCGCAGTGCGACGTTCAGCGACCGGATCCCCCCGCCGACCGGGGTCGTGAGCGGTCCCTTGATCGCGACGCGATGCGCGCGGATGACGTCGAGTGTTTCCTCGGGCAACCAGCTCCCCGTGGCTTTGAACGCCTTCTCTCCGGCCACGACCTCGCGCCACTCCACCGCGCGCTTGCCACCCGAGGTCTTGCGGACCGCCGCGTCGAACACGCGCCGCGACGCGCGCCAGATGTCCGGCCCGGTGCCGTCGCCCTCGATGAAGGGAATGATGGGGGTGTCGGGTACGATCCAGCGCCCGTCACGGTATTGAATGGGAGTACCGCTCATCACCTAACCTCGCTTCCGCACCGGAACCCAGCGGCGATTCATGTGCCCCACATACTCGGCCCGAGGCCGGATGAGGCGGTTGTCGGCGTGCTGCTCGAGCACGTGCGCGCACCAGCCACTGACCCGGCTCACGGCGAAAATCGGCGTGTAGAGATCGAGCGGGATCCCCATGACGTAGTACATCGAGCCGGAATAGAAATCGACGTTGCAGTACAACCCCTTTTCCCGCCGCATCACGTCTTCGACGGTGCGCTGGATCGCGAACCACTGCGCCTGACCCGCCCGGGCCCCCAGCGTCTCGGACATGCGACGCAGGTGCGCCGCTCGCGGGTCTTCGGTGCGATACACGCGATGGCCGAAGCCCATGATCTTGCGCTTCTCGGTCAGCGCGCCGCGAATCCACGCTTCGGCGCGCTCGGGGCTCTGTATCTCCAGCAGCATCTTCATCACTTCGGTGTTCGCCCCGCCATGCAGCGGACCGGCCAGCGCCGCGATGGCGCCGGTCACCGCCCCATGCACGTCCGCCAGCGTAGCCGCGATCACCCGCGCCGCGAAGGTCGAGGCGTTGAGCTCGTGGTCGGCGTGGAGGATCAACGCGACGTCGAAGGCGTGCTCGACGTCGTCGTCGGGCGTCTTCCCGGAAATCAGGTAGAGGAAGTTCGCGGCCAGCGACAGGCCGCGCCGCGGCGCGAGCGGCTTCTCCCCGTTGCGGAGCCGGTGAAACATCGCCACCATCGTGGGCAGCTGAGCGATCAGGCGCACCGCCTTGCGATACTCGGCCTCGCGCCCGTTGTTGCCCCGATCCGGGTCCACGAACGCCGAGGCGCTCACCGCCGTGCGCAGGACGTCCATCGGGTTGGCGTTGGCGGGGGCGTCGCGGATCACGCGCTGCACCACCTTGTCCAGCTTTTGTGAGGCCTTGAGGCTCGCGGTGAATTCCTTGAGCTGCTCGCGGCTGGGGAGATCGCCGTTCAGGAGGAGGTAGGCGGTCTCCTCGAACGTCGAATGATCGGCCAGGTCGTTGATGTCGTAGCCACGGTAGATGAGCCGGCCTTCTTCGCCAAACACATAGCAAATCGACGATTCATTGGCGACGACTCCTTCCAACCCGCGGGGCGCGGTCTGCTCGGCGGCGGTGGGCATGGCGCTGGAACACCCGTCCCTGGTTGGAGGTAAACTCTGGAAACGGTGCAGTTTACACAGGCCGCCCTAGGTTGCGCCAGCGGCCACCCACGCGGTAAACTGTAGGCCCGATGCGACTCGGACCGCGTCTCATCCATCGCTGCATTGCGCTCGTGCTGCCCTGTTGGATCATGGCGGCACCGGTCGCGTCGTTCGCCCACAACGCCGCGGCGTGCCGCCATCAGGCGATGCACCAGGGGATGCACCACGGCACACCGTCCCGCGCCCCCTGCTGGTGCGGCGACATGACCGGCAACACGGCGCTGCTCGCTCCCGAAGCACCCGCGCTCCCGGCGCACTGGTCGGGGCTGCCGAACGCCGCCGCGCCCCCGACGGCTCCGATCGCCCTGCCGTCCGACGCTCCACCCATCTCGCCCAGCTACGCCCCCACCCCGCCTCCTCCGAACGAGCTCACCGCGTAGCACCCGTCCACCCACAATTGACGAGCTATGGAGGAAGCACCATGCGAATTTCGCTCGGGTGCGTCCTGGTGTGCGGCGTGGTCCGGATCGCCGCCGCACAGGACAGCACCGTGACGTTCGAGGAATCCCACGCGCTTGCGATCAACGGCTTCGCCGTTGGCAGCTACAGCTGGGACCGCAACGCGCGGACCAACACGTTCACCGGCTCGAAGATCGCCGTGAGCCTGTTCCGTCCGTGGTCGGACAACCTGTACCTGTTCGGGCAGCTGACCACGAGCCTGGGGCTGGACGAGGCGACCGGCGCGGAAGTCACCGAGACGGAAATCGACAACCTGATCGTGAGTTGGACACCGCCCGGCGCGAGCTCCCTCAATCTCACCTTCGGCCGCTTCGACGCACCCATCGGGTTCGAGCGCGACGACGAGCCCCTGAACCTGCTGCCCACCAATTCATTCAACTTCGAGCTGGCCCGCCCCGCCAAGCTCACTGGGGCGATCGCCCGCTTCGTCGCGTCGCCAGTCGTCTCCGTGGCGGCCTACGTGGCCAACGGGTGGGAGGTGGCGATCGACAACAACCGCGGCAAGACGGTCGGCGCCCGCGTCGACCTCCTGCCAGCCGAAGGTGTCGCGCTGGGGGTGAACGCGGTGTACGGCCCCGAGGTCGCGGGGACCGATGCCCAGCAACGCACGCTCCTCGCCGCCGATGCGACGCTACAGCCGATCTCCCGCCTCATCCTCGGCCTCGAGGCGAACTACGGCCGCCAGGTGATCGGCGGGGGTGCGTCGGGAACCTGGACGGGTATTTCGGGCACGGCTTTCTGGCGCCTGGGGCGGTCTACCGGCCTCACCGTGCGGGGCGAGACCCTGCGCGACAAAGACGGCCTTGCGTCCGGGACCCCGCAGACACTGCAGTCGCTGACGATCTCCCCGTGGTACTTCTACCGGGAAGCGCAGGAGGGGATCTTCTCGAACATCGAGCGGACCACCTTCCGCCTCCCGGCATTCTCGCTCCGACCCGCGCTGCGCATCGACCACTCCGATCAGCCCGTATTCGAAACCGCTGACGGGTCCCTCCGGAACACCGAAGTCCGGGGGATTCTCGAGCTGGTCTACCTCTTCTAGACGGGATCCGCCATGCCCTACGACCTCGCCCGGCTCGACCGACGCGTGAAATGGCTCGTCACCTGCCTGCTCGGCACCTTCGGCCTCGCCTACCTGTTCGGGGGCTGGATGGTCTGGCTCTACGCCGGGTTCACGCCCGATCGCGTGGCCCGCACCTACGCGGAGCCGACCGCGGCGGCGGCCCCGGAAACGACGATGGTGATGGAGCACGCCATGTCGATGAGCGCCTTCGACGCCGGGGATACCGCGGAGGTCCACCTCGTGGACACGAAACTCCTGGTCCAGGACACTCACGTGCACGTGCCGATGTACGGCGTGATTGCGGCGCTGCTGTCGGTCGTCGTGCTGGGCTTGGGCGTCTCGCCGCGCTGGGGCTACGCCTTCATCACGCTCCTGTTCTCCGCCCCCTGGCTCGATTTCGCCGGGATGTGGCTCACCAAGTTCGCATCGCCGCACTTCGCCGTACTGACGGTGGCCGGCGGCTTCGCGATGGGTCTCGGCTATACCCTCGTGGCCGTACTGGCGCTGCGGCGGATGTGGCTGATGCCCGTACCGGAAAGGACCAACCCATGAACCGAATCCTCATCGCCGCCCTCGTAGCAGCGCTGCACATCACCCCGACCGTCGTCCTCGTCAAACGGGAAGACGCGGTGAAGTCCATCCTCCCCACGGCCACGGCCTTCACCGCCCGCGAGGTGCACTTGAGCGGCGCCGACGCGCACCGCCTCCATGAAGCCCTCGACTGGGGCCCGGACGACGGCCTGCTCACGTTCTATACCGGACGCAGCGGCGCGAGTGCCGTCGGCGCGCTGACCTTCGTGCGCGTGGACACACCGCACGGCCCGCTCGAGATCGCGGTCGGGTTCGGCACCGACGGCGCCGTGCTCCGGGTGGAGGTCACCAAGGCCACCGTCGAGACGAAGGCATGGGTGCTCGAGGGCGTCCGGTCCGGGGTGCTGAGCGGCTATGCGGGATTGAAGGGCGGCGTCACCGCGAACCTGGAGGCGGTGGCGAAGACGCCGGCGCTGCCCGGGGGGCCGGAGAGTTATCGCGGCAAGGTGGGGCAGATGGCTGGATACATGCTGGAGCAGATCGACAAGGGCGTCCAGCGCGCGGTCGTGTCCTACGGGTGGTTCTACCGCACCAACGCGAGCTGAGCCCTCATCAGCGGGCGTCGGCCTGCGCCGCCGGTGGTTCTTCCGGCGGCGTCGGCCCGACGACCGCGTTGCGGCCCCCATGCTTGGCTTCGTACAGCCGCATGTCGGCCTGGTTGAGCACCTCGTAGGCGTCCACGCCGTCGGCCGGCAGACTGGCGACGCCCACGCTGATCGTCACCGGGATCGTCTGCTGCCGGCCCCGCCCGCCGGCCACGATCGGGGGGATCCGCAGCCGGATCTTCTCCCCGCGTTGCACCGCGATATCGGCGCGCGTTTCCGGAAACAGCACCACGAATTCGTCGCCGCCGTAGCGGGACACGATCTCCCCCTGGCGCACCGACTGCTTGATCGCGGCCGAAACCGCCTTCAACGCCTCGTCACCGGCGGCGTGCCCCCACGTGTCGTTGAACTGCTTGAATTCGTCCACGTCGAGCATGAGGATCGACAGCGGCCGGCCATAGCGGCGGGCGCGCAGCGAGGCGTCGGTGAGCAGATCGTCGAAGATGCCGCGGTTCAGGAATCCGGTCAGCTTGTCGCGCGCCGACAGCCACTGCAGCTCCCGCGTGCGCAGCACGAGCGTGGTGCTCAGGATGCCCGCGATCGCGAGCAGCAGGAGCCGCGAGATCTGATCGCTCCAGCTGAACGCGCCGTAACTATTCACCGTGGCCGCGGACTGGGCGCCCAATGACCCGCTCCAGGCGGCGACGGCCAGGACGAGGGCATACTCCACGATCGCGGCCGCGCCGGTGACCGCGCAGACGCGCGGGTCGAAGCGCAGTGCCGCCGCCGCGATCGCGAGGAAGTAGATCAGGAACACCACGCGGCTGTTCACCGCGGTGAGCGGCTGATGGAGCACGAGGAACGTGCAAAGCACGGCGCTCACCAAGGTGACGTCGAGCAGGCTCGTCGCGAACCCGATCGCCGGCGTGTACACCCGTCCCCGCGCCAGCCGGTAGGCCGCCGCGGCCAGGACGACACCCAGGAGGGCGGCGCCGAGCCCCACGTATACTTCGCGAACGCCCGGCCGTTGCAGCAGATCGATCAGGGGAATCACCAGGACGAGCAATGTCATCCCGAGCCGGGTGCGCGCCACCAGCACTTCGCCGCCCGCGCCGGCGGCGATGAGTACGGGCACGGGCCGCTGCCAGAAGGTCCGCCACCGGCTGATCTTGACCGGGAACCCGATCGACGTGCGGGAAAAGCGACCCCCGACCAGTGACGGGCGGCGCGGCTCGGGAATGGGCTGCGGTGAAGTCATCGGATCGTGTCGGCGGGCGCGTTACGCGCTCAGCAGGTACGGCTCGTTCCAGGCCACTTCGTACAGCCCGTTGCAGCGGGTGCAGCGCATCGTCGTCGGCCGACCTTCGATCGGCGAGCGGCCGCGGCACGACGGGCACACCGCGTAGCGCTCACCCCAGCTCGACGGGAACCGCAGCGCGTTGCGCGGGGCCGGCACGACGCTCCAGCGGCTCGGCGGGACCTGCACGATCTGCAACAGCGTACGGCTGACCGTCAGCGGCTGGCGGTTCACGTCGAGCACTGCTTCCACGGCGCCGAGCTTGACGATGCGATACCACGCGCCCCGGCGCAGCTTGACATTCACGTCGGTCTGGAGTCTCGCCCATTGTTGAAGCGTCATCGCCGCCCTCGCAGGAAAGCGCCATAAAACTTGACGCGGAGCCCTCGCCCGTCAAGCCGTAAACGACGCGGGCCGTCATCTTCTCGGACGACGGCCCGCGCACTTCCTACCGACTCCCGCGGCTAATTGATGCTGAACGCATTGCTCAAGCCCGACGTCAATCCGGCCGCGGCTGCCGACAAGCGGTAGGCCGTGTTGCCCGACCCAGGCAGGTTGATGCTCAGGCCGGGGAACGTCCCGACGCCCGACACCAGGGTGGCCGTCTTCGTGCCGGAGAGCACCGCACCGCCCGCCCCGGTCCCACCGGCGATCGAGATCGTGACGCTGCCAACGAATGTCTTGGCGACGTTGTTGAACTGATCGCGCACGTCCACATCGAACGCCGGGATGGGCGCGTTCGCCGCCGTGGTGACCGGCTGCGTGGCGAAGTGCACGGTCACCGCCACATCCGAGTTGATGGCGAAGGACGCGCTGTTCACGCCCGCCACACCCGGCGACGATGCCGAGAGCTTGTAGCCGGTCCCCGCCTTCTGGATGATCAGCGTCGAGAACGTCGCGACGCCGCCCACGGCATTGACCGTCGCGGTCCCGAGCAAGGTCGCCCCGTTCGCACCCGTCCCGGCGGCGATGGCCACCGTCACCGGCCCGGTGAAGGTCGTCGCCAGGGCGTTGGCCGCGGTGAGCGCCTGGACCGTCACGGCCGGGATGGCCACCCCGGCGGTCGTCGTCACAGGCTGCGCGCTGTACACCAAGTGGAGCGTGGCTGCCGCGGTGATGTTGAATGGCGCGCTGGTCGCGCCCGTCAACCCCAACGATGTCGCGGCGAGTGTGTAATTCGTGCCGGCCTTGTCGATCGTCAAGTTGGCGAACGAGGCCACGCCGGCGTTGATCGGCGCCGTGAGGGTGCCACCCAACACGCCACCCGAGGGGTTGGTACCGATGGCGATCGTGATCGAGCCCGTGACGGTCTTGACCGTGACACCACCCGCATCCTGGACAGCGACCTGGATGCCCGGCTGGATGATCGCGCCCGCCGGCGTGCTCACCGGCTGCACGATGAAGCCGAGCTTCACGGCGGTGCCGCCGACCGTGTTGAACGCGGTGCTCGTCGCGGACGCGAGTCCCGACGCCGCCGCGCTGATCTTGAACCCGGTCCCGATCTTGTCGACGCTGAGATTCGAGAACGTGGCGACGCCCGCAACCGCGGGGACCGTCTTTGTGCCCGACAGTGTGGAGCCCGGCGTCCCGGTCCCGCCCACCAGCGCCACGGTCACGTTGCCGACGAATCCCGTCAGCACCGCGCCCAGCGTGTCCTTGGCGGTCACGACGATGGCGGGCGTCATCACCGCACCGGCCGGCGACGTCGCCGGCGGTTGAACGGTGAACTCGAGCCGGTCACCGGAGGTGACGTCGAACGTCGCGCTCGTCGCGCCCGTCACTCCGGCCGCGGCGGCGGTCAGCGTGTACCCGTTCCCCGCCGAGTCGACGGTAAGTGTCGAGAAGGCCGACACTCCAGCCACTGCCTTCACGATCTTGGTGCCGCCCAGGGTCCCGAAGTTCGGGTTCGCCCCGAGGGCCACAGTGATGTTGGCTGTGAACGCCGTCGCCAGGTTGCCCTGGGCGTCGAGCGCCGACACGCGGACCGCCGGCATCACGGTCCCCTTGCGGGAGGACAGCGGCTGCGTGGTGAAGGCGAGCTGCGTCGCCGGCCCCGGGTTCACCGTGAACGGCGTGCTGATGGCATCGAGCAGCCCGACCGAGGTCGCCACGAGTGTGTAGCCGACCCCCACCAGGTTGATCTTCAAGGTGTTATACGAGGAGACGCCGGCGGACGCCTTGACCGTCGTCGTCCCGGTGAGCGCCCCGCCTGACGGATTGGTCCCGATCGCGATCACGATGTTGTTGGTGAACGTCGTGACGGTGTTGCCGAGCGAGTCCTGAGCCGCCACCCGGATCGTCGGGCTCATGTTGACGCCGGCCGCGGCCGTCGCCGGCGGCTGGACGGTGAAGCCCAGTTTCACGGCGGGACCGGTGGTGATGTTGAACGTGCCGCTCGTCACCGAGGTGAGTCCGGCGGACGTGGCGGTGAGTTTGTAGCCGTTGCCGCTCTTGTCGATGTTCAGGGTCGAGAACGTGGCGACGCCGAGCACGCCGCCGACCGTCGTCGTGCCGCGCAGCAGCGCTCCACTCGTGCCGGTGCCCGCGGTGATGGCCACGCTCACGCTGCCCACGAAGGTCGGCACCGTATTCCCGGCCGCGTCCTGCGCCGTGACGTCGACCGCCGGAGTAATCGGCACGCCGGCCACAGTGTTGATCGGCGCGACGGTGAACGCGAGCTTCGTCGCCACGCCGACTGTGATGTCGAACGGCGCGCTGGTGGCGCCGGCCGGGCCGGTGGCGCTGGCGGCCAGCGTATAGCCCACGCCGGCCTTGTCGACTTTGAGGGCGGAGAACGTCGCCACCCCGGCCACGGCCGGAACGGACAGTGTCCCCGTCAGGTTGCCCGCGCTGGGGTTCGTCCCGAGAGCCATGGTCACGTTGGCGGTGAACCCGGTCGCCACGTTGCCCAGCTGGTCGAGCGCCGTCACCTGGACGGCCGGGGTGATGTTCACCCCGCCAGCGGCGGCGGTCGGTTGTGCGGTGAAGCTCAGCTGGGCGGCCGGCCCCGGCGTGATGTTGAACGTGGCGCTCGCGGCGTCGGTCAATCCCGATGCCGTGGCCGCCAGCGTGTAGCCGGCGCCGCTCTTGTCGATGCTCAGCGACCCGAACGTCGCGATCCCGGCCGTCGCCGCCACCGTCGCGAGACCCGACAAGGTGCCGGTTGAGGGATTGGTCGCGATCGCCACGGCCACATTGCCCGTGAACCCCGGGACAGTATTGCCTGCTGCATCCTGCGCGGTCACGCTCACCGGGCCGAGCGCGACGCCGGCGACCGTGTTCCCCGGCTGCGTCGAGAAGACCAGCTTCGTCGCCGCGCCCACCATGATGTCGAAGGCGGAGGTCGTTGCGGCGCTCACGCCGCTGGCCGTCGCCGCCAGGGTGTAGCCGGTACCAGCCTTGTCGATCGTCAGCCCGCTGAACGTCGCGACCCCGCTTGCGGCCGGAACCGTGATCGTACCACCGAGGGTCGCGCCCGGCGTTCCGGTGCCGCTGGAGATCGCCACGGTCACGTTGCCGCTGAATCCGGTTGCCAGGTTCCCCAGCAGATCCAGTGCCCGCACCTCGACCCCCGGTGTGATCGGGGCGCCGGCGGTGACACTGCCGGGCTGCACGGAGACGACGAGCTGACCAGCCGGACCGGCGGCGATGTCGAAGGGACCGCTCGTTGCTCCCGTCAGCCCGGACGACAGGGCGAGCAGCGAGTACGCGGTGCCGCTCTTGTCGATACTGAGCGTCGTGAACGACGCGATGCCGTTCGTCGCCGTGATCGTGGTGCTGCCCGACAGTGTGGCGCCGCCGGTGCCGCTGCCCACGGAGATGCCGAGGGCCACATCACCGGAGAAGCTGGTGACCGTGTTCCCGACGGCGTCGACGATCCGCACGGTGACGCCCGGGGCGATGGCGACGCCCGCCGTGGTGGAGCCCGGCTGCTGCCCGAACACGAGATGGTTGGCGGCGCCGGGAACGACGTCGAACGGTGAGCTCGTGGCGGCCGTGAGCACGGACGCCGAGGCCATCAAGGTGTAACCCGATCCCGCCCGGTCGATGTTCAGCCCGGGGAACGTGGCGACGCCACCGACGGCCAAGACAGTCACCGATCCCGCCAGCGTCCCGCCGGCCGGATTGTTGTCGATCGCGAGTGTGACGTCTCCGTTGTACGCCGTGGCGGTGTTGCCGAAGGAATCCTGGACCGCCACCTGGATGGCCGGGGCGATGCCGAGACCCGCGACCGTCGTCGCGGGAGGCTGGATGGTGAAAACCAGCAGATTGCCGGCCGCGGCGAGGTTGTCGAAGGCCGGGCTCACCACACCGGTGAGTCCCGAGGCAGCGGCCAGCAGGGTGTAGCCCGTCCCGCTCTTGTCGAGCCGGAGGTCGGTGAAGGTGGCGACGCCGCTCGCGGCCGCCACGGTCGTGCTGCCCGACAACAGGGCGCTGCCCGGATTCGACCCGAGCACGACGGTCACGTTGTCGGTGTAGGTCGTGTCGGTGTTCCCCGCCGCATCCTCGATCACCACCTGGACGGCGGGCGCGATCGGCGCGCCGGCGAAGGTCGTGGTAGGAGCGATGCCGTACACGAGCTTGCTCGGCGGGCCGATCGCGATGTCGAACGGACCGGTCGTGGCACCCGTAACGCCCGAGGCCGAGGCCGCCAGGGTATAGGCGTTGCCGGCCTTGGCGATATGCAGCGTGGTGAAGGTCGCGACGCCCGCGACCGCCCCGGCGCTCGCCGTCCCCCCGAGCGTCGCACCCACGGAGCCGGTCCCCGGCGTGATTCCCAGCGTCACGACGCCCGCGAACCCGGTCGCCGTATTGCCCATGTTGTCCCGTGCCGTCACCACAACCGCCGGAGCGATGGTCTGCCCGGCGACGACGGAGCTCGGCTGGACGCTGATGATGAGCAGGCTGGCGACACCCGGGGTGATGTCGAACGCCGTACTCGTGGCGCCGGGCAGGCCTGTCCCGGTCGCCGCGAGAGTGTAGGCGGATCCGACCTTGTCGATGCTGAGGCCGGCGAAGGTGGCGATGCCCGCGACCGCGGACGCGGTCGCCGTGCCCGACAGCGTGGCGCCGGGGGCTCCCGACCCGCTCGTGATGGCGACCGTCACCGATCCCGTGTAACTGTCCGCCACATTCCCGAGCGCATCACGCGCGGTCACCGTCACGGAGGGGACGAGCCCCGAGCCCGCGACGCCGGAAGCCGGCTGGGCCGTGAACACGAGCTGGCTCGCCGGACCGGCGATGATGTTGAATGCGGGGCTGGTGGCGGTGGTCAACGATCCTGCGGAGGCCTTCAACTTGTAACCCGTGCCGCTCTTGTTGATGCTGAGGCCACTGAACGTCGCCACGCCGGCCACGGCCGTCACGGTCGTCGTACCGGCGAGCGTCCCCCCGCCGGGGTTCGTCTCGATCGAGACGGTCACACCACCGGTGAAGTCCGAGACGACGACCCCGTCCGCGTCGCGCGCTTCGACCACCACCGCGGGCGCGACGGACGATCCGGCCACCGCGCTCGTGGGATCCACCTTGAACGCCAATTGCGTCGCGCCCGGAGGGGGCTGCGAAGTGTCTTTGGCGCACGTGATGGCCAGCAGGGAGACGGCGAGAGTAGCGAAGGCAAGCGCCGGTCGGCGCGAGACGAATGAACGTGATGCGCGCATTGTCGAAAACCAGGTTGAAGGGGCCTCGGAAGGCCCACTTCGCACTTTCCGTGCCAAAGTACTTTACTCACGGGCAGTTACGCGGATGTGACGAACCCGAAGGACGCCTCATCCGCCTGTGGCGTCCGGGCTACGAGCGCTGTGGCAGAGGGGGCGCGGGTGTCGTGCGTATTCACCACGGCGACGGCCACTTGCCGCTTGCCCCCACCCCGCGTGATTGCCGTCACGTGCCGACGCGTGGAAGCAGGGTATACATCTCGCGGCCGACGAAGCACGCAGCCCCATCGGATGATCGACTGCTCGCTGTCCCACTCCTCTTCGTCACCAACCGAGACCTTCTGGAGGTGAGCGGATGCTCGCATCCTTGCAGCAAGCCATTCCCGCGCAATGGCAGGACACGTTCCGGTTCCTCGCGTCTCCGTTCACGTGGCTCCTCGACTGGCAGGGGGCCGCGTTGGGCTTCGCTGTGGGTGGCCCGAACGGCTGGGTGATCGCGCTGAAGGGCGCGCTCATTCTCCTGCCCTGCGCGCTGCTCATCGCCGGGTTGTGGTGCACGATGGCGTCACTGTACACGTTGCCATTCCGGTCCGGGCGCGGCGGTTTTCTCACGGCCCTGCTCGTCTCGTGGTGGGATGCGGGCCGGATGACCTGGTTCTACTGGGCCGGTCTGGTCCGTCTCGGCGTGGTGCTGGTCGGGTGGGTCTGGAGCCTGCTGAAGCTGGCGGGCTCGCTGCTGGTCCGCCTCATCAAGTTCATTTTCACGAGCCCGTTCGCGCTGCTCGACTGGGCGACGCGCCAGTACTTCCAACCGGGCGTCCCCTGGATAGCGTTCCTGTTCATCCTGCTCTGGTCCGCCCTCGAGGCGACCGTGTTCACGTTCACCCTGCGGCCCACCCTGACCGAAGTGCTCGCCGATCTGACCGGATCGGAGCTTTCGAGCTGGGCGGTGACCCTCATTCTCTGGCCGTTCCTGTTCATTCTGATTTCCGGCAGTTTCGCCGCCATCCAGGCGCTGGTCGAGGCTCTCCGGTCGAAGAAAACCTCGCAGATCGTATCGATGGTTCTGGTCGAGGCGTTCGTGATGTTCTTCGAGGTGATGTTCCTCTATCGCGAGCTGATCGACGCCGTCACGCCCTGGATCGCCCAACAGACCGGGTTTCAGCTCGGGTTCTTCTCCACCCTGGCGATGGCGTCCTTCGGATGGATCGGCGTGCGCGCCATGACGTGGTTCCTGTTCGGCCGCTTCGGCACCCCCGCCCTGCTCGGCGTGCTGGGGCGGCAGAACATCGCCGGCCCGCAGCGCGCCGGGGCGACGGTCGACCACGCGTCCGGCGAAGTGTGGCGTGGGCCGATCGACGCACTCAAGGCAGAGGCCGAATGGTTCAAGCGGGAAGCGCGTGAGACCTTCGAGCTGCTGTCCCTCCCGGTGCTGCAGCTGCTCGCGGCCGGCGTGAACTTCGCCGTCGTGGTGATCCTCGGGCGGCCGGTGTTCACGCTGCCGTTCCGCAACCTGGAGCAGGTGCTGGCGAACACTCCACAGCTCGCTTCCGGCGCTCGGCAACCCCTGCCCGGAGCGACCTCGTGACGCGGCGCGACGCGCGACTCGGCGCGCTGGCCGCGACAGTCCTGCTGCTGGGCTGCGCGCGCACCGAGCAGGCGGCGGAGGAGACGAAGCCGGCCTCGTCGACGCTCATCCTCGGCATCGACGTCAGCGGCTCGTTCCGCGACGCCCGGCTGTACGACGATGCGGTGGATTTCGCCGCGCACTACCTGTACGCCCACCTCAACGCGCTCGGCGGGCTGCGCACGCCCACCGCGCTCTTCGTGGGATCGGTCGGTGGGGCGCGGCCGGGGGAGCCGAAACCGTTCCATCCGATCAACGACTTCCAGGGGCGGACGGTGGATCAGATCGCGGCCGACCTGCGCACCTGGTTCCCACCCATGGATGCCTATACCGACTTCAACGCGTTCTTCGACCGCGTGTCCGGCCTCATCAAGGAGCGCGGGCTGATTCTGGCGCCGCTCAACGTCGTGCTCCTGAGCGACGGTGTGCCGGACGTGGCGCCCGGCACCAAGCTCGCGCCGGGTGAGTCCCCCTATACCCGGATCGACCTCACGCCGCTCGAGTACCTGTCGCGCAGCGTCACGGTGCGGCTCCTGTACGCCAGCCCCACCGTCGGTGAGGATTGGAAGCGCCTAGTGCGTCGTAAACGCGTCCGTCTCTGGACCGAGGAGGCACAGGTAATGCAGGGCTGGCACATGCAGGTGCAGGCCGACGTCCCGCTGGAGCGTCAGGCGGCGTTGTGGAAATGGGTGCAGGACAACGTGGACTTCCGGGTGCGGACGACCAACCTCTTCTCAACACGGTGGGCGGCGCCCGGCTCGGGCGCCGCCCACGACCTTGCTCAGAAACTCGTTTCGAAACCGATGCGGATACTGCGGCCCTGACTGTTGAACCGGTACGCGCCGAAGAACGCATCGTAGTAGGTGTTCAGCGCGCGCGACTGCTCCGCCAGGCTGTACTCGCCGTTGCCGTCCCCGAACCGGGCTTCCACCCGGCGCAGCGACT
>JBGQHV010000008.1:0-40203 GCA_041498155.1 Gemmatimonadota bacterium | reverse complement strand
GGCGGCGAGCGAGTACGGCCGGGACGGGCTCGTCGCGTTCCGCAGTGACGTCGAGCCGTTCCTGTCGCCGGAGGTCATCGACGCCGCGCGGGTCCGGGAGCGCTTCGAGCTCCCGCCGGCGGGGCACGCCTACGTGGCCTTCGTGGATCCGTCCGGCGGCAGCCAGGACAGCTTCACGCTGGCGATCGCGCACGCCGAGGGCGAGCGCGCGGTGCTGGACGTCGTGCGGGAAGTCCGTCCGCGGTTCTCGCCCGACGACGTCTGTCGGGAGTTCGCGGCGGTGCTCAAGACCTACCACGTGTTCAGCGTCCAAGGCGACCACTATTCGGCCGAATGGGTGCGCGAGCGCTTTCAGACGCACGGCGTGACGTACCGCTCGGCGGAGCGGACGAAGTCCGAGATCTACGCGGAGCTGCTCCCGCTCATGAATAGCCGGCGCGTCGCGCTGCTCGATCTGCCGCGGCTCCGGGTCCAGCTCTTGGCGCTCGATCGCAGCCCGGCGCGTGGCGGGCGCGACTCGATCGACCATCCACCGGGGGCGCACGACGACGTGGCGAACGCGGCGGCCGGCGCGCTCGTCGCGGCCGTGGGCGGCGGGACGCCCAGCGACCTGGTGTTCCCAACCTTGTACCGATCGGACGGCGGGTCGCCCGAGCTCGCGCACGGCGCCGAGTACGGCGCCGCCACCTACGACTAGAGGGAGATCGACGATGACGCAGCATTGGGAGATTCGGAGCACCGAGGAGTTCGAGACGCTGGTCCGGCGACACCAGTTCCAGCCCTCGGACAGCGTGGTGCTGCGCGGCGACGCGGCGCCGATCGTCATCCGGTCGGCGGCACACCCCCGTCCCCACCGGTTCACGGTGCGCAGCGGCAAGGTGATCGCGTCGAATCGCGGGATCTACCGGGTCGGCCAGGCGGAGCTCGTGGCGACGATGGTGGACAAGGTCGAGGCGATGGAGGGGGCGACCGTGACGGCCGAGGGGACGGACGTCGAGGCCATGGGCACGTGCCGGCTCACGCTCACCCGGTGCTACGGGCTGCTCCACGACCGGGCGGTGGCGGAGATCTTCGACCCGATCGTCGCGGATCGCCGCACGGACGTCCCGCTCATCCGGGCCGACGGGAACGTCCAGCTCACGGCGCGGGGCTGTGCGCGGCTCCAGGTGGCGGAGTACGTGGAGGTCGAGGCCTACGATGCGGTGGTGGTGTCCTCGGGCGATCACTCGTTCCTGGGCACGGTGCGGCTGCACGATCGCGCGACCGCCGACTTCTCGTCGGTGGTCGGCGGGCGGTTCACGGTGCACGCCGATGGCGAGAGCGTGGTCCGGATCAGCATCAGCGGCGGCGCGGCCAGCGTGAGCGCCCGCGGGCACGCCCAGGTGGAGCACCAGGGGGGCGAGCTACAGCTCACCCTGCAGGAGCACGCCCACGCGCGGATCGTGCGGACCGGCGCCACCGTCTACGCCTACGAGGACAGCTGCGTGCTGGACGCGCGCGGGCAGGCCGTCGTGGTGCTGCGCGATCGGGCGACGTGCATGCGCGCGGAGAACGACGTGCGCCTGCGCGACGAGCGGGTGCAACGGCCGTCGGGTCCGCCGGTCGCGGCGGTGGCGCCGGCGCTGGCGGCGCCCGTCGCGCGAGCCCGGAGGTAAGCATGCCCGATCCGCTCCACGCGTTCCTCGAGCAGGCGGTGCCCGAGTTCGTCGACCGGCTGCTGAAGGGGATCAAGGCCGGCGCCTACACGCCCGATCAGCGCCAGTCGCTCAGCGCCCTGCTGCGGAAGATGCAGCGGCGGCTGGAGGACGCGCGGCGCGCGGTGCGGCGCGGCGTGGAGCCGACGGTGGCGTCGCTCGTCGCGGCCGAGGTGGAGCGGCGGCTGGGCCGCGCGCCCGTGTCGAAGAGCGAAGCGATGCGGGTGCGGCAAGCGATCTATCGAGCGCACCCCGGGGTGCGCGAGGCGGTCGTGCGCGAACAACAGGAGGCGGACGATGTCTGATCCCATGGGCGGCGGCGGCGCCCTTGTTACCCGGATCGTCCTGACCCGCGAGGGCGCGGGCGAGGCCCGCAGTGCCCGGGACGAGCTCGCGGGCCTCGTCCAGACGCAGCGCGATCTCGCGGCGTCGTCCAGGGCCGCGGCGGGCGGCGTCGATCAGCTGCCCCCCATGCTGGGTCGCATGGGAGGCGCCGCGAATGAGAGCGGCCACGGCCTGCGCATCGTCCGCACGGCGATGGCCGAGCTCGCGTTCCAGGCGACGGGCACGGCCGGCCCCGTGGGGCGCATCGCCGAAGGCCTGCTCATGTTCGGCGCCGGCTCGACCACGGTGTTGGGGGCGGCCGCCGGCATCGGCCTGATCGCCGGCGCCTACAAGCTGGCGAGCGCGGACGCCGATGCGTTCACGCACTCGATGGAGTCGGCGGAAGCCATGTCGCGCCGGATCCTCGCGTCGGGGCCGCACGCCGTGGCCACCGGCACCCGCGCGGAGGCGCAGGCGCAGCTGGTGGACGCGCAGACGACGCTCGCCCGCATCTCGCAGCCCCTGGTCACCCGCGGCCGCGGCGGGGCCGTCCTCAGCGTCACGCCCCCGGATGCTGCCTTGGTCCTGGAGGCCCAGGCCGCGGTGCACCGCTGGAGCGACGCCCTGCGCGACGCCGGGGGGGCGGTGACGAAGCTCGAGGGGGAGATGGGCGACCGGCTGACTCATGCGTTCGACGACCAGGTCCAGCAGCTGAAGCTCCATCAGGCGGAGATCCGGGGGGACGAGGGGGCCATCGTCCGGCTGACGGCGGCGATGACGCACATGTCGGAAGCGCAGGTCGGCCAGCTGCGGAAGATGCAGCGAGACAATGCGGAGCTGCAGATCCGGAAGGATCTCCTGGACTCGCTGGCCGACATTCAGGGCGGCATCAATCTCCCGGGAATGCAGGCCGACATTGCGGGCATCGGCAAGATCCCCCTGCTCACCAAGGGGGCGCCGGACCTCAGTGCCATTACGGGCGCGAAGGTGCCGATCCTCACGAAGAACATCGAGGATCTGGGCACGGCGATCGATCACTTGAATGCCGGCAGTCAGCGCGCCGCCGCCGACATGCTGTCGGCCGGTCTCTCGCTCATCGGCGCCTTGCGCGGCGGCCCGGGCGGCCTGCTCACGTCGGCCGGCGGCATCCTGAGCCATGGGATCAAGGACGTCCTGTCGCCCAATCCGGTTGCGGGACTCGTCCTCGGCTTGGGGGGCGCGCTGATCTCTGCGTTCGAAGGCGGGCCGCGCCGCGTCGTGATCGACAGCTACACCCGCAAGGCGCTCGAGCAGCAGAAGGAACAGCTCGCGAGCCAGCGGAACATTCTGATCCTGGACGTCACGGCGACGATCGGGGATCCCAAGCGCGTCGTCTACGACCTCGCGCGCTACGCCGCGCGCGGCGGCAGCTCGGGCGTCCTGACGACGCCCGCCGGCGGCGCCGTGCCGAGTCGGGGCGGCTGAGACAACCGAGGAGGGCGTGATGCCGGACGAACGCGGCTCCATGGCCGACCAACTGATTCAAGAATTCCGAGCAGTCCCCGAGGCGGAGCGCCTCGCGTGGCTACAGTCGCGGCTCATGTCGAGCTGGCTCGAGTCCGAAGGCTATGGGTCGCGGCTGGGATTGGCGGACTGGGCCGCCAGCTGGCACTCGCTCTTCGCGGAGCTCGAGCGCGGCGGGATCCTGCAGCCGCCCGAGCGGAAGTTCGTCGACGCGCTCTTCGAATACGTGGAATGGCTGCTCGGGAAGGAGCTGGAACTAGGTGACTGATCCAGCGTCTCCGGCTGAGCCGCCGCGATCGCGCCAGGCGCGCTCCAGCGCCTGCTCGTCGCTCTCCCATTGCGGGATCGCCGTGACCGTGGGCCGGTCGCCGTTCGCCCGCAGCAGCAGGCGACAGGTGTCGTGCGTGCCGCGATACCGGTGGATCTCGATCACGGGGAACGCCACGGGCATGCGGAGGAACGGCCGCCGGATCACGTGTCCGCATCGCGGACAGCGCAGCCACACCACGGCGGAGTCGGTCAGGCTGACGGCTCGCTCACCGGCCGCGGCCGCGGGGCGCCCAGGTGAGCAGCTCGCCCGGGTGGTCGAGCTTGAGGGCCTTGGCGAGGAGCTCGAGGGTGCGAAGATCGACGCCGGCGCGCTTCCCCGCCTCGATCTTCGAGATGGCCGACTGTGAGATCCCCGAGCGTCGGGCCAGCTCGGCCTGGGACAGCTTGGCCCGCGTCCGGAAATAGGCCAGGCGCAGCATGAGGGGCGTCACGCAACCAAGGTATTCCTATAGGGATAGCCTGTCAAGCAAGGGGACTTGCGAGACTATTCCTATGGGAATAGCTTAAGAGCACACCCTTACAGGAGCGATTCTCCATGTCTCCCAAGCATCCCACCCCACGCGCCCGGGCCAGCAAACGGCCGGCGCCGCTGACCACGATGCGCGATCTCACTCGGGCCCAAGCGATCCTCACCCGCGAGCGTCGGGCGCGGCTTGAGGCCTGCCGGCTCCGGGGACTGTCTACCCGTGCCCGAGAGGCGTTGGAGCTCCTCGACACGGCTCTCAAGGACGGTGGCGTGACCGCGCACATCGATTTTCGGCACCCGGAGCGGGACGTCCGCGCCCATGGCGTGCTCCTGCAGGTCGGGGCATTTCCAAACGAGACCGTGGTTGTGGATGAACTCAGGTGCGCGAGGGCCCTCCTCGGGGAACTCAGCAAGGATCCGCTGCTGCCGGCCGTCCGCGGTGGCCGCTATTGCTACATCGATCCAGCCACGGTCTCCGTCTACAACGCGCTCCTCGCCTACGTGGTCGCACTCGAAGCCGACCAGAAGGAGAAGGCCTCATGAGCCGCGCCCGCGATCGCCTCTATTGGCGCGCGCGCGGCGGCGAACGCCGCGCGTATGCCGACTTCCGCGACTACGCCGACGTCGGCGGCGGCCGCGAGGCCCTCACGCCACCGGGCGCGACCCGCGCCACGGCGGATCCGGAGGAGGCGGAGGCGTTGTACCTCCAGCGGCTCGCCGCGCTGAAGGACCGACGGCTCCGCGGCATCGCCGGCGTCCCGCTGCGGACCGGACTCGCGACCTTCGTCCAGGAGCATCTCGTCGCCCGGGCGAAGGCGGGCAAGGTCACCGACGAGTGGCTCGCCGCCAACGAACTCATGCTCGGCCGGGCCGTCGATCACTTCGGCGCCGCCCGGGAGCTCGCCACCATCACCACGAAGGACGTGCGCGGCTACGTCGAGCAGCTGCGGGCCCGGGCGAACGGCCGCGGCGCGACGCTCAGCGACACGAGCCTGTCGCATCACCTCGGGGCGCTCTCGAATCTCTTCACCCGCGCGGGGGCCGAGGGCGCGGTCAGCGGCGGCTACAATCCCGTCGCGGGCCTCCTCGACAAGCCGGAACCCGCGCCCGAGGAGGCCAAGTGGCTCGAGCATCCCGACGCGGCGCTGCTGCTCGAGGCCGCGCGCACCTACCAGCCGTCGGCGCCGAAGGGTGGCCGGCGTCCGGTGTCGTTCGCCTACGAGCTGGTCGCGACGTTCCTCTGCACCGGCGGGCGCGAGTCCGAGATCCTGGGGCTCGAGACGGGCGACGTCTCACTCGATCGCAACACGGTCACGTTCCGGCCGAACGGCTGGCGGCGCTTGAAGACGAAGCGCAGTCACCGCACGGTGCCGCTCTGGCCGCAGCTCCGGGAGATCCTCGAGCGCTACCTGGCCGAGCGGCCGCCGACCCGCCTGCTCTTCCCCTCGTTCCGGACGGGTGAGGAGGCGATGCTCACCGACTGGCGGAAGCTGCTCGACGTGCTCGTGGCCCGCGCCGGCGCGCTGGACCTGGTGGTCGATGGGCACCGGCGCCGCGCGGAGCCCGGCGAGGTCCGCTCGAAGTGTTTCCGCCACACCTACACGAGCGCGCGGCTGCAGACGGTGGACGGCGGCAAGCCGATCGCCGTGTTCACCGTCAGTCGCGAGCTCGGGCACTCGAGCACGGCGATGGTCGAGCGCGTCTACTCGCACCTGGGCGACGTGCGGCACCGGGCGGATGCGGTGGAGTTTCGCGTGGAGCAGCACGGCGCTACTTTGGGGGACCGGCTGCGCGCGCTGCAGGCCCGGTTTGGCACCACGGCCGACACCACGAGGTTAGCGCTCCGGACCGAGTCGGTAAGTCGTTGACGCTCTTGCGGGTGGTTAGCTCAGCTGGTTAGAGCGCCGGTCTCACATACCGGAGGTCACAGGTTCGAGTCCTGTACCGCCCACTGCCCCGCACCTCACCACGCCGCCGGGCAGATCGGCGGATCGCCGGATGGGCGGATCGAACGCTGACATGCCCCAGGACGCCCTCCGCCCTTCCCCTCACCCGACGATTCGCCGGGTGCTCATCGCGGGCCACGCGTATGTGGAGCCCTCCACGCGGGGGAAGCTGCGCGCCCTCGCGGCGCGCGGCCTCGAGCTGACCGTCGCCGTGCCGCAGCGGTGGCGCGATCCGGTGCTCGACCGCACGCGCGAAACCACCTGGGAGCGCCAGCAGGCGCTCGAGGTCTTCCCCATCGCCGTGCGCCACATGGGCGACCCGGCGCAGGCGCGCTTCACGTCCCGCGCCCTCGCGGCCCTGGTGCGCGACAAACGGCCCGAGCTGGTGCAGATCGAGGCCGAGCCCGAGACCGCCCTCGCCCGGCAGCTCGTGCGGCTCGCCTCGCGGCTCCGCGTGCCGACGGTACTCGTGACGGCCGCCAACGTCGACGGCAGCCGCTCCTGGGTCGACCGCTGGCGCCGGCGCCGAACGCTGCGTCGTCTCGCGGGCGCGCTCGCGGCCAGCGCGGGGGCGGCCGCGCTGGTCCGCCGTGATGCGCCCGCGCTCCCCGTCGGCGTGGTGCCGCCGCAAGGCGCGGCCGTGCCGCCGGCGCCGTCGCACGAAGCGCACGACGGATTGACCATCGGGTTCGTCGGGCGGCTGGTGCCGCACCGCGGGCTCGATACCTTGCTCGGGGCGCTCGCGCAGCACCGTCATGCGGCCTGGCGACTCGTCGTGGCTGGTGACGGCCCGGAGCGCGAGCGGCTCGAGCGGCTGGCGAGTGAGCTGCGGCTCGCGGCCCGGGTTCATTGGGTGGGCGCCCTGCCGCCCGAAGAGCTCGCGCTGCGGTGGCCGTCCTGGGATGTGCTGGTCGCGCCCTCGCGGCCCACGGGCAGCTGGAACGAGCCGACCGGGACCACACTGCTCGAGGCGATGGCCCACGAGGTGGCGGTCATCGGCTCCGACACCGGCGCGCTGCCGGAGCTCATCGGTCCGGCGGGGATTGTCACACCGCCGGGCGATGCCGCGGCGTTGGCCGCGGCTCTGGGCGAGGTCCTCGACCCCGCGCGGCGCGCCGTGCTCGCCCGAGCGGCGCGCGCGCGGGCGATCGAGTTGTTCAGCGACGACGCCGTCGCCGAGCGCACCGTCGCGTTCTGGCAATCGTTGTCCACTCGAGGATCACGCTAGCCCATGTCCCGCGTCCTGCTCGTCCCCGACCTCCCCTTGGACCGCGCCGCGGTGATGGACAAATACGCCCACCGCTTGCACGACTGGCTCGAGAGCGGCGATCCGGGATTCGAGGTCCGGCTCGCCGCGCACATCGGCGAGCTGACGCGCGACGCCGGCCCGGGGAATCGTACCTCCGGTAGCTACACCCGCTGGTGGAATCAGCCTATCGACCCCTCCCGCGTCGTGCTGCCGGGCCCGGTGCGCGGGCCGCAGGGGTTCGCCGCGCGATTCTTTTTCTACCCGCTGCGACTGGGCCGCCAGGCAAAGCACGCCGATGTGGTGCACATCCTCGACCACACCTACGCGCATCTCCTGTTCCGCGCGGGTCGTCGACCCGTCGTGATTACGGTGCACGACCTCATGCCGGTCATCGTGTTGCGCTCGCCCACCGGCGGTCTCCCTGAGTCGTTCCGCAATCGGCTGCTGCGGCGCACCCTCAAGGCGCTGCGCGCCGCGGACGCGTTTCTCGTCGGGACCGAGTGGCTGCGTCGCGAGCTCGCCACCTGGCTGGGCGACGACAAGAAGATCCGCGTCGTTCCCTTCGGCGTCGACCGGGCGTTCTTTCGCGAGGCGCCCGGCGGACGCGAGCGCGGGCGGCGCGACTGGCGCATCCCCGACGAGGCGTTTGTCGTGCTGCACGTCGGCTCGACCGTGGACCGCAAGAACGTCCCGCTCGTCATCCAGACGGTGGCCCGCCTGCGGATGGAAGTCGGTGTGGACGTCCACCTGCTACAGGTTGGCGGTCGACTGACCGCCGATCAGGAGCAGCTGGTCGACCGCCTCGGGCTGCGGCGCTTCCTGCGCAGCGTCCCCGCGGCCGACGAGAGCACGCTGCGACGCGCCTACAGCGCCGCCGACGTGTTGCTGTTCCCGTCGCTGTACGAAGGGTTCGGATTTCCGGTGCTCGAAGCGTTCGCCTCGGGGCTTCCTGTGGTCACTTCGGGCGCGGGCGGGTTGCGGGAAGTCGCGGGCGACGCCGCCGTGATCGTCGAGGGGCGTGATCCCGCGGCGTACGTGCAGGCGCTGGTGGAGCTCTCGGAGGACCAGGACCGGCGCGAGGCGCTGGTGGCCCTGGGGATGCACCGGGCCGAGGCGTTCACGTGGCGGCGGACCGCGGAGATGACGGCGAACGTCTATCGGACGTTCCTCACATAACACCTTGACGCACCATGGCTTAGCGCCCATCTTTTCGGGCGCTCCATGACCCAAACGACCCCCGCGACGCGTACGACGCTGTGCTCCCTGCTCTTGGCTGCGGCAATGCTGCGGCCAGCGGCGGCGCAGAACCCGGCCCTGCCACCGCCCTCCCAGGCGCAAGCGGCTTTGCAGCAGGCGCTCCAACAGAATCCCGCGTTGGCGGCGCAAATCCGGAACCGCATCCTCCAGTCGGGGATGACGCCGGACCAGATCCGCGCTCGGCTCCAGGCCTCGGGCTATCCGCCCACCTTGCTCGACGCCTACCTGGGCGCCGAGAATCCACAAGGAGGCCAGCCGACCATCTCGGTGGATCAGGTCGCGGCGATCCAGGCGATCGGGTTGCAGCCGATCGCGGTGAGCCTCACCAATCTGCCGCTCGATACCGGCTTCGTGCGGGCCCTGACGGCAGGATCGAAGCCCGAATCCACCAGTCTGGTGTTCGGCGTGGACGCGTTTCGGCGCACCACCACCCAGTTCCTGCCGCTGCTCGCGGGTCCCGTGCCGCCCGACTACCGGCTCGGCCCCGGCGATCAGCTCGTGCTCATCCTCACGGGCGACGTCGAGCTGAGCTACACCCTCCCGGTGACGCGGGAGGGGTTCGTGCTGATCCCGCAGGTGGGGCAGGTGTTCGTCACCAACCTGACGGTGGAGCAGCTGCGCGCGCTGTTGTTCGCGCGCCTGTCACGCGTGTACTCCGGCGTGCGGCGGAACAACGCGACCACCCACTTCGACGTCTCGGTCGCCAACGTCCGCGCCAACCAGGTGTACGTGACCGGTGAGGTGCGACAGCCCGGGGCCTACCAGATCAGCTCGCTGGGCACCGTGCTCACCGGCCTCTATGCGGCGGGCGGTATCACCGACCGCGCCGACATGCGAGAGGTCGCGGTGCGCCGGACAGGCGCCTTGGTGGCCACGCTCGACCTCTACGACTATCTGCTGCGCGGGGACACCAAGGGGGACGTGCGGCTCGAGACGGGCGACGTCGTGTTCGTGCCGGCGCACGGCCTGCGGGCCCAGGTGACTGGCGCGGTCAGCCGGCCCGCCATCTATGCCATCAAGCCGGGCGAGACGCTGGCCGATCTGCTGCGCGCGGCCGGGGGGTTTCGTCCCGATGCCGAGCTGAAGCGCGTCACCATTCACCGGTATCTGCCGGCGTCCGAGCGTCATCCGCCCGCTCCGTCGCGCGCCGCCGTGGACGTGGGCCTCGTCCCCGCCGACACCGGTGGGGTCAGCGGCGTCGCCGTGCCACCCGTGGCGCTGGCCGATGGCGATTCGGTCGCGGTGGATTCCCTGCCGCCGGTCGATTCCCAGTACACCGTGGCCATCGCCGGCATGGTGAACAAGCCGGGCGTGTTTCCCTGGCACGCGGGGATGACCTTGCGGTCGCTGATGATGCTGGCGCGCGGTCCGCGGGTTGGGGCGTATCTCAAGGAAGCCGAAGTCGCGCGTCTCCCCACCGACCGCTCGGCGGGGCAGCTCGCCACCACGATTCGCGTGGCGCTCGACTCCACCTATCTGCTCGATCGCGATTCGCTGGGGCGTTATGTCGGGCCGCCGGGACTGCCCTTCCCTGCCGGCGGCGCTCCCGCGGTGACCCTGGAGCCGTTCGACAACGTCCTGATCCTGCGCCAGCCCGATTTCGACTATCAGCGTACGGTGATCGTGGCGGGCGAGGTGCGCTATCCGGGCGTGTATTCGTTACGGACCAAGAGCGATCGCCTCTCCGACGTCATCGACCGTGCGGGGGGACTGACCAACCAGGCGTATGCCGAGGGCATCCGGTTCGTGCGGCAGCAGAATCAGGTCGGGCGGATCAACGTGGATCTGGCCCGGGCGCTGCGCGACTCGGCCTCGTCGGCCAACGTCACGCTGCAGCCGGGCGATTCGATCAACGTGCCGGAATACCAGCCGAGCGTGAAGGTGAGTGGCGCGGTGAATTCGCCGGGGAGCGTGTTGTGGCGGCGCGGCGCCAACCTGGACTACTACCTGAGCGCGGCCGGTGGGTTTGCCCCGCATGCGGACAAGGGGGCGGTGAGCGTGCGGTTCGCCAATGGCGAGGTGCGCACGCGGCGCGGCGGGCTGTTCGGCGGCAGCGCGCCGAAGCCGGGGCCGGGATCCGAGGTGCTGGTGCCGATGGAAGATCCGTCGGCCCACAAGACCGACTACGTGACGCTGTTCTCGGCGATCGCGCAGATCCTGGCGAGCGCGTTGACGATCGTGGTGGTGGTCACCAAGCTGTAACGTGGGGATCCGCGATTGGCTGATCCGGCAGTCGCTCTCGGACCGACGGTCGGGGAGTCTGGCGTCGAAGCTCCGATACCGCCGGTGGCGCCAGATTCAGGCTCTCCTCAACTTGGACGGCACCGAGTCGGTGTTGGATGTTGGCGGAACGGATGTGTCATGGTGGTTCGTCAACTGGAAGGGCTCGGTGGTCCGCTGCAATCTCGACCTCGCCGGAAGTACGGGAGGTCTGCGCGTGCGGGCGGACGGCTGTGACTTGCCGTTCGCCGACAAGGCGTTCGAGGTGGCGTTCTCCAACTCGGTGATCGAGCACCTGTCGAACTACGAGGCGCAGCGTCGCTTCGGCCGCGAGATCCAGCGGGTGGGCCGTCGATACTTCGTGCAAACCCCGAATCGGTGGTTTCCGATCGAGCCGCACTACCTCTTCCCCTTCTTTCAGTTTCTTCCCGTTGCCTTGCAGCGGTGGCTGCACACACACTTCAACGTCGGGACGTTCAAGAAGACCGATGCCTTTGGGACGATCCGTCTGATGACAGAGCGGGAGCTGGAGGACCTGTTTCCCGAGGCGCACATCGTTGCCGAGCGGTTCGGGCCACTCGTGAAATCGTGGTACGCGGTCTATGCCCCGACCGATGTCTCCGCAATCGACACCAGCGCGACCAACGTCGCCGTGAAGAGGTAGGTGAGGATGTCCAATCCGGAGCCATTTCCCGGGCCGAGCATCCCGGCGCTGGACGCCACGCTCCTTTGGGGGCGGGAGGTCATCGCCCCGCTGCTGGCCGTCAAGGCGAAGCTCGTGGTTTATGTGATGGCAGGCGGAGCCCTGGCCGCCGGGATCGCGCTGCTGATTCCCAATCGATACACGTCGAGCGCGACATTCATCGCCCAGGGATCCTCGTCCCTGAACCTGCCCGCCGCCCTCCAAGGCGCAGCCTTGAGCCTCGGACTCGAGCGTGGCAACGACTACTCTCCCAAGTTCTATTCGGATTTGGTTTCGAGTCGGCCCGTGCTGCGATCCGCTGTCCTCACCCCCTACCCCATCGCCGTGAATGACAGCGCCACACGCGACTACATCCACATCGAGGGGTTCGATGACGAGCCGCCCGCCCGTGCCCTGGACCACGCGATTCGGCACCTGGCCAAGCGGGTGAGCGCCAGCGCGGATGTCCGTACGAACATGATCACCCTTTCGGTGTCATCCCGAACACCAGAATTGAGCAGGGCGATCGCGGTGCGGCTGTTGAGCGCGTTGGATTCTCTCAACGTCGGATTCCGACAGAGCCAGTCGCGAGGATCTCGGGAGTTCTACGAAGCGAGAATGGAGCAGACCCGCCGGGAGCTCGACAGTGCGGAAACCGCGGTGCGGGCGTTCATGCAACGCAATCGAGTGGCATCGTCGCCGGCACTGGAGTTCGAGCAGAAACGGCTCGAACGGGAAGCCGAGCTAAAACAGTCCCTCTATGCCACCGTCGTTCAGCAGTTCGAACAAGCGCGGTTGCAGGAGGCACGCAACGTCCCAACGCTGACCATCCTCGCCGAGCCATTCGTACCGGTAAAGAAGTCCGCTCCCAATCGGCGCTTCATCGTCGCGCTGGGACTGCTGGGAGGTCTCGTGTTACTGGTTGCCGAGGTGAGAATCCGGGAAGCCATCCGGCGCGTTGAGTCCCCCCCCGGGCGGCCCACCGCGTGAAGACGAACGCCGAATGGAAGTATTGGGGGAAACACGATCCGTTGTGGTCCGTAGCCAGCCAGGAGGGCAAACAGTCCACGGGCCCGGCCCCGTGGACCCCCGCGGAATTCCTGGCGATGGGCTCATCCGATTTCACGGATGTGCGTCGGCACTGGGAGCACTACGGATTCCGACCCGGCCGCTGCGTCGAAATCGGATGCGGGGCGGGCCGCATGACCAAGCAGTTGACCGCGACCTTCTCGTCGGTGCTCGCGCTGGACGTATCCGAGGATCAGATCGCCCACGCGAAGGAAATCCTCGGTGCGGCATCCGCCACGGTGGACTTTCGAGTCGTCGAGCGACCGGTAATCCCCGCGCGCGACGAGTCCTGCGACGCAATGTTCTCCTGCCACGTGCTGCAACATCTCCCCGGCCCTTCCGTTGTCACCGCGTATCTCCGGGAGACGCACCGCGTGCTTCGCCCCGGCGGATCGATCTGCTTTCATCTACCGGTCCCGGGCGCCCATATCACGAGTCGACAGGCAGAGCTCTGGTATCGCACCTGGAATCTCTACACGAAACTGCGGCGCCAGTTGGGCATCCTCCGCATCGCCGAGTATCACCGCTACCGCGTACGCGATGTTCTCCTTTGGCTCGGGGCCATCGGATTTCGCGAACTCGAGCTTCGGGTATTCGCGATGTCCTCGAACGGCGACTACCACTCGTACTTCTTCGCTCGAAAGGCATGATCCAGGGGCACCGCCTAGGCTTCAGGCTCCGCGGAGATGTTGCAGCCGGCTCTGTACGTACGCCAGATCGGACCGGTTCGCGAGAAACAGATCACGCCCGCGGACCCCGGTAGTACGGACAAACCAGAACACCTTGACGGCGAGGAGACTGCTGTACACGAGGGTTGTGACGGCAACGGCCCCCATCGCGCCATAGCGGGGAACGACGGCCAGGTTGAGGCTGACCTTCGCGACCACCGCAGCGATGGCTCCCCAAATCGTGATCGGGGGAAACCCGCTCCCGGCGAAGTACGAGTCGATGATCAGGTGGATGCCGAGAAAGGCCATGCCGGGCAAGAGAATCGTAAAGAGGAGCCCGGCCTCTTCATAGGCCTGGCCATACAGGAGGTGAACCAACGACCGCCCCGCGATGAGCAATACCAGCGTGATCGGCATCAGAAAGCCGGTCACGAGTCGCGAACTCCGGGCGACCCGGCGCACCGACTCGGCGCCCCGGTCCGCCGCGACCACCGCGAACATCAGATTGCCGAGGATCGACGGAATGTACCAGAGCCATTCCGCGAGGTAGGTCGCCACCGAAACCTGGCCAACCGTGGCCACGCCGAGCATCGGTCCCAACATCCACACGTCCGCCCGGACGAGCAGGAGAGTGAAACCGATCGTCACAAAGGCCCGCATGCCCATACCCAGGCGACGGCCCCACCCCACCCACAATCCCGACCATGTGAGCGTGACCCGCGGGGAACGAAACCAGATCCAGCCACCGCTGACCAGGACGCTCACAAATGTCGCGAACGCCCAGCAGGTAACGACCGAAGCCAAGCGCAGGTCGAAATGCAGCGTTAACGCGCCGATCGCGGTGAAATACAGGAGGCGCTGGGTCAGCCCGGCGAGATTCCAGCCGGTAACATGGTGCTGACCAAGATTGATCCCGCGCACCATGTCGGCGATAGCTTCCAAGGACAACACAACGACGAAGAGGGCCGTCAACGTTGCCGGTTGTGCCGACGCCAGCACGCCGCCCCCCACCAGGGCAACCGACAACAACAGCAAGAGCACTGCACACCCGTGAACTCCAGCGCGCAGCAGCAGGACGCGGGGGGTGGAGCGCCGATCCGCCGCGGCAAGAACATTTCCGTGAAACTGGCCGAGCGAAGCGATCAGGGCCCCGAGCGCTACTCCGGCGGCAAATGTGGCATACCACCCCTGCCCCGCCGGGCCGAGACCTCGCGCGATCAACACGCCCGTCATGATCGAAGCGGCCGACTGGAGGATCTGGCTGGCGAGGGTTTGAACGAAGGCTGCGCCGACCTTCATGTGCAGGACCGGACGCTCAACCTGTCCTCGCTGCACGATGTGACGCGACCAATGCCAAGAGCAGGATCGGGTAACAGGACCCGGTGATCGTTGACGTGAGCATGTTCCACTGACCGACCTGCGCGTAAATGACCGCCGCGGCCACGACGGCAAGCAGGATTCCTCGAACCGAAGCGCCGTCGCGGACCTCCAGGAAGCGCCGGTCGAGATACCCGACCGCCATTCCGTAAAGAACGGCGCCAATCAACGCGCCCAGCCAACCGAAATTCATGAACAGCTCGCCGTAGATCCCCACGCGCTGAGCCGCAAACTGCCCCATTTCCTGTGCGAGAACCGCAGCGTTGCTATGCGCGAATATGGCTGCCTTATCCACGCCTACGGCGGACCAGAGTGGGCTCGGCAAGAGCGGCACCAGCAAACCGCCTAACGTGCTCCCGTGCAACAATGGGTGAGCGCCTGATGAGTAGTAGTCGAGCGTCCAACCAAGATCGCGAAACTCTCCCAACGTTCCGAAGAGGACCATCCCGATTGGCCCGAGGAGAACCACCGACGCATCCTGTTGGCGCCACCACCCCAGCACTGCGAGCGCTGGCACGCCAACAAGCAGGCCAAGACCGATCGCTCTCAGGGAGATGCGTCCCCGCACCTGATCCCACAACAACACAATCGCCCCGATCGGCAGGGCCAGGAAGAAGCGGTTTCCATACGCGCTTGCTCCGATCAACCCGAGCGCCCCGAACAGCCAGACCATCCCGGTCGCGCGGCGCGCGCAAACTTGCGCGCCCGCGATCAGCCCGAGCACGATGCCGAGAACGGAGAGGCGGAACCAGATGCCGGCGATCGCGGGGAACTCAACCCGTAGCGACTCCGGGTCACCGGAGAGAATGGGGAGGTACCCGATCCGGCGAAGGCTCATATAGGTTCCCAGCGCACATACCGCCGCCAGCGCGAAAGTAAGGACACGGAGGCGATCCCAATCCCACTGAAACGACTCGCTCACAACGTGCCGGGATGCGGTGAGCCGGCGGCCGGCCGCGATGCCGATCAAGCTACAGAGCGTGCACAGAGCCACGAACAGGCCAGCACGTTCGATCTGCACTCGATATTGCGGGAACAACTGAGTCGTGGCCCAGTAGCTCCCGGTTCCCACGACCGTCATCAGAAAGGCGAATACAACGGACAAGAGCGCGATTCGACTGATCGTGAACGGCGGTCCCACGACGTAGCAGAGAACGAGCAGATTGACGCCCCACACGGCCGCCGCCCAGAATGCGGTGCTCCAAGCAGGCCAGGTGAGATCCAGCGCGCCTCCCCAGCCGACCGCGACAACCGCCAACGTGACCCACAAGCCGCCCACCGCGACCGCGGGCCACGAGCCCGCACCCGTCACCTCGGTGACGGCAGGTGGTTCGGTCACCGCCCGCTCCCGGAATGCGACTGCGGGGCGGAACCGCTCGCGTGCGCCTCCAGGTCGGCCAGGACGTCCCGCATTTGTCGCCAACGCTCCGACCACGTCTGCCGCAGGCCGAATGCCTGGAGCTGCCGGCGACGGCTGGGCGTATCGTCCGTGATCGCCCGCCGAACGCAATCGATATACTGACGCCGGTCCCGCGCCACGAGCACCAGTCCCAGCGCCTCCAGCGCATCGAGGTTTCGCGAAAAGGCCGTGCACACGGGGACAATGCCCGCGGCCAGGGCCTCGAATACCTTGGCCGGTACGATGTTCACCGTGAGGGCGCTCTCAACGAATGGAACGAGGCTCGCCGACGTCCGTCGCAGAATTCCCGGGATCAGGCTTCGATGCCGGAGCCCTAGCAAATGGACGTTCGGCAACCGACGCAACGCGCGATCGTCGACTCGCGCTGGCCCGACCACCACGAGACTCACCTCCGGCAGCGCCCGAGCCACCTCGTCCAACAGGTTCAGGTCGACCCACGTGTCGAGTACCCCGACAAAGGCGACCCGAGGCAGTCGAATCGCGTCGACGTCCGCGAATGCCCCTGCGCGATCCTCCGATTCGAAGACGGACGTGTCGATCGCATTCCAGATGGCGATGGTGCGCGGGTTCATGGGCCGCCGCACGCGAGCGAGCTCGTCCGCAGCCGCGAAGACCACGGACGCACGACTGAGGGCCCGCGCCTCGAGTCGCGCCATCGAAGGTCGATGTGACGTCCGAAACTCGCCGACTTCGTCCCCGACGTGGTAGACCGTGAGGGACTCTTCCATGCGCCCAATGGCGCACTCGTACAGCGGGTTGTCGAACCACAGCACGCGGGTCGCCCCTGGGGCCCCGCCCCCCCACCGCAGGATCCACCGGCGTTGGATCGCGAACTCCAGACGGAACAATCCGGGAAAGCGGTGCCCCAAATGAAAGAGCGGGAGCGGGGCAAGCACCCGGAGGTGCGGCGTGATCCGTCGTGCGCCCAAGATCCAGACAAACAACCGCCGCCACAGGCTGGGATATCGCAGCACAGTGAAGAAGGAGACCGGGCGCTCCACAAACAACACGGGCTCATCCTTCTGGATCTCGTGGCAGATCGGCTGCTGAATGATCCAGAGGCCGTCCCAGAGCAGGCTACAGAGGTAAATGTGCTCGCGCGACTGCTGGGTCCCCCGATCAGCGGTTCGCAGACGCTAGCCCCTCGACCCTTGCCGCCATTCGAGCTCCGCAGGCTCCGCAACGCGGTGTCCGGTCATGATCCGGAACACCGTCTGGGAGACGTGCGGGAGCAGATACTCGGCAGGCGGCTGCCATGTGGCTCCTCTCGTGAGCACGAACTCCACCGCACTGAGGATCCGCTCAGGATCGGAGCCGGCGAGCACATTCGACCCGCACTCGATGGTTTCCGGCCGCTCCGTCACTTCCCGCAGTGTCACGTTCGGAACTCCGAACAGACAGGTCTCCTCCTGAACCGTCCCGCTGTCGGAGAGAACGCACGCAGCACTTCGTTCGAGTCGCACGAAGTCGAAAAAACCAAGCGGCGGAAGAAATCGGAGCCCGGGCTGATCCAGTGTCACCCGAAAGCGTTCGGCTTTGGATCGTGTGCGCGGGTGGAGGGAGCACACCACCGGAAACCCGAATCGGGAGTGCAACCGACGCAGTGCCTCGACCAGCGATCGGAGCGTGTCCGGACGGTCAACGTTTTCCGCCCGATGCATCGTCACCAGGAAGAACTGCTTCTCCTGTAACTGCAAGTTCTCGAGGGCCTGACTCCGATCGATGGCCTGCGCGTGATGGGAAAGAACCTCCCCGATGGGATTGCCGGTCACGAGGATCTGTTCGAGACGGAACCCTTCGTGCAGCAGGTTTGTGCGACTTCGCTCTGTATAGGGCAGCAGGACGGAACTCGAATGATCGATGATGCGCCGGTTGACTTCCTCAGGCACGCGATCGTCGTAACAGCGATTGCCGGCCTCCATGTGATACACCGGGATACCCAGCCGCCGGGCAACGATGGCCACGAGTCCGCTGTTGGTGTCACCCAGGATCAGCAACCGGTCCGGCCGGTGCTCCAGAAACACCGGCTCGATCCGCGCGAGGATTCCGCCGATTTGGGCGCCGAAGCTCGCTTCGCGCACATCGAGATTGATATCGGGCGCGCGAACTCCGAGCTCGCGAAAGAATATCCCGTTGAGCCGATCATCGTAGTTCTGCCCGGTGTGCACGAGCACGTGATCGGTTCGCTCATCGAGCAACGGGATCACCCGACTGAGTCGGATGATCTCCGGCCGCGTTCCCAATACCGTCACGATCTTCATCGCAGCAGTTCGACGTGATCTCCCGTAACATCTTCGAGCATCAAGCGTCGCCCCTTCAGGAGCGCGAGAGTCTGCTCGAACGTCATCAGGTCGTGTGACGAGCTGTACTCACGATCGAGGCGCGACGACGCCTCGTCGGGACGACGAAGCTCCGGCAGGAGCGGGAAGATGGCAAAGTAGGGGCCGCGCCGTACGGTCCGATAGGCCTCTTCCTCACTCACTAGAATCTCGTGCACTTTTTCGCCTGGCCGTATCCCAGTCACCACCTGCTCGATGCGTCGATCCCCGATGAGCGCCGTAGCGACATCCACCACACGCGCCGACGGAACCTGCGGGATGTAAGTCTCTCCGGGCAACGCTTCACGAATCGCGGTGAACACCGTGTCCGCCGCGTCCTCAAGGCTGAGCAGAAACCGAGTCATGTCACGAGTGGTGATCGTGACCGGCCCGCCTTGGCGGATCTGCTCGTGAAACAAGGGGATGACCGAGCCGCGCGAGGCGAGCACGTTGCCGTAGCGGACGCAGACGAATCGTGTGTCCGGACACGCCATGTTCCCCTGCACCAGGATGCGCTCCTGCAACGCCTTGGTCATCCCCATAGCATTGACCGGCTTGCACGCCTTGTCCGTAGACACACCGACGACGACCTGCACCGGCAAATGGAGCTCGTGGATTGCCCGCACGAGATTCTGGGCGCCGCCGATGTTGGTCTGCACGGCCTCGAACGGAAAGTACTCGCACGTAGGGACCTGCTTCAGCGCCGCCGCATTGATGACCACGTCGACGTCGCGTAACGCTGTCGCCACGCTGTGGAAGTCCCGCACATCCCCGATCCAGAATTGGAGCATGCGCTGGAAGTTCCGGTAGATGATCTCGTCCGTGGCCGCGACCTGATGCTCGTACTCGATTCGCATATAGTGCTGCTTGGCCTCGTCGCGGGAGAAAACTATGACCCGCTCGGGGTGCCCTTCCGAACCGCTGAGGATTCGACGCACCAGCACCTGACCAAGCGAGCCCGTGCCGCCCGTGATGAGGATCCGCTTCTTATCGAGAGACGCCATGGTTGTCCGTCCAAGCATCATACGGTGTTGGATCGTTGACCAGCTGATCGATCAGCGTGTCCCACGAGGGGCACTGATACCCCGTCGCCCGCGTATACCGAGTCCCGTCGAGGCTGCGGTCGCACTGGACCGTATCATCCGGCTCCACCTCGATGTCCAGCCCCATGCGATCGCGCAGCTTGACCAGCAGATCGTACTTCGAGACGCGTCCACTCGACAAATGGTAGAGACCGGAAATGCCCGGGCGGCGCTGGATCAGGTCGGCGACGACCTCGGCCAAGTGGTTGGACGTCACGCCGGACCACCACACGCGCCGGTAGCCTTTCACCGTCTCGTGTTGCTGTGCCAAGAACCAATCGAGCAACGATAGGTGATGCTGGATCTCACGACCGATGAAGGACGTGCGGAGCGTAACCGCATTCTCGGCGATCACCTCGCCCAGATGTTTGGTTCTCCCGTACAGATCCGTGGCATCGGGGTCGTCCGTCTCGGAATACTGCCCCTTGGCCCCGCTGAACACGCAGTCGGTGCTAAAGTGGATCAGACGGCCATTCCATTCGCGCGCCACAGCGGCGAGCCGGTGCGGTAGCAGGGCGTTCACGGTGATCGACGTGACGGCGTCCTGCGCCTGGGGCCGCTGTTTGATCGCCCCGACGGCGTTGACGATCACCGCCGGTCGCACCTCCCGGAGCAGCGTATCGAGCGAGGCGAGATCCGTCACATCCACGGCGTCGATGACTCTTGGAGACTGGTAGAGCGGCACACCGTGCCACGGCGCTTCGTTTCGTCGTCCCCTGAGAGTGCACCAGGCGTCTGAAAAGACCTGCCCGAGCACCTGGAAGAGCTTGTGGCCGAGCAAACCACCCCCGCCCAGCACAAGGATCTTCCCCACGCTCCCAGTGCCGCTCGACACGTGCTGCCTCCAGAGGATCCGAGATCGCTGATGAGCACGCAATGTACGCGCATAGCTCACGTCGCGGCAAGCGATTACGCGACTCAGCAAAGTTCTACGGTGCTCGTGGGGATTCCTTGACCGACGAGATGGCGCTGCGGTAGACGTTCGCGATCGCTCGGGCGGCGACGTCGAGTGACAAATCGGGCGGGAGGTAGCTGCGGCGTTCGACCTGCGGGCGCCGTACCACGTCCAGCAACGCGGCAGCCAACCTCGCCGGCTCTGGTTCCGCGCGCGTCATCGCCATCGGAGCGTCGACGAACAACTGAGTATCCCCCACCGCCACGGAGACCACCGGTAGGCCACATGCGAGGGCTTCCTTCACGCTACTGGGCCCACCCTCCAGCAACGACGTCACGATCATCACGTCCGCGGCTCCGTAATACCACGGCATCTCCGTCGGTGATCGGTCGTTCACAATCCAGAGGCGAGCGTTGGGCAAAGTCTGCCGCAGTCGGGTAACGGCAGCCTCAGCGAGCCAAACGCGCTTTGTCGCCACGGCAGCCGTGTGCGGAAAGATCACCAGTACTTCGTCGGGAGATACTCCGAGCCGCATCCGAGCCGCTGCGCGCGACAGGGGGCGAAACGCTGCAGGATCAACCGCATCGCGAATGACCGTGGTCTTGGCCCGCAAGTCGGCCGTCCACAGACGTGAACGCAGGGACTCCGAAACGGTGATACAGCGATCGCTGCGCCACGCGACGTATTGGGAGACAGCGATGCCAAGCCTGCTCTTCCAGGTGATCCCGCCTGATATCGTCGCGGTCCCGTTCAGATCGTCCCCGTAGAATGTGCAGACCATAGGGAGGGGAATCCGCGGAATTGCTAGACCACTGTAACCGAAATGGGCATGGATCAGGTGGGGAGCGACGGTCCGGAGGGTGGTGCGCACCTGCCTCCGGGCACGGAGGTAGCGTTGCGGCCCCCCCCATTCGCCCAGGTAAACGAACTCGACCCTGTGCCCTAGGGCCTGCAATGCTTCTGCCTGGCGCTGAATGATCACCCCGCGCAGCGGACGAGAGCTGGTGGGGTGCATGCTGGTTACGAAAAGGATGGTGAGTCGAGGCGCGTCCTGCTCGCCGATCACGGCATCGTTACGTGGGCAATTGAAAGGTGCATCGGACCGCCGTTGTCCTGGCGGATGAACACTACCTGATCATCGACCATGGCCGCATAGTAGAGATTGGAAGCTACATCACCCAGCAACTCGCCCTCCACCTGCCAGTGCGCGCGATCCGTGCTCACCGCACTCCACATGGCGCTCCGGCCTCCCGGTGTGCCGCCGCCGTTGGCGGTAAACAACATGCGCCACAGTCCCGGCGCAACCTCGCGAATCGTCGGGCTGTAGACGGACCCTTGCCACCCGATCGGCATGTCGAACGTCGTCAAGACCGTTCCAACGTACGACCACTGGAGCTGATCCCAGGAACGCCATTCGGTGATTTGCCACTTGTCGCCCGCCGAAGGCGTGATGTGCTCGAATGAACCGACGATCATCCTCCACTCCCCATCTGGCAACCGGTCGAGGACCATGCCCTCGCCGACGGGCCACTGCGTGGGGCCGTGGATGGATCCCTCGTTGGCAAGGCGAATCCCCGGTTCCTTCTTCCACGTGCGCCCGTCGCCTGAGACTGCCGAGAACACCTGCCACCCATAGCAGACATTACTTCCCGCGGCATACAGCATCCGCCAGCCCGAGCTGTCCGTCCGAGGCAGGATGGCCATGTTCTCGATACCCTGTCCCTGCGGGCTGCAGATGTCGTCGTCATGCCTCACCGCGATCCCGTCGTAGCGAAACTGATTGCCACCAAGCCAAACGAGTCGGTGAAGATCGGAACGGGTGTACCCGCTGGAATCCGGCGCTGGAGAATAGACACTGTAGTAGACCTCCAGGTCGCCCTGCTCGTTGCGACGCGCCGACGGGGCCCACGTGAAGCCCGGCTGTCCCGGCAACGTATCGGCGACCGCGAACTCCCCCAGTGGAGAGCTGGCGACCGGCGCAACAGCGATGATTACGGGAACGTCCTGACGCACTCCTCCGAGCCCCACCGTCAGCGTATCGATACCGGACCGTTCGACACGCAAACCACCGCACCCCACTCCGGACACCGTGCCGTTCTTCGTGCTGATGAGCGCCGGCTCGTCCGGGATCGCGGCCCCGTTGCTGTCAACGGCAGCGCACGTGAGGGGCAGGTTCGCCCCCAGCGGCAACGTCAGAATGGGCTTCGGATCGGCCATCGTCGCGGTGATGGCGGCAGGCACTTGCGCCACGACCACTTGCACCGACGCCGATACGCCGGGGACGCTCAACGTGACATGTGTCGCGCCATTCGCGACGGTGACGAGCGACACTGATGCCGTGTCCCTGAGTAGGGAGCCGATCTCGCCGCTCGGCTGGACGATCCCCGTATCCCCCACCATGATCGACACGGCCGTGTCCGTGACCGGACGATCCCGATCGTCCCGCACGGCGTAGGGCACGGACAGCGTCACTCCCACGCTGGAAACCCGCACCGTGTCCACACCCGGAATGATCGCGGTGACGTACTGGGTCACCCGGAGGGGGACGGACACCTCCACCCCCTCGCTGATTGCATGGACGACCGTGCGACCGCGGCTCGGCCCGCCCACCAACCGATCACTCGACAGCGACGCAATCGCCGAGTCCTCGACTGTGACCACGGGGGCCGGAGCCGGAAAGTAGTTCCCGTACGGGTCGACAGCCTTCACCGGGAGCGTAATCGAATCCCCGACCCGAAGCGGCGTGGCCGAATCGATGGGGATGGTAACGCGCGACACAACGTGGGGATGGCTCTTCGCTTGAATGACCAGCTGACCTTGGGAGGAGACCGTCTGGACCGACACCCGCAGGACCTGCAGTTCCTTCGCGTTCGTACCCAGGACCCACTCCCCCGTCCCTTCACCGTTCATGTCCGTCGCCGTCGAGGCACTCACGACGGCGGCGCCTCTGCCTTGGACGCTCCAGTTGAGAGAGGCGCCGGGGATCGGCTGTCCCTGAACGTCGACGACCCGAATGCGGATCGGGTGCGCGAGCGGCTCACCGGGCGCCCCAGCCCACGCCGTGTCGGGAGAGTCGAGCACCGAGACCACGCGCAGTGTGGAGGGCCCCACCGGATCGCCCAGACAGCTTGCCAGCACGAGTACGCCCCCGAGGCCCAGACTAAAGCCCGTGGGACGACCAACGCTGACCGTGATCCCGGATTTCCTGCTGAGCATGGCGGGGCAAGCCATAGCAGGTTCCGGACCGCCAATGCTAGCAACGCTATCTTGCTTAGCACCAAAGAGATACAATATGTTCGGCGAGCAATCTTAACGGATCATTATTGCGCATTTTGCGGTTTTTTTGTAGGAGAAATGTACGGTCAAATATCACGCGGATTCGGGGCGAATGACCACGTTGGCCCGCAGCCAAACCTCCAACGCATACAACGAAAGAATCTGTCGATAGGTCCTCCCTGAACCCTTGAGAAACGAATCGAGCGCTCCACGCACGACCCGCGCATCCACGTATGCGGGGATGGCGCTGTCCGGTCCCGCGAGGAACTCTCGCAGTCCGCCGCGAAACGCGCCGCGAAACCACTCCGCGACCGGCACGTCGAAGCCATGTTTGCGTCGCCACGGACTGGTGCTGCGCCGTAAGGAACGCTGCAACGGCTGCGGCAGGAGACGACGCGCCAGCACCTGCTGCAATGGCTTTCTCCTTCCCACCAAGCCGATCCGCTGCGGACCGGGAATCGACTCCAGAACGGCCAGGTACTCCAGATCGAGATAAGGAACCCGGGCCTCCAACGAATGGGCCATGGACATCTTGTCACCCACGAGCAGCAGATCATCCGATAGAGACGTTCGGACGTCCACATAGAGCGTCCGCGCGAGATCGTCGAGGCCCGCTGCCCTGCTCCACCACCGCTCGATGGCGGAGAGGACCACGGCGCGTCCCTGGTCCGGCCCGCACCCTCGCACCATCGCCCCCGCCTCCTCAGGCGCCAGCGTGCTGTACAGTGCGGCCGCACGCTCGACGCCGGGGCGGGCGGCCAGCACTCGCCGGATGCGCGCGATGACCTCCCGACGCGCTCCCCAGGCTGCAACCCACCGACTGCGCGCCGGCCCCGCTGCAAGACCGGCGACCAGCGGCAGCAACCGCGCTGCCTGATGCCGCGGATAGCCACCGAGCGGCTCATCCGCGCCCTGACCGGTCAGGACTGCTTTGACGTCGCGTCGCGCCAGTGCGGACAGTTCCAACTGCAACAACATCCCCGGGTGCGCCAGCGGCTCTTCCGTCTGCTCGATGGCCCAGGGCAGTCGAGCAAAGTAGGCATCCTCGGCGATCTCTCTGGCTACGTGTCGACTTCCGAACGCCGCTGCTGCCGCCGCGGCCATCGTGAGCTCACTCGGTCGGTCGGGGGCGTCCGGAAACCCGACGGCGAAAGTGGGAAATCCCACGGCCTGGGGACCGAGCGCTCCGAGCAACAGGCTGGAATCGAGGCCGCCGCTGAGAAACGCCCCCACGGGAACGTCGGCGAGTAATTGCCGGCGCACCGCCTGCTGAAAATGTTCAGCCAGGGCGCCTGACTCGACCCGATCCCGCCCTGGAGCGGGCGCCGGTGCCGCGAAGTCGTGGTCACCCAAACAGCGCCCGCCAGGGTCGAAACGCATCGCGTGCCCCGGGACAACTTTGTGGACGTCTGACCACAGCGTGGACGGGGCCGGGACGAATCGATAGTAGAGGTACTGCGCGAGCGATTCGGGAGAGACCGATCGGCCGACCGACCCGGCCTCATGCAATGCGCGGATCTCCGAGGCGAACGAGACCGCGCCGCCGCGCGACGTCCAGTAGAGTGGTTTGACTCCCACAGGATCACGGGCCAGGACAAGCTCGCGCCGCGCGACGTCATACAGGGCGAAGGCGAAAATTCCATTCAACCGCTGGAAGCCGTCGATCCCCCAGCGCCGGTACACGCGCAGGATGACTTCGGTATCAGAATTCGTCAGGAACGGCGTGTCTTCGGCGGCCGCCAACTCCCGCTTGAGATCCGGATAGTTGTAGATCTCGCCGTTGAAGACGATCCACGCGGCCTGGTCGGCAAGCGCCATCGGTTGATCGCCGGTGGAGAGGTCGATGATGCTGAGACGACGATGCACGAGGACGCCATGCAGGCAGCGATCGTTCAGTTCCGACGCAGACCGACAGAGCACCCCCTGTCCCGAATCGGCAATGCCGAGAAATCCCTCGCCATCAGGTCCGCGGTGCGCGAGACAGGCACTCATGCGCTGCGCCACGGTCGCTGCCCGCTCCAACGGACGCGACGCCAGGACTCCGCCTATGCCGCACATCGGATTAGACGCGCACCGGCTGCTTGGACCCCACCGTGCGCTCGATCTCTGCAACGATCGCGTCCAGGCCAGCCGGGAATGGACCGCGCCCTTCGCGTCGCGACGGGAATCCATCGCGCAGCGCAGCCGAGAGCTCGGGCATGGAGCGTACCCACCGCAATCTCCCTTCCCGAGCCAACTGCTCGTCGATCGCCGGCGTCGGGCCGGTGAACACACTCCATACCGGCACGCCGAGGACCGCTGCTTCCCGGTTCATCGTGCCGCCTCCCCCGATCAAGAGATCAGCCGCTACGATGAGGGTCGGCCCCGACACGATGTCCCGGAGCACGCGCGCGACGGTGATCGAGTCGAGATCGCCGGTGACCTGTCGTGTCTGCTCGGCGTTCCGCGGAACAACGACCACCTGAACGTTCGGCAACGCCGCAACGCCCCGTATCGACGCCAACCAGATGTCATAGTTGCGATCCGACGCGTAGTGGGCCGTGGCGGCGGGAGGCCGCGTGACCACCAACCGCGCCGTCGGCCTGATCCCCAGTGCAGCACGTTCCGCCTGGCGGTCCAGCGCCATGGCGTCCAGGTAGAGATTCTCCTTGAGCCCCGCGTAGAATTGCGCCACCCGGCGCGTTGCCCGCGGCAATCGGATCGACTGCAGCACGTCGGGCAACCATAGCGTGCGACTCGCCAGCGCGAGGCTGCGATGCTCCGCATGCTCGTAGTCCAGCAGGCCCACGACCGGGATACGAAGGAAATACGCCGCCAGGGCGGCCGTCCGGGAGCTGCAGACCAACAGAGACGGGCTCCCCTGTCTTCGCACCCATCGCACCAGCTGCACCGCACGGTGGAGACCGCCCAGGATCTTCCATGGGCGCCCCACCAGGTCTCCCGCCCCGATCGGCTCCACGGCCATGTCGCGAGCCCCTGCCAGTGCCAGCGTTTGCGATTGCGGCTTCGCCGTGATCCGCACCTGCCACCCGTTCGCACGGAGGCGCGCGATGATCGGCTCGAGAAAGAGCACGTGTGGCGTGTTCTCGAAATCCACCCACACCCAGCCGTGGCGGGTGGGTGCCGGTACCGGCGTCAATCGAACCGCGCCCCATCGAGCAGCACCGACACGATCCGCTGGGCAGTCTTCCCATCCCAGCGCTCGATGGGTCGGGCCTCGCGTCGTCCGGCGTTCAGCGACGCCTGCGCGACCTCACGCAGTGCCGCTCCGTCGGCCGGGACGAGACGATTCGTGCCGACCGTGCAGGTCACCGGGCGCTCGGTATTGGGCCGCACGGTGAGGCAAGGCACGCCGAGGTACGACGTCTCCTCCTGCAAACCACCCGAGTCGGTAACCACGAGTGCAGCCGACGCGACGAGGCCGAGCATCTCCAGGTAGCTCAGGGGCTCGAGCACGCGCATTCCCCCATTGCGCCTCACTTCGGACGACCTTTGGAAGACCTCCCGCGTGCGCGGGTGCATGGGAAACAGGACCGGACAAATCTCGGCGAGACCGTCCAATCCCCTGGTCAGATCTCGCAACGTGGCCGGGTCGTCAACGTTCGACGGCCGATGCAGTGTGACCACGGTGTAGGGCCGGCCGGCCACGCCAAGGGCTGCCGGCACGTTCAGTGCGTTCGCTGCCGGTAGCGACGCCGCCAATGAGTCGATCATGACGTTGCCCACGAAGTGGATTTCTTCGACGGGCTCCCCTTCTGCCCGGAGGTTGTCAATCGCCTCTCGGCTCGGTGCAAACAGAAACTCCGCCAGCTGATCAGTCACGATCCGGTTGATCTCCTCCGGCATCGAACGGTCTCCGCTGCGCAGCCCGGCCTCGACATGCCCGATCCGGATGCCGAGCTTCGCGGCGACCAGGGCTGCAGCGACCGTCGAATTGACGTCCCCATAAACCAAGAGGAGATCCGGCGAGTGGCTGGTGAGAACGGGCTCCAGCCGTTCCATGATACGGGCAGTTTGTTGAGCGTGGCTGCCGGACCCGACCTCGAGGTCGATCTCCGGAGAGGGCAGCCCCAGATCGCGAAAAAACGTCCCGGACATGGCGGGGTCGTAGTGCTGGCCCGTGTGCACGACGCGGTGCGCGACGTCGTACCGCGTGCTCAACGCCCGCGCCACCGGCGCCAGCTTCATGAAATTCGGCCGGGCGCCGACCACCGAGACTATCGAACGGATGGCGCTACTCACGAAGCGCGACTCCGGTCCTATGGAGCGAGATCTTGAATCGACGCGGAGGTGCGGGCGTGAAGGTCAACCAGATCGGTCAATGCGCCCCGCGCATCCGGAACACCGCAGGGATGGTGGACAGGAGGATGGCGACATCCGCCCAGAGCGACCAGCCCCGAATGTAGGCGGTCTCCATTCGAACGACTTCCTCGAAGTCCACGATGTCGTTGCGTCCGCCGACCTGCCACGGCCCGGTGATCCCGGGCTTCACATCGAATCGCGCGTAGTGGTGGGCCTCGTATAGTTCGACCTCCGATGGCAGCGGCGGTCGCGGCCCGACCAGGGACATCTCCCCCAGCAGCACGTTGACGAGCTGTGGAAGCTCGTCGAGACTCGAGCGACGCAGCCACCGCCCCACCGCGGTGATCCGCGGATCGTCCGGCACCTTGAACAACCGCCCGTCGTGGTACAGGCTCCGGGAGCGCAATTCTCCCTGTTTTCGATCGGCGTCCAGAACCATCGTGCGGAACTTGGTGATTTTGAAGCGGCGCCCCCCCTGCCCCAAGCGCTCCTGCCGGAACAACACTGGCCCGGGCGAGTCCAACCTCACCGCGATCGCGACGATGCCCATGATAGGCGCCGCGACCGCGAGTCCGATAACGGCACCCACCAGATCCACGGCCCGCTTCACCACGAGCTGCCATCCCTTGAGCGTCGGCGCGGTCAGCGTCACCAGCGGCTGCCCACGCCGCCACACGATCCCCGGTTCGACGCCGGCGATGTCCACGCCCCGCGGCAGCTCTAACAACTGGCACCCCGTCGCCAACGCGGCCCGTGCCACATCCTCGAGCTGCATGTCGCTCGGCTGCCCGCACACCACCACCGTCTCTGCCCGCGATTCGTGCAGCACGCGCGCCAACTCGACCAGGTGCCCACGCGACTCCGGCGACGGCGGCACGCGCAGATCCACGAACCCGACCGACGCGAATTCCCGCGGATCGCGAAACGCCGGAGTCCCGGCCACCGCCGCGCAATCCTCCGCCCGCCCCACGAAGAGCGTGCGCGCCGCCGTCCGCTCCGGCGGCCGCACCCAGTCCACCACCCGGTCCACCGTCCACCGCTCCGACAAGAGTCCCAGCCAGACGAGCGACGTGGTCACCGCATACTGCAGCAGCACGACGTCCAGTCCGCGCGTCCAGATCGTCATCCACAACGGGAGGGCGGTCGCCAGCGCGGACGCCGCGAACAGGCGGTGCGCGTCGCGCCGCCGGTCGCCCGCCCCGTAGCAGCCCAGGACGAGCAGCGCGACAAACAGCGCCGCGGCGTATTGCCACCCGTTGAGAATCCCCGCTGGCAACGCCTCGCTCAGCCGCTGGGCGATCCAGCCCCCCAGCACGGCTTCGTCGCGCACGGCGCGAATCAGGGCCCGCATCACGCCGAACGAGCCGATATCGGCCAGCACCAGCACCGCGAAGCGGAATGCCGCCCGCAGCACATGGCGCCGCAGGTTGTACTGCGCCCGGCGCTGCAGGTCGAGCTGCAGCCGCGCGCGCGATCCCGGAGGCGGCGTCAACCATCGCCGCCCCCGGGTAACCGCTGGCTCGGGCGTAACCACACCGGCCGAGGCGGTTGGCGCTTCGGACGTGTGGGGGATCGATTCCACGAGCGGACGGCTCCTTGTGGAAAACCTGTGTGGGACCGGGGACGGTCAATTTACAGGCCGGACAACGATTTGCCTAGCTTTTCCACGACCCGGGCCCCTGGGACGGATCCCGAGAGGCCCGGTTAATACCCCGCCAAACGCCGACCGCGTCACGCGCCCTGAGGCGCGTGACGCGGTGGATTTGTGATGTGGAAAGGTGGAAAGCCTACTTCTTAAAGACCTGCGTCAAGGCATAGATGGTCAGCGGAATGCTCAGGATGATGGAGACCGTCCGCACCGTATTGAAGAAACTCCCCTGGTTCTGCACCGGCACCACGATCTTGTCCCCCGGGCGGATATTGGCATCATCCAGGGTGCGGCCCTCCGCAATCAGCTCCTGAAACGGCTGGCCCTCAATGAGGCGGCGCCCGGCCCGCTCCACGTACATCTTCTCCACCCGCGCGTTCTGCGTGGGGCCGCTCGCGGCCGTCAACGCGTCGGCCACGACCGACGTGGGCGGCAGCAAATAGAACCCCGGCTTGTTCACTTCCCCGACCACCGACACGCGGATCAACGCCGTCGCCCGCACGATCGGATCGCGCAGCATGCGCGACAGCTCCCGCGTCATCGCCGTTTGCAGATCCGCGCGCAACACACCGTGCAGCGAGATCACCCCCACCACCGGCAGCACGAGCTCCTGATTGGGGCCCACGGGAAAGGTGTCGTTGAGCTGGGGCTCACTGTCCACCTGCAGCCGAATGCGATCGCCCGGATTGAAATCCCCGCGGTCCAGCCGGTTGCGGATCATGCCCGCCACCGTGCGCGAGCGCGCTTTCACCGCGGCGCTCACCGTCGAGGCGGAGTCCGCGGCCGAGTCCAGCTGGGCGAGCAGCGACTGGAGGCTGTCGCGCGAGATCGTGAGTTTGTAGAAGGCGCTCTCGGCCGCCGCCTGGCCGGCGAGCGGCGCTCCGCCCGCGACGAACAACAGAGCCGCCCCGAGGGCGGCGCAACGCATACGGATCATGGAGTCTAGGATAAGGGTTCGGGTACCGGTTCGCTACTCGACCGTGACGCTCTTGGCCAGATTGCGGGGACGGTCGACGTCACACCCGCGCAGCACCGCGATATGGTAGGCGAGCAGCTGCAGGGGGATCACCGTCACCACGGGCGACAGGAGCGGGGCCACCGGCGGCACGAACAGCTGCTGATCTGCCAGCTTGCCCAGATCGCCCTTCCCTTCGCTCGTCAGCGCGAGGATGCGCCCACCGCGCGCTTTCACTTCCTGCATGTTGGCCAGGACCTTCTGGTACACTTGATCGTGCGGCGCCACGAAGACGACCGGCATGTTCTCGTCGATCAGCGCGATCGGACCGTGCTTCATCTCGGCCGCGGGGTACCCCTCGGCGTGAATGTAGCTGATCTCCTTGAGCTTCAAGGCGCCTTCCAGCGCCACCGGGAAGTTCACCCCGCGCCCCAGATAGAGCGCGTTACGCGTGTCGGCGTATACCTTGGCGAGCTCGGCGACGCCCGCTGACAGCTCGAGCGTCCGCGTGACCAGCTCGGGGAGATTCGACAGCTCGACGGCGAACGCGCGGCCTTGCTCTTCCGACAACACGCCCCGCTGCCGGGCCAGATAGAGGCCGAGCAGCAGCAGCGCCGTGATCTGCGATGTGAACGCCTTCGTCGACGCGACGCCGATTTCCGGACCGGCGTGCAGGTAGATACCGCCGTCGGACTCCCGCGCGATGGTGCTGCCCACGGTGTTCACGATGCCCACCACCCGGCACCCCGCGGCGCGCGCCGTGCGCATCGCCTCGAGGGTGTCGGCCGTCTCGCCCGACTGGGAGATCGCGATCGCCAGGGTCCCGGGCTGGTGCAGCCGCGGGCGGTAGCGGTATTCCGAGGCGTACTCCACGTCCACCGGGATGCGGGCCAGCTCTTCGAGCGCGTAGCGGCCCACCAGCCCCGAGTGCCACGAGGTGCCGCAGGCGACGATCAGGATGCGCTGGATGCCGACGCAGTCTTCCGGCGTGAGGTTCAACCCGTTGAGGCGGGCGCTCCCTTCATCGAACAGCAGACGGCCGCGCAGGGTGGCGGTCACGGTCTCGGGCTGCTCGTAGATCTCCTTCAGCATGAAGTGGGGGTAGCCGCCCAGCTCGATGGCGGCGAGGTCCCACTCGATGTCGCTCACCTGGCGCACCTGGTCGCGCTGCTCGCGATCCACGATGCGGTACCCCTGCGGCGTCACGACCGCGATATCGCCGTCGTCCAGGTAGACGACCGTGCGGGTGTGCTCGAGGATGGCGGACGCGTCGGAGGCGACGAAGTACTCCTTGTCGCCGATCCCCAGGAGCACCGGGGAGCCCTGGCGCGCCACGACGATCTTCCCCGGCTCGGCCGAGGAGATGACGGCGAGGCCATACGTGCCTTCGACGTGCGCCAGTGCGGCGATCACCCGATCCTCGAGCGTCGCGCCGGGCGCTTCCTCGATCAGGTGCGCCAGCGTCTCAGTATCGGTCTCGGTGCCGAACTCGTGGCCGGCCGCCTGCAGCTTGGTGCGTAGCGCGTCGGCGTTCTCGATGATGCCGTTGTGGACCAGCGCGATGGTGCCGCTGCAGTCGGTGTGAGGATGCGCGTTGGTGCGGGTGGGCGCGCCGTGGGTAGCCCAGCGGGTGTGGGCGATGCCGCTTTGCCCGACGACCGGCTCGGCGTCCAGCAACTGATGCAGCCGCACGACCCGTCCGGCGAGCTTGCGCAGCACGACCCCGGTGCCGTTTTGTACCGCCACGCCCGCGGAATCGTAGCCGCGGTACTCGAGGCGGTGCAGTCCTTCGATCAGAATCGGCGCCGCTTCCCGCGCCCCGCAATACCCTACGATGCCGCACATTCGCCTAGAGTCCCCCCGGAGCCGTTCACAGAATTCACTTCAAGATTGGGGCCAGCCGTCAGCCAGGGCGGACCAGCTTTTTCTCGGTGTCTTCTTCGGCGACCTCGTATCCGGCCAGGTAATAGGCGTAGTAGCGGTAGGCACCGCCCGCTTCAACGTCGTTCAACACCGCACCCAGCACCCGCACCGGCAGCCGGTCGAGCAGGTCGATCTTCGCCTGCGCCAGCTCGCGGTCGGTGACGCCGGTGCGCATCACAAGGAGGAGATTGCCCGTCAGGGTTCCCAGTACGTAGGGATCCACCCCGGCCGCCATCGGGGCCGAGTCGACGAGGATCACGTCGAAGCGCGACCGCAATGAGGTGAGCAGCTGTCCCATGGCCGGGGAGCTGAGGAGCTCCGGCCCATTCGGCGTCCGCTGCCCGCAGCCGATAAAGCTGAGCTGGGGGAAATCGGTCTTCTGGATAATCTCTTCGCGCCCGGCGTTGCCGCCCAGGTGATCGATGAGTCCCGGCTTCCGCTTCGCGTTCAGCACGCGGTGCAGCAGGCCCCGGCGGATGTCGCCGTCGATCACGATCGTGCGCAGCCCGGCATCGGCGAACGCGAGGCCGAGGTTCGAGGTGATGAACGACTTGCCATCGCTCGAGCCCGGGCTCGTGATCGTCAGGACCATCGGTCCCGCGCCATAGGCGTTCTGGACGCCGAGCCGGATGGAGCGCAGCGCCTCGATCACCTGGGGTGCGTTGCGCCCGTTGCCGTTCTCGCGGCTCACGCGCGGCACGACACCGAGGATCGTGAGCCCCATGTCGGCGGTGACCTGCTCGGGATAGCGGAACCGCGTGTCGGTCCGGTCGAGCAGGACGGCACCCACCACCCCCGCCCCGAGACTCCCGAGGAACGCCAGCACGATGAGCACCGGCGCCAGGGTCCCCACGGGCCGCATCGGGACGACGGCCGGATCGAGGATCTTCAGGTCGGGGAGCGCGCTCATCTCGGCCAAACGCACCTGGTCGTAGCTCTGTTGAATCCCCGACAGGGTTTGCTCGGCGGTCGTCACGTCGCGTTGGAGCATCGCGTCGTCGATCGCCAGCGAGGGGATTCCCGCCAGGGTCGATGACCCGGTGGCGATCTGGCGGCGGAGATCGTTCTCCCGCACCTGCAGCTCGGCCACGAGGCCCTGCGCCAGCTGGGGAATCGTACGCTTCTGCAGCTCGTCGATGTCGGTGATCAGCTTGCGCACCGACGGCTGCTCGTCCGTGTAGCGGTAGCGCAGCGTGCGGAGGTTCGCCTGCTTGTCCGTCAGCTCGCGCAGGGCGGCCGCCATCGTGGTCGAGTGCTGCACCGAGGGCACGTTTTCCAGCTCCTCGGCCCGCAGCCCGGAATCGGGCGCCGAGGTCAGCACACGCTCGATCACCTGCCGATCCTGCTGTACTTGATCGAGTGCCATCCGGTTTGTGAAGAACGCGTTGGCAGACGGATCTCGCGTGTCGATCTGTCCGTTGTTGCTGAGCGCGAGCTGGGTGGCCGAGCGCACCCGGAAAGCGCGCAGCGCCGCTTCCGCCCCCGCCAGCTTCCCCCGGGCTTCGTTGAGTCGCTGGTTCAGGATGCCCGTCAGCTCGTGCAGCTTCTGCTTCTTCATGTCCGCCGCCTGCGCGACGAACCGCTCGGCGATCGCGTTGAGCGTGCCGGCCGCGAACTCCGGATCCTGGTCCTTGAGCTCGAGCACCATGAAGTTGCCGTTCTCGTCTTCCCGCACGCTCATCGCCGCGGCGATGGACAATGCCGTTTCGTGCGGGGGCGTAACGGAGAAGGTGATCACGTGCCCCTTGGGGAGCGCCGCCACCGGCGGAGCCCAGATCCACCCGAGACTGCGACCGATCGAATCGCCCACCGCTCCGGATTCGACGGTGGACCCGTCTTCCCCGGCGAGCGCGTACTTCTTCCCGGCGCTGTCGACCGTGAGCGTGTAGGCCCCGATGCGGAAGCGCTCCTGGAGGCTGAACGCCGCGAACGCCGTCGAGTCCGCCGCGCTTTCCCACCCGAGGTAGAGGCGATCCTCCCGCACCACCCAGTCCATCACGGCGTCAGACTGCAGCAGATCGTTCCAGCCGGTGGAGATCGACAGGTTGGGACTGACGATGAACGGCTGGGGCTGCCGGCTGGAGGGATCCTGCACGTCGACCCAGATCCGGGCGCGCGCCAGGTATCCGGGCTTGATCAGAAATCGGCTGAGCGCGTACCCCGTCCCGGTGCCGAGCACCACGACGGCGAGCACGAGCCACTTGAATCGCATGACCGACGCCACGATGCGGCGCCAATCCGGACCACCACCGGGGAGATGAGAGTCGCCGTAGAGCGTAGGGGCCGGAAGCCCGTAACTGGCCTGCAGCGCCGTTGGCTGGGGGACGGGCTGCGGGACCGGTGGCGGGACCGGCAGGTCATTCGGCATCTGGCAGAGACCTCAAACTGAATGGCCGTGGTACCCGACGGGCCCAGGCCAAGGGAAACGCAACGAAGCCGCTATACGGTATAGCGCACAACGGACGTTGCAAGGTCCAGACCGCTGCGAGAGATACAATTGCAACGCACACCCCATCGTAACCTCGTACCCAGTCGTTCAGGGACCTTGCGGAACGCATCACATTGTTGCATTTACGCAACAAAGTGATGCTCCGTGACCACGACTTGTGGCGTCGGGGCAACCATAGGTGCCGTTGCGACAACCGCCTACAGCATGCGGAGCTAGCGGGCCCGATCCCTGCAATGGCCAGGCTCCGACCCTGCGGCGCAGCGGCGCCGCGACGATGGACTCCTGCGACGAGGAACCCGACGCCGTGGCTGTGAACACTACCGACCCTGCCCTGGGGCGCGACGTTTCAAAGCTGGTTCAGGTAGATCCCCGGGCACGGGCGAGCCTGAGCATTCTCGTGGTGGACGACGAGCGTGTGATGCGCGAGAGCTGCGCTTCCTACCTCGAGGCCGAAGGCTACAACGTCACCGTCTGCTCCCGCGGAGACAAGGCCCTCGAGACGCTGAAGCGTCGCGGGTTCGATATCGTCCTCGTCGACCTCTACATGAGCCAGGTCCCGGGGATGGAGCTGCTGCGGGCGGCCCTCGCGACCCATCCCGAGTCGATCGTCATCGTGATGACGGGCAACCCGAGCGTCGATTCGAGCCTCGAGGCGTTGCGCGCGGGCGCCTGGGACTACCTGCCGAAGCCGTTCTCGGCGACACATCTCCAGATTCTCATCGGCCGGGCCGCGCACGCCGTCATCGTGGCGCGCGAGTCGCGCTCGCAGCAGCAGGCGCAGCTCGAGAAGCCCGAGAGCGAAGAGTCCGAGAAGTTCAACGTCCTGGGCAGCGCTCCGGTGTTCCGCAAGATCATCGCGTTGGCCCGCAAGGTGGCCGCGACCGACGCATCCGTCTTCATCACGGGTGAGAGCGGCTCCGGCAAGGAGCTCATCGCCCAGTTCATTCACCATTACAGTCGCCGTTCCAGCCGACCGCTCGTGGCCATCAACTGCGCCGCGCTGCCGGAAGCGCTGCTGGAATCGGAGATGTTCGGGCATGTCAAAGGCGCGTTCACCGGTGCCGTCCGGGACAAGCCCGGCCTGCTGGAGACCGCCAACGGCGGCACGATGTTCCTGGACGAGCTGATCGAAATGCCGAAGCCGATTCAGGCGAAGCTGCTGCGCGTGATCCAGGACGGTGTGGTCCGCCGCGTGGGGAGCGAGACCACCGATGCGGTCGTGAACGTGCGGTTCATCGCCGCTACGAACATCGATCCCGACGAGGCGGTCGCCGCCGGCGCGTTGCGCGAGGATCTCTACTACCGGCTGCGGGTGGTGCCGATTCACATGCCGCCGCTGCGCGCGCGACCCGAGGACATCCCCCTCCTGGCCAACCATTTCCTGGCGTACTACTGGAAGCGGCACCGTGACGCGGGGCAGCCACTCCCCACCTGGAGCGCCGTCGCCCTGCGCGCGCTCGCGAGTCACGCCTGGCCGGGCAACGTGCGCGAGCTCCAGAATGTGGTTGAGCACGCGGTCGTGCTGCTCGAGCCCGGGGCGGACATTCAGCCTGAGGACATCCCGTTCATCGGCGAGCAGAAGGCCGCCGCCGCGGCCGCGGCCGCCCCGGAGGCCGCGACGGCGCTGGAAGTGGAGGGTCCCCCGGGCGAGAGCTACCACGCCGCCCGCGAGCGACTGCTGTCGGCGTTCGAGCGGCGCTACCTCACCCGTCTCGTGCAGCAAGCCGGCGGCAACATGTCCAAGGCGGCGCGCATTGCCGGCGTCGATCGCACGACGTTGTACCGCTTGATGGAGCGGCACGGCCTGGAGCGGAATCTCCTCGCCTCGGCCACCGAATAGCGTCCACCGTTTCCCATGACGGCGCAGGGGAGCCTCTCGCTCCCCTGCGCCTTTCTTATGATGTCTGAAGGAATCTTGTGGCATCACCCCTACAACTAGCGGAGCGCCGCTACAGAGCCGATTCGTCACCACCCGCCGACGGGTTTGTAACGGCAATGTAACACATTCAAAAACAACAACTTATGAGATTGCCCCAAGCTGGCACCGGCGCGCACGGTGCTTGCTAGTTCCCGGCCGGGGGGCCGAAGTGGCCCCGTTAGCTCGCACCAAACAACAACCCCGAGACCGGGACCCAAAAGCGCCATGACCGCCTCGAACCTCGCCGAACGGTTCACCGTTCCACCGCCAGTCGCCTTGCTGCGAGGGTTGGGTCCGTCCCAACCACGGGCCGAGGGGGCCCGCCGTGCGTTGAACGTGGCCGTCGCCGTGGTCGGGCTCGTGGTCGCCGCGCCGGTGATGGTCGTCGTCGCGCTGCTGATCCGCCTCACCTCGCCTGGCCCGGTGCTGTTCCTGCAGACGCGCGTGGGGTTGGACCGGCGCGATCCGAAGGTCGCCGGCAATGGCCGGCGCCAGCTCGATCTGGGCGGCAAGCCGTTCCGCATTTACAAGTTCCGGACCATGTACGTGCAACAGAAGACGGAGCAGGTGTGGGCCCGTCCAGATGATCCGCGCATTACGCCGGTCGGCCGGGTGCTGCGGAAGTACCGCCTGGACGAGCTGCCGCAGCTGCTCAACGTGCTGCTGGGCGACATGAACATGGTCGGCCCGCGGCCCGAGCAGCCGAACATCGTGAATGATCTGCAGCAGCAGATCACGAGCTACAAGCTGCGCCACAAGGTGCGTCCGGGGATCACCGGATGGGCGCAGATCAACCACCACTATGACCGCTCCATCGAGGACGTGCGCCGCAAGGTCAGTCTCGACCTCGAGTACATCGGACGGCAGTCGTTCACCGAGGACCTGAAGATCATGCTGCGCACGGTCCCGGTGGTGGTGCTCCGCAAAGGCGGCTGGTAAGCGGATTGACGGGCAAGCCAGCCGACCACGAGGGGCGCTTCGGCGCCCCTCGGCATTTCGCGACCTGAATCCCATCATGTACATTGGCTCGCCGGCCCGCGACCGATGGTCGCGAGCCGGTCGAACCTCATTTTCGGAGCCTCCGGCGGATGACCGTTCCCAACCCCGTGACCGTCGTCGCGGTGACCCAGGACGACCCGTTCTTCACGGGCCGGTTCTTCGAGGCCTTTCTGGCCGAATCAGCCGGCGGTCGGGTGCACCTGCTCGAGATCGTGCTGCTGCGCAATTTCAACGAATCCCGCACCGCCCTGCTGCGGCGCTTTTGGAAGCTCTACGGCACGGTAGACCTCGTCCGCCTGCTGACCCGCTACGCCATGGCGCGCCTCGCCGATCGCTTCGGGCGGCCGCGCAGCGTGGAACCACTGGCCGCCCGCGCCAGGGTGCCGGTGCGCCACCTCGCGAGCATCAACGACGAGTCCTACCTGCGGACGCTGGGCGAACGGCGGGTCGACGTATTGCTGTCGGTTTCGGCGCCCGAAATCTTTCGCGCGGCAGCGCTGCGAGCCGCCCCGCATGCGATCAACATCCACAATGGCAAACTGCCGTTCTATCGCGGCATGATGCCCACGTTCTGGGCGATGCTGCATGGTGAGCCGGAGATCACCATCACCGTGCACACCATGGCCGAGAAGCTGGACGCCGGGGAAGTCGTCACGGAGGTGCGCGTGCCCATCCGGCCAGAGGACTCCCAGTTCGACCTCTCCGCGCAGGCGAAGACCATCGCCGGTCGTGAGGTCGCCCGCCTGTTGTCGCGCCTCGGCACGCCCCAGTGGCCCACGACCGTGCCGGTCGACATGTCCCAGAAGCGGTACTTCAAATTCCCCACGCCCGCGGATGTCGCCCAGCTGCGCGCCCAGGGCCGGCGGATGCTGTGACCGCTCCGGAACCGCGGTTCCTCGCGTCCTTCGACGTGGAGGAGTGGTTCCACGCGGAGAACGTGAAAGGGGTCCTTCCGACCCACGACTGGGACCGGCTGGAAGCTCGGGTGGAGCGAAACACCCATGAGCTGCTCGATGCGCTCGCGGCGACCGGCGCCCAGGCGACCTGCTTCGTGCTGGGCTGGGTCGCCCGGCGCTACCCGGCGCTCGTGCGCCGCATGGTGGCGGAGGGCCACGAGGTCGCGAGCCACAGCGACACGCATCAGCGGCTGTACAGTCTGACGCGTCCGGCCCTGGCCGAAGACCTGATGCGCGCCCGGGACACGCTGGAGCAGCTCACCGGAACCCGAGTCTGGGGGATCCGGGCGCCGATGTTCTCGATCAGCGACGCGGTGCTCGACTACCTCGCCGAGGCGGGCTACTGGTACGACTCCAGTTTCTATGATTTCAAGGCCCACGACCGCTACGGACAGCTCGCCACCCCGATCGACCCCGAGCAGCCGGTGGTCGAGGTTCGCCCCGGCTTGCTCGAGCTGCCGATGTCGCGCGTCGCCATCGGACCCGTGGCCGTCCCTTGGTCGGGCGGGGGGTACTTCCGCCTCATCCCGCCGCGGGTCTACCGGTGGGGCGTTGAGCGCCGACTCGCGCGCCGCTCGTGGTTCATGTTCTACTTCCACCCCTGGGAGCTGGATGATGAGGAGCAGCCCCCGAAGGGGTTATCGGCCTCGCTGCGGTTCCGGGCCTATGTGGGCCGGGGCCGGATGCGACGGGACCTGCGGGAGCTGCTGCGCCGCTTCGGCTCGACCCGTATCGACCACACCCTCCGCCGCCTGGGGTACACCCCCCCCGCTTCCGCCTCCGCGGCATGACCGTTGCGGTAGCGCATCAAGTGGGCCCATAATCTGGGTGCTCACTAGCAACTCCTTGTATCATTAGCAGTTATGGCTGCGGCACGCGACCCGGGTGCCTCCCGCTGGTCCGACGCCTGATGCGAAATGCAGCAATTGTCGTGTCCTCACCGCACCTGGAGACGATTCATTGGGACGTAAGCCCAGCCTGACCCACCACACCGTCGCCGGCATCATGTGGATGTCGTACGGCAAAGCCGCCTTCTTCGTGTTGCAGCTCGTGGTTGTCGGTGTGCTCGCGCGCCTGATCACGCCGGCGGCGTTCGGCGTGGTGAACGCCGCCCTGATCGTCACCGGCTTCTCGGCCATCGTCTCGCAGCTCGGTTTGGGTCCGGCACTGGTGCAGCGGCCCGAGCTGGAGCGACGCCACATCGACACCGCCTTCACGTTCTCGTTCCTGTTCGGCTTGTCGCTGGGCGCGATCCTGTGGTTCGGCGCGCCCTACGCG
>JBGQHV010000007.1:0-44775 GCA_041498155.1 Gemmatimonadota bacterium | reverse complement strand
GCCGCGCCGGGTGCCGCCCTGCTTCACCACGTCGGTCGAAGCGTCGTACAGCTTCATGAACGACACCGGCCCCGACGCCACACCCATGGTGGAGCGCACCACGTCGTTCTTGGGGCGCAGCCGCGAGAACGCGAACCCGGTGCCGCCGCCCGACTGGTGCACCAGCGCCATCGCGCGCAGCGTGTCGTAAATGCCGCTCTTGCCGTTGGAGAGCGCGTCGTCCACCGGGAGCACGAAACAGGCGGAGAGCTGGCCCAGCGGCCGGCCGGCGTTCATCAGGGTGGGCGAGTTGGGCATCCACACCCGGGTCGCCATCAGCTCGAAGAACGCCTCGGCCGCCGTCTCCACCGCCTTGGGGGAGGCGCCGTAGGCGCGATCGGGGGCGGCGATGGTGCGGGCGACCCGCCAGAACAGATCCTCGGCTTTCTCGACCGGCTTGCCGCCATCGTCCTTGACGAGGTAGCGGCGTTCCAGGACCGTGAGGGCGTTGGCGCTCAGGTCGAGCTTGCCTGTGTTGCGGGAAGCGGTCATGCCGGCTCGTCCCTCATGGTATGAGCGTTCACGGTGACGGACTACCTGTCAGAGAGATCTGGTACCCGGGATACGGGCGCGGAGGGTCAAGGTAGTGCGTGCGTTTTGCCGATCAAGCTTTCGGGACAATGCCCGTGCCACCGGTCATCCCCACAATCCACATCACAAACCTGTTCCATGGGGCGGGAAGTTCCCGGCGCGATGCCGTCGCGCCAGCTCCACGTAGTGCTGCCACGTGGCACGAATCCGCGCGCGCAGCCCCTCGTCCACCGGGCGCACCACCCGCGCCGGCACCCCCATCACCAGCGAGCCGGGCGGCACCACCATCCCTTCGCGCACCACCGCGCCCGCCGCCACCACGCTCCCCGTGCTCAGCACCACCCCGTTCAGGAGAATGCTGCCCATGCCGACGAGGCAGTCGTCTTCGACCGTGCAGCCGTGCAGGATCGCGCGGTGCCCCACCCCGACGCGCGCGCCGATCAGCGCGGGCCGTCCCTCGTCCACGTGGACGATCGTGCCGTCCTGCAGGTTCGTGGACTCACCGATCACGATGCGGTCCATGTCGCCCCGCAGCACGGCGCCGTACCACACGCTGGCGCCGGGTCCCAGGGTGACGTCGCCCATCACCCAGGCCCCGGGGGCGACGTACGCGTCCGGATCGATGCGGATTACTGCCTCTGCGGCAGGACCTGCAGCTGCGTCCAGGCGTCCACCGGCTCGCCGTTCTTCTGCGCCGGCGTCCAGTGGAGCTGTCTGGCCAGATCGAGCGCCTGCGTAGTGAACGTCGGCACGTTGGAGCCCATGAACACGCGCGCGTCGAGCGTCGTCCCCTCGCGCGACACCTTCACCAGCAGGATGGCCAGCCGCGGCGTTTCCGTCGCGTCGGCCGGCAGGAAGATGTAGGGAGCCGAGAGGGGCGCGGGCCGCGTGTCGAAGCACACGTTGTCCTGGTTGTACGCCGGCCCGAACTGGTCGCACGTAGATACGTCGCCGTGACCGCCGCTCGGTTGCGTGTCGGCGATCATCCGCGACTTCTGCAGCTCGACCGCCACGGTGTTCGTGCTCCCCGGCACCACCAGCACCTGGCGCTCGTAGCTGTTGTAGCCCGCGGCTCGCACCGCCAGTTTGTGGGTGCCCGGCGGCAGATCGAGCTGGGTGCCGCGCACCGTCTGGCCGTCCAGCGTCACGCGCGCATCCGCCGGGATCGTGCCCTGGAGCAGCAGCCGTCCCGGCGCCCCGGGGGCGAACGCGCGGCCGTCGCTGTCTCGGGCCCCGACCGGCATGGTGTCGCCGTGCAGCCCGCTGTCGGCGGCGAGCTGCGTCGAATCGGGGTGCGCGGCGCTCGTGTCGGGTGTCTGCGCGAAGATCAGTCCCTTCTTGTAGGCGAGGTAGCCGCCGCCGCCCAGCACCGCCCCCATCACCACGAGCCAGATGGCGAGCGCGGCCGCGGTGGATCTCCGCGGCACCGGCGGCAGCCCGGTGCTGAGCCGCGGCAGGGGCGTGGTGGGCGCAGTGGAGTATTTCGGCGTCCCCACCGACGGCATCGAGCGGGTCTGCGCGGTGCTGATCCCCGTTGCGACGAACCCCGCACCGCTCTCCAGCACCTCCACCATCTCGTCGGCCGTCTGGAACCGCTCGGTGGGCAGCTTGGCCATCATCTTGCGGACCACTTCGAAGAGATCGCGCTGCTCTTCGGTCTCCAGCGCCGGCACCGGCAGCTCCTCCATGATGTGCTTGTAGCCGATGGAGAAGGAGTCCTCGCCGTCGTAGGGCACGACGCCCGTGAGGCACTGGTAGGCCACGACGCCCAGCGAATAGATGTCGCTGCGCCCGTCGAGCTGCTGCGCCCGCGCCTGCTCGGGACTCATGTAGTGCGGCGTCCCGATGGCCATCCCGGTGCCGGTGAGCTTCGAGCCGGTGGCCGCTTTGGCGATCCCGAAATCGGTGACGAGCGCCACGCCGTGCTCGTCGAACATGATGTTGTCGGGCTTGATGTCGCGATGCACGATCCCGGAGCGGTGCGCGTAGGCGAGCGCGCGCCCGACCTGGGTCAGCACCTGGCGGATCTCCATCGGCGGCAGCGCGCCGCGCGCGGCCAGCAGCGCCGACAGCGGCTTGCCGCGCAGGAACTTCATCACGAAGAAGATCACCCGCCCCGATTTTCCGACGCGGTAGATCGGGATGATGTTCGGGTGCTCGAGCTTGGCGGAGGTGCGGGCCTCGCGCTGGAAGCGCTCGACGAACTCCTTGTCGAAGGCGAGCGAGAACGGCAGGACCTTGATGGCGACTTCGCGGTCGAGCTGCTTCTCCTTCGCATGGAACACGATCGCCATGCCCCCGCGGCCCAGCTCCGCGAGGATCTCGTACTCCTCCTCCAGCTCACCGCGCACCAGATCGAGCTCGGACGGCTCGGCGGCGTCCGCGACGGGTTTGACGACCGCGTCCAGCGGCAGCGTCGCAGACAGATCGGCGCCGCAGGTCTTACAGAACTTGAAGGACTCGTCGTTCTGGGCGCCGCAATGCGGGCAGTACATCACATCTCCGGGGGGAACCGCGGAAACTTATGGACCCGCGCGCGAGCGTGTCAACGTTACGGGCCGGACACCACCTGGAGCGGCTGGTGCTGGGTCGCGTGGCGGCCCGTCGCCGGATCGGTCAGGATGAGCGTGAGCAGGTAGCTACCGGGAGACACGCCGCGCAGGCTCACACCCCGGTGCACCCGCGTCGCCGGACCGTCGGCGGGGGCGTCGAACTCCAGCAACACCGGCGGGCGCCGGCCGCCGAACAGCCCGCCGATCCGCCCGAACAGGGACCGCCCGCCCAGGCGCTCCAACCGCACCTCGGTGTGGTAGGACGCCCCCGGCGCCAGGCCGTACACCTCGTAATACAGCTCGGCGACGCTGTTCTCCGGGAACCGTCCCAGTGGGTTCAGCAGCACCGTGTCGCGCGGCGGCAGCCAGACGAGCCCGCCCCCGGCGCGCCCCAGCACCAGGTCGCTGGTGGCGAACGCCCGGCCGTCGAGCGCCGGCACCGCCACCGAATCCCGCACCACGAGCTGCCCCGTGAGCTGATCGGCCGTGTTGACGAGCAGCCGGTAGCGGTACTCGCCCGGCGCCATCGGGAGGGTGAGCCGCCCGCTCAGGAAACTCGGGGCGTGCAGCGTCTCGTGCGCGCGGAAGACGCGCATCGTGTCGAGCTGCGCGATGAGACTGTCGTGCAGATCGGAGACGAGCAGCCGGAAGTGGAGCGGGTACAGCACGCCGCCCTGCCCGGGCTCCGGGGACAGCCGGTCGGCAGGGATGGCGAACACGACGTGCAGCGCCTGCCCGCCGCGGTCCGCCACCACAGCCGGCGTCGCGCCGTCGCCGCCGCCCACCATCGTCGTCGCCGTCGTCTCGCCGGGCGAGGGGCCGGCCCCGGCGCCCGCCCCGGCGACGAAATCGTGGACCACGACGTTGAGCCGCACCGGGAAGCGCTGCCCGTAGGTGTCGGTCGTCGTGCCGTCGGTGATGGCGCGCCGCCCCTCCGTGCGCTCGCCGGCCAGCACCGTCCCCGCCAGCGCGCCGCCGCGCGCCACCCGCGCGTACGTCCCGCCGAACTGCTCGCGCGACGCGTACAGGTCGATCACCGACGCGTCGGGGTGCCCCGCGGCCTGCACCGCCGCCCGGAAGCCGAGCGCGTCGGCCAGGCTCTCCACCAGCTTGTAGTCGGAGGCGTCGTCGCGCGCCACGAAATGGAACACGACGTCGCCGGAGGGGCGATGGTACAGCCAGCTCTGGTTGGGCTGGACGCGGACCATGTCGGAGGGATAGGTCGCGCGCGCGTCCGGCTCGCCGTGCCGCAGATAGATGATGCCGCGGTCGTCGAACTCGACCTGCCCCGAGCGGTACACCTCGGTGATGTCGTAGTGGCGGTGTCGGCTCACCAGCCGGAAATTCCGCTCCGCGTAGAACCAGCGGCGGTTGTGCTCGGCGAGCCGCTCCCCGGCCTCCCGCGCCTCGACCACGTCCCGGCGGTTCCAGAAGCGCGCCAGCCAGGCGGCGCGCGCCGCCGCGTCCGGTTGCGCCTCGAACTCCGCGAGCTGGACGGAATCGGCGAGGTAGGACAGGTCGCGCCGGTACAGGGCGCTGGCCGCGGCGCTCGTCGTCCGGCGGGCGCCGCTGTAGTAGCTCGACTCCGCCGTCGCCGGATGGTTGGCGAAGAACTGCGTGCGCGCCAGCTCGAACAGGGCGATCCCCGAATCGCCGCCCACCGCCAGATAGTCGCGGAATCCGGCCAGCGCCGAATCCACCTCGCCCACTTCCCGCTCCACGCGCCCCCGCGCCAGCTGCACCGCCGGATTGGCGCCCGCCGGCGACGCGGCGGCGAGGCGCACCGACTGCAGCGCCACCTCGAGCCGCGGGTGAATGCGCTGGGCCAGCGCCGTGGTGGCGAGGTCGATCGCGGCGAAGGCGAAGCTCGGGTCCGCCTGCGTCGCCCGCGCGAAGGCGCGCGACGCCTTGGTGAGGTAATCGAGGCCCAGCTGCTGGCGCAGATTCTCGATCGCGATCGAGGCGTGCTCGCCCTGCGCCAGCTCCGACAACCCGAGGCCGTACCAGGGATAGGGCCACGCGGGTTGCAGCTCGGACGCCCACTCGAACTCGCCCGCCGCGTCGTCGTAGTGCGACTTCGATTTGGCGATCTCGCCCAGGCGGTAGGCGATGAAGCCCAGCCGCAGGTGCAGCAGCGGGTTGTCGCGGTCGGTCTTGGCGAAGGCGATGGTGGATGCTTCGAGCCGGCGCAGCGCGAGCGAGTCGGTCACCACCGCCAGCGAGTCGCGCAGCCGTTCGAGCGCGGCGCGCGCGTCGGGCTCCTGGGCGCGGAGCGGCCGGACGGCCGGCACGGTCCACACGGCCAGCAGGCACACGACTGCGAATCGGAAGGGGAGCCTGTGCATGGGATATTCCATATATACCGCGGCCCCGCGGGGGGGATTCATTACAGTTCGATGAAACCGCTCAGGGGTCGCGGGCGCGCTCCCGCAGAAAGGCCTCGATCCCCTCCGCCACGGCGCGGGCGTAGGCCCATTGCCCCGCCTCGCTGCGCAACAGCCGCTCCTGGTCGGGCAGCATGATGAAGAGGCCCTCGGTGAGCGCCGCGGGCAGCCACGTCGGCCGCACCAGGGCGTAGTCCCCTCGCCCCATCCCCAGATCCCGCACGCCGAGCTGCCCCACCAGGGCGCGGTCCAGGGCGCGGGCCAGGTCGGCGCTGCGCGGCTGGAAGTAGTAGACGCTGGTGCCGCTGTTGACGAATGGATTCACCCCGTCGGGAAGCGCGTTCGCGTGGATCGACACCAGCACGTCGCCGCCATGACGCTCGGCGAACTGGGTGCGGGGATAGAGGTCCACCGGCGTGGCGTCGCTGCGGGTGAGCAGCACCGTGGCGCCGCCCCGCTCGAGCAGCTGCCGCGCTTTCTGCGCCACGGCCAGCACCGCCACCGGCTCGGACAGCCGCGTCGGCCCCGTGGCGCCGAGCGGCGGATGCCCGGGATCCAGAATAATGGTCCGCCCGCGCAACGGATGGCGCGGATCGATGAACGGCGGCCGGCGCACGTCGAGCAGCAGATCCCGGCCGTCGAAGCGGCTGCGGTACCCCCACACGCGTCGCGACAGCTCCAGCGTGATAGTCAGCTCGTCCACCGACTCCTGGCGGTAGCTCATGCGGGTGACGAGCGGATCGGTGCCGCCGTACTGCATCCAGTTCACATCGGACGCCCCGCCGTAGATGCGCAGCGTCAGGGAGCGGTCGCCTTCTTCCACGCGATACGGCAGCCGCGCCGGCAGCGGGACGCGCAGCGTCACCCACCCGGATTCCGCCTTCAGCCGGACGGAGCCGACCACGCCCCCGGGGGGCGGCGTTCCGGGGGCCAGCGAGTGCACGTCGACCGCGTTCACCCACGCCGCGGCGCCGCGCGACAGCGCCAGCCGCACCTCGCCGTTCAGGCGCCCGGAAACGGCGGCGGTGGTTCCGGTGGGAAAGAACCATTGGTACGTCCCGCCCGGCACCGCCTTGCCGACGGTGAGCGAATCGGTCGTGCCGGTGCGCGCCGTATCGTCGTCCAGCACCACCACGGGAGGCCGCGCGGGGTCGAGCACCGTGAGCGCGAGCGGCCAGATCGCCCGGGTCGTGTCCGCTCCCACGGCGACTTCCAGCATGGCGCTCCGATCGAGCGGCTCGGCGGGAAGCCAACCGAGGTACTGGTCGGTCCGCGGGGGCCGGCGGTAGGTGGCCGAGTCCACGCCGAACGCCCGAATCCCCCACGCGGGCTCGTCGGGGAGCGTGTCGGGGACGAACGGGATGATCGCCCCGGAGCCCGTGAACAGGCGGAGCGACGCTCCCGGCGTGGCCCGGACGCGGAGCCGGATTCCGGCGCCCGCCGGCCAGAGCATCGCTCCCGCCGGCGCGAAGCTCGCCGTATCGATCCACACGGCCGCACTGTCGGGGGGGTGGAATCGCGGCGCCAGCCGCAGGTGCGCCACGAGCTGCTGTGTGTCCGCCGCGGTGGCGGCGACGATCGCAATGTCGGCGGTGGTGTCGTCGGGGAGCGGCACCCAGGCGATCCACGCTCCGTCGGACTGGACCGGCACGGGGGCGCCGTCCACCGTGAGGGTCGCGTCGCCCCGGCCGACGTTCCCGAACAGGAACGCGCTGTCGCTGGACTGCACGACGTCGGTCGGGCCGGGATACACCACGTCGATGCGCAGGGGGGCGGCGGGGGCGGTCGCGGGTGGAGGCGCGGGCGCGATTCCTGCTTGCCTCACCCCACACGCCACGATTCCGAGGGTGGGGAGCAGCGCGGCGTGTCGCATCGCGAGCGAAGCTAGCCGGTCCTCTTTCCGCCCGCCAATTTGCTTAATAGATTGGCCTACCATAACTTCTGCGCCCGAGGAGATGCGCCGCCCGTGACCACTTGTGCCTATTGCGGACGCGCCAACGAGCCGGGCGCGCTGTTCTGCATCGACTGCGGGAAGCCCCTCTCCAAGGCTGCCGCGGCCAAGAAGGCCGTGCCGACCCCCGTACCCCAGGATGGGTCCGCGGCCGAGCCTGCCCCCGCCCAGATGATGCCGGACGGCATGGGAAGCGCCCCAGCCCGGCCCGGGGCGTCGTGCCCCTTCTGCCACGCTCCCACCGTCGGTTCGCTGCCCTATTGCCCCAGCTGCGGCCGGCGCCTTTCGGCCCCGGGGTCGGGGCCGGCGTGCAGCCGCTGCAGCTCCCCGGTCACATCCGGCGCCAAGTTTTGCGCGACCTGCGGCGCGACGATCGAGGGTTCGGCCGGCCTGGCCCGGCCCTCCTCCCGACCCGCCCCGCGCACCGAGTTCCTGGTGCGGCTGGTGCTCCAGGACGACAGCGGCCGGCCGCTCGAGACGTTCGAGAGCGGGCGCACCGATACGACGATCGGACGAATGGAAGGCGACGTGCGCTTCCCCGACGACACCTTCCTGTCGCCGCTGCACGCCAAGCTGTCGTGGGAAGACGACCACCTGGTGGTGCGCGATCTGGGGAGCCGCAACGGCACGTGGGTGTTTCTGGAAGCGCCCTACCGGCTCACCGACGGCGATCAGCTGCTGATCGGATCGCAGATCGTGAAGTTCCGCCGCCTCGGCTATCCCGGTCCCTACGCGCCCGAAGTGGATGCGACCAAGCGGATGGGAAGTCTCACGCCGTCGGCGGACATCGCCGTGCTCACCCAGCTGCGCGCCGACGGCAGCTCGCGCGACGTGATCCAGCTGTCGCCGGGCCGCGACCTCCAGATCGGGCGCGAGCAGGGTGACTGGGTGTTCCCCTACGATCCGTCGATGAGCGGCCAGCACGCCCTGGTGCGCTCGGAAGACGCGGACTTCGTCGTGGTCGACGCCGGGAGCCGCAACGGCATCGCCGTGGCGGCGCGGGGCGCGATGCCCCTGAAGGACGGCTCCCGCCTGCTGGTGGGCGACAAGCTGCTGCGTATCGAGATCCCGTGAAGATCTGTCCGGTCTGCTCCCGGGAGTACCCGGACGAGATCCGGTTCTGCCAGGACGACGGCACCACGTTGCGTGGCGCCGCGCCGGCGTCGAGCCTCGTCGGCCAGGTGATCGCCGATCGCTATCACGTGATCAAGAAGCTGGGCGAGGGCGGCATGGGGCAGGTGTACCTCGCCGAGCACGTGAAGATGGGACGGCGCAGCGCGATCAAGGTCATGAATCCGTCGATGATCCACGATCCCGATGCGGTCGCGCGGTTCAATCGCGAGGCGTCGAACGCGAGCCGGATCACGCACCCCAACGTGTGCGCCGTGTACGATTTCGGCGAGACGCCCGAGGGGTTGATCTACCTCGCCATGGAGTTCGTGGAGGGCGTCCCGCTCACCGAGCTGATCGAGCAGGAGGGCGCGCTGCCCTTGGCGCGCGCGACGGCGATCTTCAAGCAGACGGCCGACGCCTTGCAGGCCGCGCACGACCTCGGCATCGTGCACCGCGATCTGAAGCCCGACAACATCATGGTGGCGCGCGGGCGCGACGGGAGCGATCTCGTCAAGGTGGTGGACTTCGGGATCGCCAAGGCGGTGGGCGGCGACGAGACGGGTCAGAAGGTGACGAAGACCGGTCTCGTGGTCGGCACGCCCGAGTTCATGAGTCCCGAGCAGCTCTCGGGCGACAAGGTGGACGGCCGCAGCGATCTGTACGCGCTGGCGCTGGTCTACTTCCGGATGTTGACGGGACAGCTGCCGTTCCAGGCGGACTCGGTGCAAGAGACGATGATCAAGCGTCTCACCGACGATCCGGAAAAGCTGGCGGCGGCGCGGCCCGACCTCACCTTCCCCGACGGGCTGCAGGAGGTGCTGGACACGGCGCTGGCGCGCACGCCGGCGACCCGCTACCAGACGGTGGCGAAATTCGCCGAGGACGTGCTCGGCGTGGCGCAGCTGCGGAAGGGCACGCGCGGCATGGCGGCGGCGACGCGCGCCGAGATCGAGGCGAAGACGCAGGTCATCGACTCGCACGAAACGCGGGCGATCAGGGCGGGCCGCAGCAAAAAGCGGTCGCTCGTGCCGGTGTTCGTGGGGATCGTGGTGCTGCTGGGTCTCGGCGGCGGGGGATGGGCGATCTTCGGCCGACCCGCGGCGCCGCTCGACACGGACACGACGCGCTTGTCGTCGGTCCTGCCCGAATCAACCAAGATGGTGCAGGCTGCGGACACGACGCACCCGGGGCCGGTGACGCACACCACGAACCCGGGACAACACGTCCGCACCGATTCGACAAGGGGAACGCCAATGTCCAATCGCGGCGGCGTCGACGTCAGCCACGCGTACCAGTCACTGGATGACATGATGATGACCCAGCTCAGCCCGACGACGGCGACCTGGGTGCGGGATTCCGCCATGAAGTTCTACAACGCACCCGCGATCAGCCAAAAGGACAGAGCCTACGCGGCGTTCCTGATCGGCAACGCGTGGTGGAACCTCCAGGATCGCCCACAGGGGTGTCGCTGGGTGCGCACGGCCATCCAACTGGATCCCAGCAGCACCACCTACACCGGCGTCGTCAGCCAGTGCCAGGACTAGCCTGATGTTCGGACGCGCGAAACCGATCTCGATCCGGGTGTTCGCCAAGAGCGACCTCGGCAAGACTCGCGACCACAACGAAGACAACTACCTCGTTGCGGATCTGTCGAAGCGCGACATCACGGCGCCCGTCTCCGAGCGCGAGTACGAGCTGGGCGAGCGCGGGCTGCTGCTCGTCGTGGCCGACGGCATGGGCGGCGCCGCCGCCGGTGAGCTGGCGAGCGAGATGGCGACCGACACGATCTACAAACAGCTGATCGGGTCGTGGATGCGCGAGCAGGAGGTCACGGGCCAGCGCTTCGCGTTGCGGCTGAAGGAAGCGGTCGAGACCGCCAACCAGGAGATCCACAACTACGCCAAGGCGCACCCCGAGAACCGCGGCATGGGCACCACCGCGACCTCCGTCGGGATCCTGGGCGAGCACCTCTACCTCACCCAGGTGGGCGACAGCCGCGCTTACCTGGTGCGCGACGGCGCGGCCCACCAGCTGACCAAAGACCAGTCCCTGATGCAGCGCCTCGTGGAGGCGGGCGAGCTCACTGAGGAGGAGGCGGCGCAGAGCGAGCGCCGCAACATCATTCTGCAGGCGCTCGGCCCCGACGCGAAGGTCAAGGTCGACCTCACCCACCAGGAGGTTCGCCGCGGCGACGTCCTGGTGCTCTGCTCCGACGGCCTCTCCGGACAGGTGAAGAAGGAAGAAATCGGGCGCATCGCGACCGAGACGCGCGATCTCACGGCCGTGTGCGACCGCCTGATCGCGCTGGCGAACGAGCGCGGCGGGCCGGACAACATCACCGTCGTCGCCGCGCGGATGGTCGGCGACGGGCTGCGCGCCGCGGCCTCCGCCGAGGAAGTCGGCTACCAGGTCTTCCCGCTGATCGACACCGAGGCCAGCACCGATCCGGTGCCCGTGTACCGCGGCAGCAAGCCGCCGGTCCCCGCTGCCCAGAAAGCGAACGAAAGCCGCTGGAAGCTGCTCGTGCTGCTCATCGGCACAGCGCTGCTCCTCGGCGCCGTGGTCTGGGCGGCCGGCACGCCGTGAAAGCCCAGTTCAAATTCCTGTCCGGCGCGCGCGCCGGACAGGTCGAGACGTTCCAGAAGGGGTACCTCGGCCTGGGCCGGCACCCCCTCTCCGACGTCCGCTTCGACGCCGAGCGCGACCTCGACGTCTCATCGCGCCACGCCGCGATCATGGCCAAGGCCGACGGCTACGTGCTCCAGGACCTGGGCAGCAAGAACGGCACCTACGTCAACGGCCACCGCGTCGAGAGCGACCGCCTGCTGAAGGACGGCGACGTGATCGGGTTCGGGGCCAAGGGGCCGGCCCTCGAGTTCCACGCGCTCCCGGGCGACGGCACGGACGAGGCGACCGCGACCGCCGAGGCCTCGGCCGGGCGGATGTCGCAGCCGAAGCAGGTTGTGCCCGCCGCGGCCGCCGCCACGCCGCCACCAACCCGCAACCCGCCGTCCCGGCCCCGCTCCCGCTCCACCACGGCGATCATCGAGCTGGCGACGCGGCAATGGCGCCGCACCACGAAGGTGCTGTTCACCGTCTTGTTCCTCGTGGTGGCGCTCGCCGGGTTCGTCCTCTGGAAGGGCGCCCACGACCGCCAAACCGACATCGCGCGCATCAAGGCGTGGGCCGACAGCGTGGCCGACCGGGCGCAGCGCACCGCGCTGCAATTCCAGTCGGAGGTCGAGGGCCTGCGCACGGCAAATCAGCAATCGGTGACGGAAATCGAGCGGCTGCGCCGCGCGCTGTCCGACGCCGGCAGCGACGCCGGCACCGTGACCCGGCTGCGGGGGCAGCTCGAGCAGGCGCAGACCCGGCAGCAGTTCATCGCCGGCGCCGGCGCGGTGGACTATCGCTCCATCTCGGCGCGCAATCAGGACGCCGTGGCGCTCGTGCTGGTCGAGTTCTCCGAGACCGAGCGCTTCTCGGGCACCGCGTTCGCCGTCGATTCGCAGGGCACGCTCATCACCAACAAGCACGTGCTGGTCGGCGTGAACGGCGACCGGACGCCGCGCAAGATCGCCGTCAAGTTCTCCGGCAGCCGCCAGTGGTTCCAGGGACGCTTCATCGGAACGGCCGACGGCGCGGACATCGGCGTGCTGCGCGTCATCATCAACGGCGGCACCCCGCGCGTGCTCGGCCTGCAGCGCGACGCGCACAGCCTCGAGCGCGGCGATCCCGTCGCCATCATCGGCTACCCGCTCGGCCTCGACCTCCCCATGGAAGGCCAGGGCACCGACGTCGTCGCCTCTCCCACCCTCACCGTCGGCACCGTGAGCAAAGTGCTCCCGTCGGTGGTCCAGGTGGACGGCTACGGCGCCCCGGGGTCGTCGGGCAGCCCGATCTTCGACCACGACGGGCGCGTCGTCGCCGTGTTGTACGGCGGCAACCAGGAATCCAACGGGAAGATCATCTATGCGGTGCCGGTGAGCTACGTGATGGACTACCTGGCGAGGCTCGGTATCCGCGTCCACTAAGCCGGGGTGACGTTTCCGAGCACCCTCGGCCCTCGGGCACCGGTCGCGCCGGGCAGATTCCCGGGCTTGCCGAGCAGGGTCTGCAGTCCCAGGAAGGCGAACGCCACCGCCTCCTTCGCTTCTCCGTCGAAGAACAGCTCGTCGAATGACCGCAGCGGCCGCGGCTGCACCCGCGCCGCCAGCTGCTCCACCAGCGCCGGGTTTTTCGCGCCACCCCCCGAGATGACCAGCTCGTCCGCCGGCGCCGCCGGGGTCCAGCGTTGGAGCGCGCGGGCCACCGTTTCCACGGTGAGCGCGGTGGCGGTGGCGACGGCGTCGTTCCCGGCCCCCGCGAGCGCGATCACCCGGTCGGCGCACGCCTGCCCGAAGCGCTCGCGCCCGGTGCTCTTGGGCGGCGCCTGCTCGAAGTAGGGATCGGCGAGCAGCGCCGCCAGCGCCTTGGCGGAGACGCGGCCGCGCCGGGCGCGCTCGCCGTCGCGATCGTAGCTCGCGTCGGGATCGAGGCTGCGGGTGACGGCGTCGATCACCGCGACGCCCGGACCGGTGTCGAACGCCAGCGCCCCGCGCGTCTCGCCGCGCCGCGGCACCCAGGTGACGTTCGCCATGCCCCCCAGATTGAGGAGCAGGCGCCCGTGCTCGGGGTGACCGAACAGCATCACGTCGGCGAGCGGCACGAGCGGGGCGCCCTGCCCGCCCGCCGCCACGTCGCGCGAGCGGAAATCGCTCACCACACGGACGCCGAGTCGCTCGGCGAGCACGGCAGGGTCGCCGAGCTGCAGCGTCGCCCGACCCGGCTCGTGCCACACCGTCTGGCCGTGCGACGCCACGAACGAGAGGTGCCCCGGCGCCACCTTGGCCGTGGCCAGGAGCTGCAGCGCCGCGCCGGCGAACCGCTCGGCCAGCGCCACGTGCAACAGGGCCAGCTCCTTCGCCCCGCCGCGCGCGATCGCCTCGATGATGGCGCCGCGCTCCGGCGTGGCGTACGGCTCCTGCCGGAACGCGACCAGCTGCGCCGTGGTCGCCGCGTCGTCCAGGCGCACCAGGGCGGTCGAGACGCCGTCGAGCGAGGTGCCCGACATGAGCCCGACCGCCAGGTGTTCGGTCATGGCGCCGGGGAGACCGGCGGCGGATCGCCCACCGCGCTGCGCACGAGGCCGCAGGCCACATCGAGCCGGCGCCGGGCCTCGTCCCGGTCCACACCGGCCCGGACCATCACGATCGCGAGCTTCACGCTCCGGTCCGCCGCGTCGATCGCCGCGCGCGCCCGCTCGCGGCTCACGCCGCACGCCTCCATCACGATGCGCTCGCCGCGGTCCACCAGCTTGGCGCTCAGCGCCATCAGGTCCACCATCAGGTTGCCGTAGGCGCGGCCCATCCGGATCATGGCCCCGGTCGAAATCGTGTTGAGCACGAGCTTGGTGGCGGTCCCCGCTTTCATCCGGGTGGAGCCGGTGAGCGCTTCGGGTCCCACCACCGGGACGATGACCACGTCGCAGGTATCGACGAGGAGCTTCGGGGGCGGCGAGCACGACACGATGACCGTCCGCGCGCCGATCGTCTGGGCGCGCGACAGGGCGGCGCGCACGTACGGCGTGGTGCCGCTCGCGGCGATCCCCACCACCACGTCCCGCGGGGTGACGGCGGCGGTGTCCATCGCCGCCATCCCGGCGTTGACGTCGTCCTCGGCGCCCTCGGCGCTCTTCACCAGCGCGGGATACCCGCCCGCGATCACCCCGACGACCAGCTGGGGCGGCGTGCCGAAGGTAGGCGGGCACTCCGCCGCGTCGAGCACCCCCAGCCGGCCCGACGTGCCGGCGCCGACGTACACCAGCCGCCCGCCGGCCCGGAACGCCTCCACCACCAGATCGATCGCGCGTGCCACGGCCTCGCGCTGCGCGTGAACGGCCAGGGGGACGGATCGGTCTTCGGCGTTGAGGAGGTCCACGATCTCGAGGCTCGACGCGACGTCGATGCGCTCGGTGCGCGGGTTGCGCTGCTCGGTGAGGCGAGGGTCCTGGAAGGCCGGAGTGTCGGGCATGACGCGTGGTCGCAAAACTAGGGCGTGGCCGGCGGCCCCGTAAGGGTTTATCGTCGCTGCATGATTGATGAAGAGAAACGCTGGCCCATCGGCATCGCGGTCCTCGCGTTGCTGGCGGTGTTCTACACGCTGTATTTCGCGCGGACCTTCCTCCTGCCGATCGTGTTCGCGGTGCTGCTCGACTTCCTCCTCAGTCCGGCCGTGCGGGCGCTGGTCCGGTGGCGCGTGCCGCTCCCGCTGGCCGCGGGACTCGTGCTGCTCACCCTGCTGGGTGTGGGCGGCCTGGTCGTGTACGATCTCTCCGGCCCGGTGCAGAGCTGGGCGGAGCACGCGCCGGAGTCGGTTGCGACGGCGCAGAGCCGGCTGCGGCGGTTGCTGCGGCCGCTGCAACGAGTGACCAAGACCGCCGAGCAGGTGGAAAGCGCGGCCGGCGGGGTCGCGGGAACCGCGCAGCCCACGGAAGTGGTGGTGCGCGGGCCCAGCATCGTGTCACGACTGTTCGGCTCGACGCAGCGGTTTCTCGCCGGTCTGCTGGAGGTCACGATCCTCCTGTACTTCCTGCTCGCCGCCGGCGACCTCTTCCTCCAGAAGCTGATCAAGGGCCTGCCGAACGTACACGACCGGAAGAAGGCGATCGAGATCGCGCGCGCGACCGAGGCGTCGATTTCGACCTACCTGCTCACCACGCTCGCCGTCAACGCGATCGAAGGCGGCGTGGTCGCGGCCGCCCTGTACGCGCTCGGGATGCCGAATCCGCTGCTGTGGGGCGCGCTCGTCACCCTGCTCGAGTTCATCCCCTACCTGGGGGCGATCGGGCTCCTCGTCATTCTCACCGTCGGCGCGTTCGCCTCCTTCAACGATGTGGGGCACGCGCTCCTCATCCCCGGCGCCTATCTCGCCATCAACCTCATCCAGGCGAACCTGGTCAGCCCGCTGCTGCTCGGACACCGGCTCGCCCTGAATCCGGTGGCGCTGCTCGTGAGTCTCGCCTTCTGGTTCTGGATCTGGGGCATCCCCGGCGCCTTCCTGGGTGTGCCGCTGCTGGCCACGCTCAAGATCTTCTGCGACCACATCGAGCGGCTCGCCCCGCTGGGCGAGTTCCTCGGTCGGCGCGATGGCGAAGAAAAGGCGCTCATCCTCTAGGAGTTGACCGCGGCACCGGGCGGCGTGCACAATTGATCATGCGCCTGCGACCGCTCGGAATCCTCGTCCTGTTCACCGCCTGCGCTCACGCCGGCGGCGCCCCCCCCTCTGCTCCCGCTCCCTCGCCCGCGGTCTCCGCGACGATCCCGCGCACCTGGCCCGCCACCTGGGGCCTTGCGGGACGGGCCGTGGCGGTGTCCGCCCCGCACGCCATGGTGACGACCGGTCATCCCCTGGCGACCGAGGTCGGCCGGACGATCCTGCAGCAGGGCGGCAACGCGATCGACGCGGCGGTGGCGGTCGCGTTCGCGCTGACCGCCGTGCTGCCCGACGCAGGGAACATCGGCGGGGGCGGATTCATCGTGTACCGCGACGCCGGCGGCCAGGTGAGCGCGCTCGACTACCGCGAAGCCGCGCCGGCCGGGGCCACGCGCAACATGTATCTCGACGCCGCGGGCAATCCGACCGAGCGGAGCGTCACCGGCCACCTCTCGGCCGGCGTGCCGGGCAGCGTGGCGGGTCTCTATGAAGCCTGGAAGCGGTACGGCAAGCTCTCCTGGAAGACGCTCGTGGAGCCGGCGATCGCGCTCGCCCAGGGACACCCCATCGACGCCGATCGCAGCCGCAGTCTGGCGGGCGATGCCGACCGGCTGGTCCGCTTCCCCGCCTCGGCGGCGCAGTTCCTCGTCAACGGACACGCCCCGGCCGCCGGCACGACGTTCCGCCAGCCGGACCTCGCCCGCACGCTGCGGTTGATCGCCGATTCGGGCCCCGATGCCTTCTATCGCGGCCAGATCGCCGAGCTGATCGTGGCCGAGATGGCGCGCGGCGGCGGGCTCATCACGCGGGCGGACCTCGCGGCCTACCGCCCCAAGTGGCGCACGCCGATCCGGGTCGACTATCGCGGCTACGCGGTGTATTCGATGCCGCCCTCCAGCTCGGGCGGCGTGACGCTGGGCGAGATCCTCAACATCCTGGGCGGGTACGACTCGCTCCCGCCCTTCGGCAGCACGGCGCTGCTGCACCTCGAAACCGAGGCGATGCGGCGCGCCTTCGAGGACCGCAACCGCTGGCTGGGCGATCCCGACTTCGTGCAGATGCCGCTCGAGCGGCTGCTGTCGAAGTCCTACGCGGCCCAGCTGCGGACCGAGATCGATCCCGCCCGGGCGACGCCCACACCGGCGTTCGACGCCGGCGCACCGGGCGGCACCGAGACGACGCATTACTCCATCGTGGATGCCGACGGCAACGCAGCGTCGGTGACCACAACGCTGAACAACAGTTTCGGCAGCGCGGTGACCGTCACGGGCGCCGGGTTCCTGCTGAACGACGAGATGGACGACTTCGCGACGGCGCCCGGGAAGCCCAACATGTACGGCCTGGTGCAGGGCGAGAACAACGCCGTCGCTCCGGGCAAGCGCATGCTCTCGGCGATGACGCCGACCATCGTGCTCGATCCGCAGGGCCGGCTGTTCCTCGTCGCCGGGGCCCCCGGCGGTCCGCGCATCATCACCGGGGTCTTCAACGCCATCAGCAACGTCATCGACCACCACATGAGCCTCGCCCAGGCGATCGAGGCGCCGCGCCTGCATCACCAGGCGCTGCCGGACACAACGATGCTCGAGCGCGGTGGCTACCCGCCGGCGGTCATCGACTCATTACGCGCGATGGGACACGCGGTGCGCGAGTGGGGCTACCATGCGCTCGTGATGGGGATCGAGCGCGGGCCCGCCGGGTGGATCGGGGTGGCGGACCCGCGCTCGGGAGGTTCAGCGGCGGGCTACTAGCTCGCCTTTACCACCAGCGGTGCCGTCAGCGACGCATTGATGTGCGCTCCCTTGGGGAGCACGATGTCGGAATCCTTGCCCTGGACGGCGACACCCGCGCCCACCGCGCCGCCCACGATGCCGCCGATCACCGCCCCCTTGGTGTTCTTCCCCAGCACGCGGCCTAGGATCGCGCCCGCGGCGGCGCCCACACCCACCTTCGCCGCATCTCCGCCGGTGACACCGCGGCCTTGCCGCACCGTCTCCAGCGAATCGATCCGCGCCTCAATCGGATAGCTCGTCCCGCCGACGGTCACGCTCGTGAGCGACAGGGTGAGCGTGCCGGGGGTGCGCGGGTTGGGAGCGGGCTTCACCTCCGCCACCGTGCCGTGCACCGTGGAGCCGGCCGGAATGACCACCCGACCCTGACCGTCCTTGACGTCGGCCACGACGGCGGCCGTGAACTGGTCGCCCGCCTTCGTGAAGTGGGACGACAGCGTATCGCTCACCGCCAGATCCACGAACGTGCCCGCGGCCGCGGTGCGCGTCGCCGGCGCGGCGGGGGCCGGCTTGGGTTTAGGTGCGGGCGGGCGGTACGGCGGCGACGACGCCGGGGGCGTCGCCGGCGGCTGCGCGGTCGGCGCCGGAACGTCGTGCAGCGCCGCCGAGGACTCGGTGGGGGCGAGGGTGAGGTTGCGCGCCGTGGAGTCGGCCGGCTGCTGGGCGGCTTTGTCTCCCTTGGCGCAGGCGCTCGCGGCGAGGACGGCCATCGCCAGTCCCCAGGTCTGTATACGCATCGGTCCTCCGATTCTCACGTGTAGGTGGGCCACCGCAGCGAAATCTGGCCGAACGCCGGGCCGGACTTCAAGTGCGCCTCACTGTGACCCCGGCCGCCGGGAAAGGGTCGTACGCGCGGAGACCCATTCCCCCACCCCCGGAGGTCGCATGTACTCCCCATCATTGCGTTTGCCGGCCCTGCTGGCCGCGGCCTTGTTGCTTCCCGCCATCGCGCTGGCCCAGGCGCCCGCGGGCGCCACGGCCAAGTGCAAGGACGGCACGTATTCAACCGCCAAGTCGACCCAGGGCCGGTGCTCGAGTCATGGCGGCGTCGCCAGCTTGATCACCACCAAGAAGCCGACCACGCGGACGACGTCGACGCGACCGGCCACCACCACCAGGTCCACCGCCTCGACCAAGCACACGACCCCGCCGTCATCGAGCGCGCCCCGCTCCACGAGCCCCAAGCCCACCACGAGCCGGTCGACGAGCAGCGTCACGCCGGCCACGACGACCGCCCCGTCATCGCAGATTCCAACGGTGCGCGCCCCGGCCGGTGCGCCCGCCGGCGCGACGGCGCTGTGCAAGGACAACACCTATTCCACCAGCAAGGTGCACACCGGTGCCTGCTCGCATCACGGCGGTGTGAGTCAGTGGTTGCAGTGACGGATCGCTGCCGCTAGCCTCTGCAACGGAGTGCTGGCGTTCGCGTCCGTCACAGAGGAGTCAGTATGGGCTTTCTGGATCAATTGAAGGCGCAGGCGGAAGGTGCGGTACAGAAGTTCTCCGGTGAGCATCCGCAGCTCGGCCAGGAGGTGATGAACCTGGTGCATTCCGGGCCGGGCGGGTTGAGCGGCCTGGTGCAGCGGTTCCAGGCCGGCGGCCTCGGTCACCTGATCCAGTCCTGGATCTCGACCGGGCCCAATCAGCCCGCGTCGGCCCAGCAGATCACGCAGGCGCTCGGTGGGGATCAGCTGCGGCAGATGGCCGCGCGCGTCGGCCTCGATCCCAATGTCGTGGCGCAGCGGCTGTCCACGATCCTGCCGCAAGTGGTGGACCACCTGACGCCGAACGGACAGCTGCCGCAGGTCGCCGCACCGCAGCAGTAGCGATTGCGATCCGATCACATCTGACGCGGGCGCCTCGTTGCCGGGGCGCCCGCGCGTGCTTACTTGACCTCGAACTCCTTCTCGCCGGCCACCTGACCGTCGAGCCAGATCGCGACCTTGTACTTCCCCTTTGGCCAGGCCGAAGCCTTCACGATGTGGAATTCCGTCTGGGCCGGACCCGCCGGCGCGATCGTCGTCGCGGTGGAATCGACTTTCTGACCGGTCTGAAACGTCCACATGGCGGTGAGGACCGCGCTGGTGGCACTGCCGGTCGTTGCGACCGACGCATAGATCGTGTCGCGCACGCCGAAGGTCGTCATCGTCTGAGCGACCCGTTTGTCCGGGCCGAGCTGCTTTCCGAGATCGACCGAGGCGACGGCGACCGGAGCCGGAGGCGGCGCGGCCGGCGGCGGCGGTGAGGCCTTCTTGCAGCCGGCGGCGACGACGCTGAGCACCACGGCGGCCGCGGCGGCCCGGTGCAGGAAGTGGCGATGCATGGGCGACTCCTTGGGGGTCAGGCCTGGGGAATCCGGAAGACCTGCCCCGGATAGATCAGGTCGGGGTTCTTGATGATGTCCTTGTTGGCCTCGTAAATCAGCTTCCATTTGCCGGCGCTGCCCAGCAGCGCCTTGGCGATCTTCGACAGGCTGTCTCCCTTCACGACCGTATAGGTCCGCTCCTGCGGCTTCGGCGCCGTCGAGGAGCTCCCGCCCTGGACGTCGGAAAAATCCGGGAGCGGTTCATGGGGATCTGTCATCGTCGTCCTCCTGTGAAAAGAATCCTGCGAAACCGACGCAGATCGAATCCTACCAGCTCGAGCGCCGTCGCGCCGAGCCCATCAGGGCGCCCAGAATCCCGCGGGTGAGCTGGCCCGCCACCGAGCGCACCACCGGGGACTTGAGGATCTTGTCGAACGTGGTCGGGGCCGGTTTGGCGGCGCCGCGCGAGCTCCCGGGCGCGGATGTGGGAGCGGGCCCCGGTGGAACGCGCACCGCGTCGACGCCGGTCACGCGGGCGGCCAGGCGCTCGCGGGCGCTCTCCCGGTCCACGTCCTCGGCGTACTTGCGGATCTGGGCCGAGGCCCCGAGCGCCTGCGCCATTTCCGCGTCCGTCAACGGACCCATCCGCGACCCGGGTGGAATGAGCCGCGTCGCGAACGGCGGCGTCGGCACGCCGCGCGGGGTGAGCGCGGTCACCAGCGCCTCGCCGATGCCCAGCGACTGGAGCGTCTGCTGCACGTCGTAGAACTCCGTCTTGGGGAACGTGCGCGCCGCCGCCTTGAGCGCCGCGTCGTCCTCCGGCGTGAACGCCCGCAGGGCGTGCTGCACTTTGTGTCCCAGCTGACCCAGGATCTCGTCGGGAACGTCCTTGGGGCTTTGCGTCACGAAGAAGATGCCGACGCCCTTGGAGCGGATCAGGCGCACGACCTGCTGCACTTGCTCGAGAAACTCCTTGCTGGCGTTGTCGAACAGCAGGTGGGCTTCATCGAAGAAGAACACGAGCTTCGGTTTGTCGGGGTCGCCGATCTCCGGGAGGTCGTGGTACAGCCGCGCCAGCATCCACATCATGAACGTGGAGAAGAGCGCGGGGCGGTCCTGGACGTCGGTCAGCTCCAGCACGCTGACGAGGCCGCGACCGTCGGGCGCGGTCTTGATCAGGTCGTCGAGATCAAACTCCGGCTCACCGAAGAATCCCTCGGCGCCCTGCTGCTCCAATTGGACCATGTCCCGCAGCAGCACGCCGACCGTGGTATCCGACATGCCGCCGTAGTCGCGCAGCTCGCCCTTGCCGTCGCCCGTGAGATACTGCAGCACCGCGCGCAGGTCGGGGAAATCCAGGAGCAAGAGACCCTTGTCGTCGCAGTACTTGAAGACGAGGCTCAGCACGCTCGCCTGCGTCTCGTTCAGGCCCAGGACTTTGGCGAGCAGCAGCGGCCCGAAGGACGACACGGTGGCGCGCAGCTGCGCGCCCCGCTGCCCCGTGAGACTCAGAAACTCGACCGGGAAGCCGTTCGGCTTCCAGGTGAAGCCCGTGTCCTTGGCGCGCTGGGCGATCTTGTCGTTCGATTCTCCCGGCACGGCGATCCCCGAGACGTCGCCCTTGATGTCCGCGACGCACACCGGCACCCCGGCCGCCGAGAGCTGCTCGCTCATGAGCTGCAGCGTCTTGGTCTTGCCGGTGCCGGTGGCGCCCGCGATCAGGCCGTGCCGGTTCATCATGCCGAGCGGCACCGTCACAACGGGCCCGGGATAGCACACACCCTCGTGGACTACTGCGCCGAGCGTGACCGCCGGACCTTGAGACGCGAACGCGGCCTGCGCCGCGGCGACGACCTTCACGGACACTCGAATCTCCCGGGAGGATGTGGCCCTAATTGTGGCGTGTGTTGCACAGGTGGGCAATGTGCCCATCGGTTGCTCGGCCTGACGCCGACCCCTATGATAGAGCGACCACAACCCGACGGAACCGATGAGCATTCCCGCCGCAAACCCGGCCATGGACGAGGTGCGCGTGGCGATCCTGACGATGGCGCAGCGCCTCGAGCAGGCGCCCCAGATTCCTCAAGAGGGCGTCGCGGACTTGAAGACCGCGGTGGACGACATCCGCATCCGCCTGTGGGGTGTCCTCATGGCGGGTGATTCCACCGACTACCAGGGATTCGTCGGGCGGTTTCGCATGAAGCGGGCCGCCGAGTGCTGTCGCGGCATCGAAGAGGATGTGACGGCCGGGAAGATCCACGCGGACTCGCTCGAGTCCAAGATGCTGTTCGCCGCGGCGCGCCAGCTCGCCAACCGGCTCGACCCGGGGACGCTGCCCACCGCGGCGCCGCCGCGGCGGGCCGTCTAGGGGACGACACCTACCACTTGTGCCGCAGGAGCTCGGGGTTCTCGGGGATGGATGACGCGCTCGGCATCCGCTCCATGAATCCCGCTGCCAGGGCGGCCCAGAACTGCCGGTTGAAGGTGCGGTTGCCGGCGTCGTCGCGAGCGGCCGCCTCGAGCGCCTGACTCCGCCGGAAATCGGCGAGGGGCGTCAGCGCCCGAGTGTACGCCGGGGCATCGAGATCCTCGAACGACTCGGGGCTCATCGCGACCCTCCCTCCATCGGCACTCGACCGCCCGCTGGATCTTCGTCTGTGAGGGTGGCGGGTTGGGCGGCGTGGATCGCGAGGTCGATCGGCTGGAGGAAGCGCACCAACGCCTCGTCGGCCCCCGCCGCCTTCAGCGCGGCAATCACGCGGGCGCACCGACGGGCGAGGCTCAAGGGCCCTTCGAGCGCGACTCGAGCCCGTCGACGAGACGTGCCGAGCGCTCGAGCCACGATCGCGGCGGGCGCATCCACGTCCGCCCTCCCGGCCTCGAGTCGCAGGCGACCGGCGATCCCCTCCTCGGCAATGACGAGCGGCTTCATCGCTGCCTCCCCGCGGGCGCGTGCTTGGCGCAGCCCGAGCACATAACATGTCAGCCGCCACGTTACTCGGAAATCCGCCAGCCGGATGAGGGAGGGCTTAGCTCTGGTGCGGGGATCGATCTAGATCGTTTGGAGCAGGGGCGTCGGACTAGGTCGTAGGTGGGGGCGTTCCGGTCTTGTGGGAGTACGCGGCGATCTGCAGCCGGGTGTGCAGGGCCAGCTTCTCGAGGATGTTGTGGACGTGGCTCTTGACGGTGTGGGTCGCGATCTCGAGTCGAAGGCCGATCTCCTTGTTGCTCATGCCCTCGGCGATCAGGTCCATGATCTCGCGTTCGCGTTTCGTCAACCGCACGGCCTCGGCGACGTCCGGCATGCGACGCAGCGCCGCCGCCTGTTGGGCGATGTGGGTGAGCAACGTCCCCGTCACGGCCGGCGGAACCACATCTGCCCCCAGGGCGACGGATCGAACCGTGCTCATGAGATCCGCGACCGTCGCGTCTTTCATGACAAATCCGCTCGCCCCGGCCTTGACGAACTCGATCACGTCCTCGGGCGCCGGCAGCAGATCCATCACGATCACCTTGGACTCGGGCGCGGCGCGGCGCAGGGCTTCCACGAAGGCGTACCCGTCCCCATTGTCCAACGCCGCGTCGACGAGCACGATGTGGGGCGCGAGCTCGCGCAGGTCGCGCAACCCGCCGGTCCGGTCGTCGGCGGTCGCAACGACCGTCACGTCCGGCTCCGCCTCCAGCAGGGCGGCGAGCCCCTCCCGAACGAGCCGATTGTCGTCGACCACCATCACCCGAATCCGTTTTGTCATGGTGGAATCCGTGTTCGACGAGCCGGATCGGATGGTCTCAAGCTCGGGGGGGGTGTTCCTGCGGAGCCGACCAGCCGCGAACTCACCACGTGAGAAATAGTTGCGCTCCGGCCTCCCAGTGTCAAGAATCGCCTGCTGGGACCTGCCGGAGCGCTCTGAACGCGGTTCGCGACGTCCTAACGACTGTAGGCCGGTGAACTACTTCCCTAAGTGCAGTCAGCCGGCTGGCTTCTGGCCCCCCACGATCCCCGACACCCAGCGTGCCACCTTCGCTGTGAGGATGCCGCTGGGCACACCGCCGGCCTCGCTCGCCACGGTGGCCCAGAACTGCCGGTTGAACGAGCGGTTGCCGGCGTCGTGGCGAGCGGCCGCCTGGACGGCTTGCGCCCGCTGGAAATCTGGGAGGGATGGCAACCCACGCATATACGCCGGCGTGTCGAGACTCTCGTCCAGCGTACCGTCGGGCGGGAGCAGTCGTGTGGGTCTCATCGGGTACCTCGCGGTCGTTTCGAGACAGGGCCCCCAGCGTCGTCGCCGAGCAGTAAAAGGAGACTGAACACCAGCAGCACCAGAAGGGCGGTCATCGGGCACCGTTACGCCCGGTTCTCGCCGGGTACATCGTCGCCGGGATTGAGGCACTTGGCGCAGAACCACAGGATGCGCGCGCCGGTGCCGACGCGCGTCGCGTGACCGTGCATATGATCGCCCGAGGCGCCGCACCGGGCGCACACCTGCGCTACGGACTGGGCGCCCTGCCGGTCACGCTCCACGACGCTTCCCCACCCCGGCGCCGATCAGCACCAACCCGCCAACGAGCGCCACCCCGCCGACCCATGGGGGAACCAGCCGATGCTCTTCGGCGGTGACCTGAAGGTCGCCGACCTTCAGGACGTTGCTCTGCGAGGCGTAGGTGAGCCCTTTCAGCAGGACAAAGGCCCCGAGACCCGCGAGCACGACGCCCGCAATCACCAGCGGCTTCATGCGACGGTGAGATGTTTCGACAGCGTGACCAGCACATGGGTCCCGGCTGGGAGAACGATGTCGGCGTCCTTGCCCTGAACCGCGATGCCGGCGCCCACGATGCCGCCCACGATCCCGCCGATCACGGCGCCCTTCGTATTCTTGCCGATGACCCGGCCCAGGATCGCACCCGCGGCCGCACCCACCCCGACCTTGGCGACGTCCCCACCGGAGACGCCCTGGCCGTGGCGCTCAGTATCCAGCGAATCGATGCTCACTTCGATCGGATAGCTGCGACCGCGCACCGTCACGCTGTTCACCGCCAGGGTCAGCGTCCCCGGGCTGCTCGGGTTCGGCGCGGCCTTGACGTCGGTGATCGTTCCCGACACCACGGAGCCCGCCGGAATCGCCACCCGGCCCCCGTCATCCTGCACGTCCGTCACGACCGTCGCGGTGAACGGATCGCCCGCCTTCGCGGTGCGTGAGCTGATCGTCTCCGTCATGGCCATCGAAAACTGCCGTCCCGCGTCGAGCGTCCGGGACGTGTTCGCCGGAGCGTTCGCGGCTTCCGCCGCCTGCCCCGTTGGCTTACAGGCCACGAGGGTTGCAACGCTCAAGGCTGCAACCACGCGGGTCCAGTATTTCGGTTTCATATGCATCTCCGTTGTCCTGCGAGAACCTGCTGCCTCCGCCGCGCGATCACTGACCGGTCACGCGCAAGGAGGTCGTTGTCGGAAGCGGTTGTCCGACGACCCATTTCACGAGCCGTCCCGGCTCGAGCGATGTCTGCCGCTCGACCTGATTGATGAGTGCCAGCGTCTCGGCCGAGATGGGGGAGGACCGTTGCAGCACGAGCGCGTCGATCGTGGTCCGCTGGCTGATCGGCACGATGGTCATGCGCTGCGGTTGCGCGTGCAGCGCCGCCGGATCGGTCAGCCGCTGGAAGCTCTGCAGCGTGCGCTCGGCCGTCGCCTGATAGGCCGGCCAACGCGCGGCCGAGGCGTAGCCCACGAGCTGATAGACGCTGCCACCGTACTCGACGAACGACACCGTGCCCCGGAGCTCGCCGTTCGTGGTGGCCGCCGTAAAGGGCGCGCTCACGCCGGACAATCCGCTCTGGGTGGTCCGCGCGGTGGTGCCACCCGTGATGCCGTCCTGCGACAGGAAGGCCCGGGCCGCCGCGTCCGCGCTCTGCGCCGGTGCCTGCGACAGCTCGACGGCGGCATCGCCCTGCGGGCTGACCGCGACCACCGCCTGCGCCCCGTTGTTGGTGTTCCAGCCATCGGGGAACGTCACCCGGAAGGCCAGATCGGGATGAGAGAACTGGCTGCCCACGAAATAGCCCTGACGCGGGTTCAACCCGAACACCAGGCCCTCCAGCAGCCGCTCGTAGGCGTCGCGATTGACGCTCGTCCCGGAGAAATCCTGCGGCAGCGCCGCGATCTGACTGTTGATGGCGGCGACGCGGTTCGCCGGGCTGGGGTGCGTCTCGAGCCAGGTGGGGAGGCGGGCGCCGCCCTCGGCCGCGCTCAGCCGGTCGAGCATGCGGAACACCTCGGGCATCTGGCGGGGATCGAAGTTGGCGCGGCGCATGTAGCGCAGGCCGAGCTGATCCGCCTGACTCTCGTCGTCGCGGGAGAACTTGAGGTACAGGATCCCGAGCGCCTGGTTCGCGGCGCCCGCGTATTTCGCGACCTGGGAATTCGCCATGCTGCCGACCGCGAGGCCCAGCCCGATGAGCTGCTGCTTGCTCATCTCGGCCGCCGTGTGTCGGGCCGTCACGTGGCCGATCTCGTGGCCCACGACGGAGGCCAGCTCCGCCTCGGAGGTCAGGTGGGTCAGGAGTCCCCGCGTCACGTAGACGAAGCCGCCGGGGAGCGCGAAGGCGTTCACCGCCGGGTCGTCCACCACCCGGAACGTCCAGGGGAGGTTGGGGCGCTCCGACGTGGCGGCGAGTCGTGCGCCGAACTGCTGGATGTAGCGTTGCCAGGCGGCGTCCGGATACAGCCCGATGGTCGCGATGACCGCGGTGTCGGCCTGCCGGCCCATCGCGATCTCCTGCGCTTCGGTGACCAGCATGAGCTGGTTCGAGCCGGTGGCCGGGTTCATGGCGCAGCCGCTCGCGGCGCTGCCGGCGACGAGCCACACCAGGCCGAGTGACCGGCCGCGCGTGATGACAGACGTTCTTGACATTGGACGTGTGCTCCCGGGAGTTCTCGAGCGAACTGCTGATATCCTCTGATACAACTTGCCGGTACGGGACGGCAGGCAACATCGCTCAGCGGGATGAAATACGACTTAGAGGCCGGGGGAGACGGACTAGCTCCTTGGAACGACGCTATTGACAAGAGGTGGCCCGATGCGAAACGTTGGCGTCGACAGCCAATGGGAGCTCTCGACAATGGCAAAGAAGAGCAGAGGCGGGAGAATGACCGCCGCCAAACGGCGCGCGGCAAAGGCGCCCGGTGGACGCGGTCCCGTGAAGAAACGCAGAGCCGGTCGAAAGATCATGAAGACCTGAGAAACCGAGGGGCCGTTTCACAGCGGCCCCTCGTCATGCGTAGTGCTCTTTCCATCCCTCCGAGCGATACCCGCCCGGGGCACACCAGAGCATTCTCCATACGGTTGACGTTCGCCTTCGGTAGCCCGGCACCCGCATGAGAGGATAGTCCCATGAGACGCTCTGTGATCGTCGTACTCGCATCGCTCGCCCTGGTGGCGTTGGCGCTCGACTGCGCCTTGAACAAGGCCGAACAGGGCGCGATTGTCGGCGCGGGAGCGGGTGGCGTGGCCGGCGCGGTCGTCGGCAAGGCCACGGGCTCGACGGTGCGCGGGGCGATCATCGGCGCGGCGGTCGGGTGCGTGGCGGGTGCGGTGATCGGGCACCAGATGGACAAGCAGGCCCAGGAGCTCGCCTACGACCTGCCCGGGGCCACCGTGCAGCGCATCGGCGAGGGCATTACGGTGACGTTCCCCGACGGGCTGCTGTTCGCGTTCGACTCCGACCAGCTCGGGAGCGCGGCGAGCGACAATTTGCGGAAGCTGGCGGCGAGTCTGCAGAAGTACCCCAACACACGAACGCTGATCGTGGGCCACACCGACTCGGACGGCAGCGCCCAGTACAACATGGATCTGTCGAACCGGCGCGCGCTGTCGGCCGCGAATTTCATCACCGGGGAGGGGATCGATCGCGCCCGCATCTCCACGGCGGGCCGCGGCGAGACCGAGCCGATCGCCACGAACGACTCGGATGACGGCCGGCGGCAGAACCGGCGCGTGGAGATCGCGATCTACACGAACGCCGGTACTGGCAGCGGATCGGGTAACTGAGCCGCCGGCGCGCCATGCCCTGCCTCCTCCTCGCCCTCATCCTGCTGGCGCCGCGACTCGCGGTGGCCCTGCTCTGGTATTTCACGCACTGGTTTGACGGCCTGTTCTCCTCGTTGCTCTTGCCCATCATCGGCTTCCTCCTGTTGCCGACGACGCTGCTCTGGTACTCGGCCGTGCACCACTGGTTCGGCGGCACGTGGACGTTGTGGCCCGTGGTGGGCCTCGTGGTGGCGCTCGCGATCGATCTGGGCGCGCTCCGCGGGCATCGCCGGTTCACGAGGCGGCGGTCCTGAACGAAACGCCCTAGCGCGCCGCCCCTTTCGGCAATTTCCGACCACTGCGCTCGGCGCGGGCCGCCGCGATCCCCGCCGCCACTCCGGCGACGAGCGCCGCCCGTCCCGCGACGAAGAAACTGCACCAGGAACGTGGCTGCACTGCAACTTGCCAGCGTCGGTGCGACACCGACATCCCCCCAGCGGGTGAAGAACTGCCTAAACTAGCTCCTTCGATGGAAGTGCGGCCGCTCTCACCCCATTGGCACGGCCGCGTCCTCCGCAAGATGGATGGCGCCGCGAAGCGCTCGCTGGGTAGGTTGCAATCCGCTAGAGGAAGGAGGACACGTCTCATGGATCTCAAACGACAACCGGCGCGGGCTCGAGGGCGCTGGGTGTATGCCTACGAGCTCAATCCGCCGCAGCCCGAGCCGCGGCTCAGGAAGATCAGGGTGCTGCTCCGCCGCGCGCGACTGGCGGCTCGGCGCGGGGGACGCCTGTGGACGGGTCGGATCGTCGTGGAGACCAACATCACGCACATCCTGGTGGTCACCGACAACCCCGGCCAGGTGCACCGCGTCGACCGCGCGATCGAGGCTGAGCTGAAGCACCTCAACATGAACTTCCTCCTGACGGGGCCGGCGCGGTTTTCCATGCCGCACGGGAAGGCCGGCAAACGCACGCCGCCAAAACCCTCTCGCGCCAACGGCAAGAGGCGCGCGGCCTGATCCGCGCGCTCGCCGCGCATCGGCGGGCCGAAGCGACTATTCGGTTTGGGTGGAGCCGGACTTGTGGGTGTAGGCGGCGATCTGCAGCCGGCTGTGCAACGCCAGCTTCTCCAGAATGTTGTGCACGTGGCTCTTGACGGTGTAGGTCGCGATACTGAGCCGCTGGGCGATCTCCTTGTTGCTCATGCCCTCGGCGATCAAGTTCATGATCTCCTTCTCGCGTTTCGTCATCCGTACCGCGTCCGCCACACCGGGCACATGCCGCACCGCCGCCGCCTGCTGCGCGATGTGCGACAGCAACGTCCCGGTCAAGGCCGGGGGCACCACGTCCGCGCCCAGGGCGACCGATCGGATCGTGCTCACGAGATCGTCGATCGTCGCGTCTTTCATGATGAATCCGTTCGCCCCGGCCTTGACGAACTCGATCACATCCTCCGGCGCCGGCAGCAGGTCCATCACGATCACCTTCGTCTCCGGCCCGGCCTTGCGAAGCACTTCCACGAAGTTGTAGCTGTCGCCGTTGTCCAAGGCCGCGTCCACGAGCACGATGTGGGGCGTGAGCTCCTGCACCTGGCGCAGCGCGGTGGCGCGGTCTTCCGCGGTCGCCACGACTTTCAGGTCCGGCTGTTCGTCGAGCAGGGCCTGAAGCCCCTCGCGGACCAGCCGATTGTCGTCGATGACCATCACCCGAATGCGTTTTGCCAGAGCGGTATCCGCGTTGAGGTTCGTGAGCCGCCACACTCCTTCCCACATGCAAAGTTACGAACGATCCGTGGAGCGGATATGGGGGAACCCCCCCCAACAATCAACTGGGGGTCGGGGAAATCCCCGACGCTAGAGGAGGCGCGCCTCGACGGCGAAGCGGAACAGCTCGGCGCGGCTCTTCAGACCGAGCTTGTCGCTCAGCCGCTTGCGGTGCGTTTCGATGGTCTTGATGCTCACGGCCAACCGGTCCGCGGCCTCCTGATTCGTGTGCCCCTGGGCAAGCAGCCGGAGCACTTCGACCTCCCGCTGGCTCAGCGGTTTGGGCTGCCCACCCGCTGGTGAGTCGCGGGGAACGTGCCGCATCTCAGGGCCGCCCGCTGCTTCACCCGGTCGCGTCAGATTCACGAACGCCCCGCCGCCCTGGACGACGCGGATGGCGGACAGCAATTCGACGTCCGCTGCTTTCTTCACGATGTACCCGGACGCCCCGGCTTGCAGGGCGGTCCGCAGATAGACCGGATCGTCGTGCATCGTGAGCACGAGCACGCGCGGGTTCGGGACCAGTCGGACCAGCCGCTCGATGGTCACCGATGCCGGCGGGCCGGGCATGGTCAGGTCCAACAGCACGACGTCCACCGCGACTTCGCCTGCCCGGCGCACCGTCTCGGAGCCGTCCGCGGCCTCGCCGACCACCTGCATGTCGGACTGGGCCTCGATGAGCATCCGCAGGCCGGCGCGGAGGACGGCGTGGTCGTCGGCGATCAGGACGCGGATGGTCGACATGCGCGTCAGGATCGGCGCACGGGAAAGCGAGCCGTGATCGTCGTCCCCTGTCCGCGCGCCGAGGCGATCTGCACGGCGCCGCCGAGTAACGCCGCCCGCTCCTGCATGCCCTGAAGCCCGAGGCCACGGCGGGCGACCGCGCCGGGCTCGAATCCGTTACCGTCATCTTGCACGCGCAGCTCGACCATCGTGTCGTCGCGCATGAGGTGGATCTTCACGCGTCGGGCGCCGGCGTGTTTCGCCACGTTGGTCAGGGCTTCCTGCAGCACGCGGTACACGGTGGATTGCACGAGCGGCAGCGGGGGATCCGCCTCGAGTCCCTCGATCCGGGTCTGTTCGGCGATGCCGTGCAGGCGGGCAAACTCCTGCACATGGCGGGTCACCGCCACCGCCAGCCCCAGATCGTCGAGGACGCTCGGGTGGAGCCCCCGGGCCAGACGTCCCACGTCGCGCAGGGTTCGCGCGGCCACCTCTCGCAGCTGCTGCGCCACATCGGCCGCCTCCATCATCGTGCGGGCCCCCTCGATCGTCCGCAACCCCACCAGGAGTGCCGTCAGCGCTTGCCCCGTCTCATCGTGCAGCTCACGGGCGATGCGCGCTCGCTCATCGTCCTGGGCCGTCATCACCTGTTCGATCAGCCGGGTGCGGAGCTCCTCCTGCTGCCGCCGCTCGGTGTCATCCACGACCACCCCGATCACCCCGCTGACATCCGCGTTCCCCGCCAACCGCAACGGCGCGAAGCTGACCGACACCGGCACCGACGCACCATCTCCCGCCCGCAGCGCGAGCTGGCCCTTGGTCCGGGTGCCGTTCACGGGCTCGAGCAGCCCGGTGAGCGCCGGCTGCTGGGCGGGCGGCACGAACCGGCGCAGCGCCGAGCCGATGACGCGCGCGAGCGGCAGCCGGACGATGTCGGCGAACCGCTGGTTGCAATAGACGATGACGCCGTCCGGCGTGAGCGTGACCGCGCCCGCGTACATCTGGTCGAGCAGCAGGCGGTACGGCAGGTCGGCGCCCTGCACCGTCACCACCTGGTCGCCCTCGGGCCGCGTGACCACCAGGGCGTCCACTTCCCCGGCCCGCAGGGCGCGCAACGTCTCCTCGGCCGCGCGGAGCCGGCTCTGCAGCTTTTCGATTGCTGCCGCGGGTCGACGCGGCGCCTTGCGTTTCTTGATCATGGCCGGCGCCGCTTACGCGTCGTCATCCCGCGGCAGCACATCCAGCCCAACCAGGACGCGCTCGACGTTCGAGAGGTCGCCGATGATCTTGCGGATCGGCGGCGGCAGCTGTCGCACCAGCGTCGGGACCACGACGATGTCGTCCCGGCGCGCCAGATGCGGCTGCTGCACGAGATCGACCACTTCGATGCGGTAGCGGCCGGCGAGGTGGCTGTCGCACAGGCGCTGGAGATTGGCGAGGGCGGCGATCGATTTCGGCGTCTGCCCCGCCACGTAGAGCCGTAGCCGCCAGGTGCGGCGCCTGCCGTTCTTCATTTTGCCCCGCGCCGGCGGCTTGGCTTCGCCCGACCGGCGGCCCCCTGCCGTTGCTCGGCCCCCCGGGCAGACCCGATGGCGACGCTGCCGTCGGCCCGACGGCTGACGTCCACCAGGATGACGCCGTGGGCGCTCATCACGAACTCGCGCACCTGGTTCGAATGCGCCATGCCCCGGGCCTTGACGATCTGGATCGTCCGGTTACGCTCGCCATTCGCTTCCGGGTTCCCGAGCAGCATCCAGATGTCCATCAACGACGAGACGCCGAGGTCGGTCCGCTCGGCCGCGCCGCCCCCCTCGGTCAGCGACGTGAAGAGCGCGGTGATCTGCCGCAGCTTCATGAAATCGATGAGCCGGGCGAGCATCGCCTTCACCTCGGTCTCGCTGCCGACCGCGATCATGTTGGTGACCGGGTCCACGACGACCACCCGGGGCCGCCACTCCTCGATGAGCCGGTGCATCGCGACCAGGTGCCCTTCCAGACTCAGCGCCGTCGGCCGCTGGGCGTGGATGCGCAGCAGATCCCGGCGCATCCAGGGCGCCAGGTCGATGCCGATCGACCCCATATTGCGCGCGATCTGGCTGGGCGACTCCTCGAACGCGAAGTACAGACAGCGCTCTCCGCGCCCGCACGCGGCCTCCACGAAGTGCGCCGCCAGGCTGGACTTGCCGGTGCCCGCCGTGCCCGAGACGAGCACGCTGTTGCCGCGAAAGTATCCCTTCTTCCCGAACATCTCGTCCAACCCGGCGATGCCGGTCGACAGGTGCGCGGTGGACGCCTGGTGCGAGAGCCCCAGCGAGGTGATCGGCAGGACAGAGACGCCGTGGTCGTCGATGAGGAACGGCATCTCGTTGCCGCCGTGCGCCGAGCCGCGGTACTTCAGGATGCGCAACCGGCGGGTGGCGCTCTGCTCCATCACGCGCTGGTCGAGCAGGATCACGCAGTCGGAGACGTACTCCTCGAGGCCGTGGCGCGTGAGGTGCTCGGCCTCTCGCTCGCCTGTCACGATCGCCGTGACGCGCTTCGTCTTCAGCCAGCGAAACAGCCGGGCCAGCTCGGCACGCACCAGGAACCGGTCGGAGAGGCCGGAGAAGAGCAGCTCGATCGTGTCCAGGACGACCCGCTTGGCGCCGATCGCATCGATCGCGTGGCCTAAGCGGATGAACAACCCCTCGAGGTCGTAAGCGCCTGCCTCCGTGAGCTCGGAACGCTCGAGGCGCACGTAGTCGAGCAGCAGCCCCCGCCGGGCGCTCAGGCGCTGCAGATCGAACCCGAGCGAGCGGGCGTTCTCGACCAGGTCGTCGGTGGTCTCCTCGAACGACATGAAGACCCCGGGCTCGCCGTATTCGAGCGCCCCGCGCACGAGGAACTCCATGGCCAGGAGGGTTTTGCCGCAGCCCGCCCCGCCGCACACCAGCGTGGGCCGCCCGCGCGGCAGTCCGCCATTGGTGATTTCGTCCAGACCCGCGATCCCGGTCGGGGCCTTGGCCAGCGGCTGTCGGCCGTTCCCGGCTCGCGGCGGTGAAGCGGGCTTGCGACGGCGGACGGAATCAGGCATTGGCTTTCGGGGAAACGGAGTACTCTGCAGAGAGGCTGGTGCGACGAAGCGCCTGGGAGTGACGACGTGAAAAGTCCACCCCGCCGCCACGCGTGTCAAGAATCGCCCGCGTTGACCAAAGCGCCCCGCAACGGATGTCCGTTGCGGGGCGTCTTCTTCAGCTACCCCGGCGCAGTGAGGATCGATGCTCTGCCCGGGGTACCGCGCGGCGCTCCTGCGCTGTGAGGCGGGAGGCGCCCAGGCGCGGGGGGGAGGACTAGGCGCGGATGCGGCGGCCGCTCAAGGCGTGGTACACCACCAGGACGACGACCGAACCGATGGCCGCGACGAGAATGCTGTAGAGATTGATGCCGCTGACGCCGGCGTGACCGAACTGGTTGAACGCCCAGCCGCCCACGACGGCGCCAATGACGCCGAGGAACAGATCTCCCACGAGCCCTTCACCACGGTTATTGACGAACTTGCTGCCGATGAAGCCGCCGACGATACCGACGACGATCCAGGCCAGGATAGGCATACGAGACTCCTTCAGGGTACGGTTATTTCGCGACCAAGAGCACCACGATCACGACGATGAGGATCAGCGCCAGCGTCGAGATCACGATGGTGTGACTTCCGCCGCCGCTCATGAGAGCCGAGCGGTGCGACGTGCTGCTATCGGAGATACTGGGCTCGAAGCGCCGATACTCGGGCTGGAGGCGCGGTCCGGGCAGCGAGGCGCTCGGAGTGCTCACGGGCGCCGCGCTCACCCCCGCGGTTGGCGCCGGACCGACCGCCTGTTGGGCCGCCAGGGGCGACAGCGCCATGGCGCACACGGCAATGACCAGAACCAGGACCGTCCGTTTCATGCGCACTCCTCGAGAGGGTGAGACCAGCACCAATGGAACCTGCGCGCGGGTGCGGTCGCCCAACATCCCTCGGGAGGATGAAAAGACAGTTAGTTCCTTCGGTGCAGGGTGCCGACCGGAAAAACGACGGACCCTCCCGTGGGCCGGGAGGGTCCGTGTGCCGCGCGCGCCAGGCGCGCGAACGGTCTATTTCGCCGGTTGGAGCTTGAGCAGCTTCACGACCACCACGTAGACGACCAGGGCGATGATCAGGAAGTCGATCGTGGCACCCATGATGTCGCCGATCTTGAGGGGATCATGGCCTTCCCCCAACGAGATGCTGAACTCGCGCCAGGCGCCGCCCGGCAGGATGAGCGAGATGACCGGCATCAAGAGATCTGCCACCAGCGCGGCCACGAGCTTCGCCACGGCGCCGCCGATGACCACGCCGATCGCCAGGGAAAACGCGTTCGTTTCGAGCATGAACTTCTTGAATTGATCGAGCACGATCGAACCTCCAGTTGAAGAGGGACGGCGAGCTACAACCGGCTCCGCAGAAACTCGGGGGTCAGCCCCTGCAGCCAGCTGGCGAGCAGGGTGAAGCGATCGGTCACGAGCAGCACACCGAGCAGGATGAGCAGCACGCCCGAGACCCGCTCCACCCACACCAGATAAGGACGGAACCGCTGAAACCAGACGAGGAAGCGGTCCAGCGCGAGGGCGGTGAGCAGGAATGGCAGCGCGAGACCGAGCGTGTACACGCCGAGCAGCGCCGTCCCTTGCGCCAGGCTGGACCGTGTGGCGGCGAGCGTCAGAATGGCGCCCAGGATCGGACCGATACACGGGGTCCAGGCGGCGCCGAAGGCGATCCCCGCCACCGACGAGCCCAGGTATCCCGCCGGTTTGCGCGCGAGATGGATGCGCCGCTCCCGCATGAGGAACGCCGGCCGCAGGATCCCGAGAAGATACAGCCCGAAAAGAATGACGAGCACGCCGCCGCCGCGCGCGATCCAGTGCTGCGACACGGTGAGCAGCGCGCCCAGCGCCGATGCCGACGCGCCCAGCGCCACGAAGATCAGCGCGAACCCGGCGACGAACCAGAGCGCGTGCAGCAGCGCCGTGCCGCGCCGCGCCTGCGCCTCCTCGGCGGTCATGCCGGTGAGAAAGCCCACGTAGCTCGGGATCAACGGCAAGACGCACGGCGAGAGGAAGCTCAAGAGCCCCGCAGCGAACGCCGCGAGGAGGGGAACGCCGTTACCGTCGGCTGCTGGCATCGCGGGCCCGCTGATGATACGCCACCAGCTTGTAGATCAGTTTGGCGGTGAGGAAGTCCGGAGCGACGATCCCCGGCAGCGGCGCGAGCTCCACCACGTCCGCGCCGACCACGCGTCGCTCCGCGAACACCCGCTCGAGCAGCCGCAGCGTGGGATACCAGGTCCCGCCCCCGGGCTCGGGGGTGCCCGTCGCCGGCACGAGACTCGGGTCGAAGAAATCGATGTCGATCGTGATGTAGACGTCGGGCCCCAGGCTGCCGAGCGCCCGCTCGATCCAGCGCTCCTCGGGGTCCAGCTCGTGCGCGAAGATGGTGGGGATTTCCCGCTCGCGGATCAGGCGCCGCTCCTCGGCCGTGATCGCGCGGATGCCCACCGGCACGAGATCCACCGCCTGGTGCACGCGGTACATGACGCAGGCGTGTGAGAACGGCGTCCCTTCGTACTCGGCGCGCAGGTCGCCGTGCGCGTCGAGCTGCAGCACGCTCAACCGCCGCCCGTCCCCGCTCAGCCGCGCGGCGTGCGCCTCGATCGGCGGAGCCGAGATCGAATGCTCGCCGCCCAGCATGATGACGAAGCGGTCGTCCGCGAGCAGCGCGTCGAACGCCTGGCGCAGCTCGCCGAGCGCCGCTTCGGGTCCGGCTCCCGTGAGCAACAGCTCCGGCAGCGTGTGCACGCCCACCCGGTACGGCTCCCCGTCCAGCTCGTGGTCGTACAATTCGATCGCCCGCGACGCCTCGAGGATGCGCCGCGGCCCGAAGCGGGTGCCGCCCATGTAGGAGACCGTCGCTTCGTACGGCACCGGGAGGATCACGACCCCCGCGTCCTCCAGGGGCGGCGTCTCGCCCTCGGGCAGACCGAGGAAGTTGATCGGCGCGCCCCAGGGCAGCTCGGCGAGACGTTTATCCACAGAAGGCGACGGCCGCGACGACGGTGGTCCAGCGCCCGTCGTCGCCGCATTCCGCCGTCGAGGTGACGTTCAGGGTGCGCACGATGTCGCCGGAGAGCATCCACTGCTCGCGGCGCTGGTCCCACGCCTGGTCGGGATCGAACGGCACCCCCAGCACGGTCGCCAGCATCGACGCCGCTAGATCCTCCGCGTAATCGCCCGACACGCTCTCGTTCTGGCCGTAGCTGTGGTGCTCCGAGATGTAGCCGTGGTGCGAGGGATCGGACGGAACGGCGAGCCCGATCGAGGCGGCCACGAGGCGGCTCGGCTCGTTGGTGGCGGATTCGGCGAGCACGGTGAAGAGCACCTGGCCGGGGCGGAGGTTCTTCGATCCCTCCTCCCGGTCCACCAGCTGGCAGTGCGGCGGGAAGATCGAGCTGACGCGGACCAGGTTGAAGCTCGCGAGGTGGGCGTCCCGCAGCGCCATCTCGAAGCTCGTGAGCTTCTCCTTGTGGCGGCCCACCCCCTTGGTGAGAAATGCCCGGGTCGGCATGAACTGCGCTGGGTCGATCACTTCACCTCGTCCGTGCTAGGGGATTCGATTGCTGGCAGTCGCGGCACACGCCGAAGACCTCCAGCCGGTGGTGGTGCGGTCGAAACTCCACTTCTTCGGCCAGCAGGCCGATCATCCGCTCCAGCCGGTCGTTGGAAAACTCCATCACCCGGCCGCAGGCGGAGCAAATGCAGTGCTCGTGCGCCTGGCCGGGCGGCACCGGCTCGTAGCGCTTGAAGCCCTCGCCGAAATCACGCTGGGCGACGAGACCGCTCGTCACCAGCAGCTCGAGCGTGCGGTACACGGTGGCGAGTCCCACCGCCACGCCGCGGCGCGCGACACGGCCGGCCACGTCTTCGGCCGAGAGATGGTCCGCGGCGTCGAGCACCACCGTCGCCACCGCGACCCGCTGCTGCGTCGCGGGCAGGTTGCGGTCGGCCAGGTAGCGCCGGAACGCGTCGAGCGCGCGGGTCCCGTCAACCTTCATACCAGACCCCCGGCCCCAGCGCGAGCGGCGGCTCCGCCTCGCCGCTCCGTTCCGCCGACTGCTGCATCACCTGCTCCACCACTTCGGCCGGCGACAGGGCGACCGCGCTGACTTCCACTCGCGACTGCCCCTTCTCCTTGCCGCGCACGACGAGCATGTAGCGCGCGGTATACACCACCAGCCGGCCCTCGGGATGGCGACGCGTGATCACCGCCGTGCCCCACTCGCGCCCCTCCCGCTTGATCGGCCGGAAGAGGTACACGGTCTCGATCTCCGCGGGCGGCACCTGAGCGGCCACGGCCGCGGCGAGCTTCGCCCAGCCGGGACCCTGACCGGGACGTGCCTCCCCGGGCGCGCCTAGCGCGGGGCCGGAGGACTCGGGGGGGCCGTCGGTGCCGGAATCCGGGACTGTTCCCATCGCTCCACGTAGAACCGCAGGACGTGCATGAAGTCCTGCGCATTGGTGACGACGCCGAACGCCTGATGCGTTCCGCGGTCGCGCAGCTTGTTCACCACGAACTCCGTCTGATCCACGCAAATGGTGGTGAGCGGACGGACGTCCGCCGGCGTCGGAGCGTCCACGAACGCGGGCAGCATGTTGCCGACGGCGATGGCGTGCAGCGCGGTGGCCACGAACACCGCGAAGGTGGCCTGGGCCGTGACCGTCCGCATCGCGTCCTGGGCCGCCAGCGTGTCGCTCAGCACGCCCGGCAAGGGCCCGTCGTCGCGGATCGAGCCGGCGAGAACGTAGGGGATCTTGCGCCGCTCCAGCGCGTGCATGATGCCGCCCTGCACGATCCCCTGCTCCACCGCGGCGGGAATCGAGCCGGCGCGGCGGATCGCGTTGATCGCCCGCATGTGCAGCGCGTGGCCGCCGCTCACCCCTTCGCCCGAGCTCGACATGCCGAGCGTCGTGCCGAAGATCGCCGCCTCGAGGTCGTGCACCGCGACCGCGTTGCCGCCCAGCAAGGCGCCCACGTACCCATGCTCGATGAACCAGATCATGTCCTCGCGCGCGCGGGCATGCACCAGCGCGGGGCCGACGACCCAGACGATCGTGCCACCCCGCGCCCGCTCATCGCCCAGCAGCTCCGCCAGGACCCCGTAGTCCACCGGTCGCTCGCGCGACACCTCGGTCTGCATGAAGCGGAATTCGTTGGCGCTGTGCACGCCGCCCAGGAACCCTTCGGAATGGACGAGGATGCCCTCGCTGCCGTCCTCCGAAGCGCCCATGGCCACCGCCGCACCGCGCGACACCCGCCGGGGCTCGGTGGTCACGAGATGGCCGCTCGCGTCCCGCACGATCACGCAGTCCATGCGCGGCAGGCTGGGCCGGGTCCAGGCGCCGTTGCCCTTCACGTAGGTGGGGAGGTTCGTGGTGGAGAAGAACCCTTCGGGCAGCACGCCGTCGGCCGGGGCGGGCGCGAACCGCGCCTCGGGAGCCTGGGCCAGCGGCGGCTCCGAGAACTTGGGTAGCTGATAATGAAAGGCGGGACGCCGCACTGCACCGACTCCCAGGGAGGGAACAGCGGCGAAAGTTACAGGAGCGGACCCGCTCACAGCAACGCCACCGGATCCCGGTCCGCGACGACCGCCGCGGGACTCTGCGCGCGCCACGCCCGCATCACCCGTCCCAGTGCCCGCGGCTCCGCCGCCTTCACCAGCACGTGCCAGCGCCAGTGGCCGTGCAGTCGCGGGATGGGGCACGCCGCCGGGCCGAGCACGGTGAGTGCGCCACCCAGCCGCTCCGTGCTGCCGCGCCGCAGCCAGTCGGCGACGCGCCGGGCCCGCCCCGCCGCGGCGGCTTCCGTGGCCCCCAACGCCACGAACCGCGCCAGCCCCACGTGGGGCGGATAATAAGGATTGGGAGCCGTCCGGAGCGGCAGCTCGGCCGCCGCGAACGCCGCGACCGAGTGCGCCGCGGCCGCGCGCAGCGCGTGGTGGTCCGGGGCCCGGGTCTGGACGACGACACGGCCGCCGGCCGGCCCGCGCCCCGCCCGGCCGGCGACCTGGGCCACGAGCTGGAACGTCCGCTCGCCGGCCCGGAAGTCGGGCAGGTGCAGCCCCGTATCGGCATCCACGACACCCACCACCGTGACCCGGGGAAAGTCGAGTCCCTTGGCGATCATCTGGGTCCCCAGCAGCACATCCACGTCTCCCCGCGCGAATCGCTCGAGGATGCGGTGATGGCTCCACTTGGTGCTCGTCGTGTCCAGATCCATGCGGGCGATGCGCGCCGCCGGGAACCGCAGGCTCACGAAGTGCTCGAGCTGTTGCGTGCCGAGGCCGCGCATCCGGTGGGTGGGCGCGCCGCACCGGATACACTCAATGCGCACGACCTCTTCGTGTCCGCAATAGTGACACCGCAGCGCGGCCGGGGTGGAGTGCACGGTGAGCGCGATGGCGCAGCGCGGGCATCCCGGGACGTCGCCGCAGGACGGACACTGCAGAAACGAGGCGAAGCCGCGCCGGTTCAGGAGCAGGATCACCTGTTCCCCGTGCTCCAGCGCCTCCCGCACGGCCCGGTCCAGCGACTCGCTCCACGGCACCGCACCCGCCTCCGCCACGCGCGGGGCCGTGCGCAGGTCCACCAGCTCGACCGGCGGCAGCGGACGGTCGTCCACCCGGCGTGGCAGCGCGAAGCGGCGCACCGCGCCCAGCGCGACCCGGTGCAGTGTCTCGAGCGACGGCGTGGCGCTGCCCAGGATCAGGCGGGCGCCTTCCAGCCGCGCGCGCACCAGGGCGACGTCGCGCGCGTGGTAGCGCGGGGCGGTGCCCTGCTTGTAGCTCGCCTCGTGCTCCTCGTCCACCACGATCGCGGCGAGCCCCTGCACCGGCGCAAACACCGCCGAGCGCGCGCCGACCGCCACGCGCCGGGCGCCGCTGCGCAGCGCGCGCCACGCATCGGCCCGTTCGGCATCGGAGAGCCCCGAGTGCAACACCGCGACCGCGTCGCCGAACACGCCGCGCACCCGTGCGACGGTCTGCGGCGTCAGGGCGATCTCGGGCACGAGCAGGATGGCGCCGTGCCCCGACGCCACGACGGTCCGCAGCACGTCGAGGTACACCAGGGTCTTCCCTGATCCGGTGACCCCCTCGAGCAGAATGGGCGTGTCCACCGGCGTCCCGAGGATTCCCGTGACGACTCCACGCTGGTCGGCCGTCAGCTCGGCCGGAGGGGCCACGGACAGGTCCGCGAACGGGTCGCGCGGCGCGGCGACGCGGTCGATGCGGGCGAGGCCCGACCGGGCAAGGCCCTCCACCACGGTGGGCCCGAGCTTCAACCGCTCCACCAGGTGACGCACCGGGGCCGCGCCGCCCAGGGCCTCGAGTGTCTCGTAGAGGATGCGCCGCTTCGGCGCGCGGGCGAAGGCGCGCTCCCGCTCCACCAGGGAGGGCAGCGCGCGCACCAGCCGGATCGTGCGCTCGAAGCGCTCCGCCGGGGCCCTGGCCGCGCGCCCGCCCCACAGCGCGCCGGGGAGGAGCGAGCGCAGCGCCAGCCCCAGCGGGCACCCGTAATAGGCGGAGAGCCATTCACCCAAGCGCAGCAACGCCGCCGAGAGCGCGGGTTCCGGATCGGGCGCCTCGAGAACGGCCCGCGCGGCTTGCGTGGGCGGCTCGTCAGTTTCGGCGACGACGACACCCACGGCACGGCGGCGGCGCACCGGCACGACCACGCGCGCGCCGGGTACGACCCGCCCGGCGAGCGTGTCGGGGATGGCGTAGCGGTAGGGCGTGGAGACCGGGAGCGGCAGGAGGACGTCGGCGAACCGCGTCATCGCCGCGCGACGCCCAACCCCGGTCCCGTGGGAAGTGTGATCCGGCCCCGCTCGATCCGCGCGCCCGTGAACGGGTCGTCCACCGTCAACGCGGCGCCGTCCAGGTCCGCCACGTCCACGAGCGGGGTGAAGTGCGCCGCCGCCGTGATGCCGATCGACGTCTCGATCATGCATCCGACCATCACGAGCAGCCCGTGTGCGCGCGCGGTGGCAATCATGCGCAGCGCCTCCCGCAGGCTGCCGCATTTCGCGAGCTTGATGTTGATCCCGTCCACCGCCCCGGCGACTTTCGGGATGTCGGTCGCGACGATACAGCTCTCATCCACCACCACGGGAATTCCGGGCGAGGCCCGGCGCACCGCCGCCACGCCCTCGATGTCCTCCGGTACCAGGGGCTGCTCCAGCAGCTCCACCCCGTAATCCTTGAGCACCGGCAGCATCGCGATGGCCCGTTCGCGCGTCCACCCGGCGTTGGCGTCCACGCGAATCGGCTTGTCGGTGGCGGCGCGGATCGTCTCGAGCAGCGCTTCGTCGTGGTCGGTGCCCAGCTTGATCTTGAGGATCGGGTACTCCGCCGCCTCGGCGACCTTCTGGCGCATCTTCTCCGGCGTGTCGATGCCGATCGTGAACGACGACGTGGGCGCCTTGCCCGGGTCGAGCCCCCACAGGCGCCACAACGGCTGCCGCAACCGTTTCCCGACGAGATCGTGCAGCGCGCCCGACAGCGCCGCGCGCGCCGCCCCGTTCTTGGGGACCACCTGCTCGAACCGCCGCTCGGCGTCTTCCAGGTCGAACGGGTCGTCGGGCAGGTGCTCCGCCAGGGTGTCGAGCACGCGGACGACGGTCTGGGCGGTCTCGCCGTAGTAGGACGAGGGCGACGCCTCGCCCCACCCCTCGATGCCGTCGCCGTCGGTGAGGCGGGCCCAGACGACCTCGTAGGCGCTGCGGCCCCCGCGCGCGATGATGAACGGGTGCTTCGTATGCAACGTGACGACTTCGGTCGAAAGGGTCAGAGCCATCGGTTCTTGCGCAGCCACCAGACCATGATGGCCGAGATGGCGCCCATCGAGCCCAACGCCCAGTAGAACCCGAGCGGATGGTGCGTCAGCGGCATCTGGCTGAAGTTCATGCCGTAGATGCCCCCGACCACGATCAACGGCAGCGCGATCGTTGCGACGATCGACAGCTGCTTCATCACCTTGTTCATCCGGTTGGAGACCTGCGACAGATAGGTCTCGAGCACGCCGGCGAGCAGATCGCGCGTCGTGTCCACCGATTCCATGATGCGGATCGTGTGGTCGTACACGTCCCGGTAGTAGAGCTGGGTTTCCGAGCGGATATAGATCGACGGCCGGTTCGTGAGGACGTTCAGCACCTCGCGCAGCGGGCCGATGTGGCGCCGGAAGGCGAACGCGGAGCGCTTCGCCTTGAAGATCTCGTGAATCAACTTTTCATCGAACGCCTCGAACAGCCGCTCCTCGAGGTTGTCCACCTGGTCGTTCAGCGCTTCGACGATCGGGAAATACGCGTCCACCGCTTGGTCGATGATCGAGTGCATCGTCATCTCGGCCCCGCGCCCCAGCAGGTCCGGGTTGCGCATCAGCCGGTCGCGCGTGCTATCGCAGCTCGGGCTCTCCACGGAATGGACCGTGACCAGGAAGTTCTTCCCGAGAAAGAAATAGAGATTGAACGTTTCGAGATCGAACGGATCGGGCGTCTTCCGGTCGAAGCGGATGCCGCTCACCACGACGAAGATGTAGCGGTCGTATTCCTCCAGCTTCACCCGCGACCCCGGCGACATCGTGTCTTCGATCGCCAGCGGATGGAAGGCGAAGACTTTCTCGAGCAGGGTGTGCTGGTGGACGTCGGTGCTGTCGATGTCCACCCACAGCTCACCTTCGCCGCCCTCCATGACTTGCCGCAGCCGGAGCGGGGCGAGGTCCTGCTCCAAGGTCCCGTCGGGCCGGCGATACAGGCTGGCGGGCCAGTGCTTGGAGGCGGGCACGGCGGCGGCGGTGGCGGTCACGACTCAAGTATCGGGGGCTGGGCCCGCGTCAGGCAAGCGCGCGCACCAGGGCGGTGACGCCCGCCGCCAGGAGATCGACCCGGTACCCGCCTTCCAGCAGCGCCGCGACCGGCCGGTCCGGCAGTCGCGCGCGCAGCGCCCCCGTCCAGGTCGCGATGTCCTCGGGGAGCAGTGTGAACCCGCCCAGCGGATCGCCGGCGAGCGAATCGAACCCGGCCGACACGAGCAGCGCATCCGGCGTCCAGCCCTGGAGCGCCGCGTCCACGGCGTCGAGCAGGTCCCGCACATAGGTCGCGCGCGGCAGCCCCGGCGGACGCGGCACGTTGAACACGTTCCCCACCCCGCGCTCCTCCGCGGCGCCCGTGCCCGGATACCAGGGATACTGATGCAGCGACACAAAGCGGATCGAGGCGTCCTGCTCCACCAGCGCCTGGGTGCCGTTGCCGTGGTGCACGTCCCAATCCACGATGAGCACGCGGCTCGCGCCGAGCGCCTGGGCGTGCCGCGCCGCGACCACCACGTTGTTCACGAAACAGAAGCCCATGGCGCGCGCCGCGAGGGCGTGGTGCCCAGGCGGACGGGTCGCGGCGAACGCGGTGCCGGCCGCCCCCCGCATCGCTTCGGTCACCGCCGCCACCGCCGCGCCGGCCGAAGCCTGGATGGCCTCCCAGCTGCGCGGCGCGAGGTAGGTGTCCGGGTCGATGGGCCCGCCGCCGGCCGCGGCCAGGGCCTCGAGGGCGTGGAGGTAGCGCAGCGGGTGGACCCGCTCGAGGGCGTCGTGTCCGGCGGGCGCCGCCTCGACCCACGCGACCAGCGACGCCAGCGCGGGGGCGCGCAGCGCTTCCAGCACGGCTTCGATGCGCTCGGGCCGCTCGGGATGTCCCGCGCGCCCCGGATGCAGGCGCGTGGCTGGGTGATACGTGATGGTGGTCGGCAGGGGATCAGCTCGGCAGGCGTTTCTCCCGCAACAACGCCCGGATCGCTTCGGCTTCGGCTTTCATCTCACTTCGGCCCGCGTCCACGTCGGCGAGGGTGCGCCGGTAGCGCCACCACAGGACCACCACCAGCGCGGCGGCGAGCGCGCACCCGATCCCGCCCACCACGAGTCCGGGGCGGCGCAGCTCCAGGCCGAACCACACCAGCAGGACGGCGTCGAGCAGGAGAAACCCGACCGCGAACGTGGCGAGGGGGCGGCCCGGAGCGCTCACCGCACGGCTCGCCGCCGCGTCGGCAAGATGATGAGCGGGGCGTTGGCACCGGCCCCGAGCGTCCCGAGCGTCGTCGTCTCATCCAGCACCGCCGCGCCGCGGAACTTCACGACGTAGTCGGCGACGCGCGGATCCGCTTGCTTCAGGGCGCGCACCAGCGCCTGCCGCTTGAGATCCGCCACCGTCGTCTCCGGACCCACCGCGACGAACACCTGGTCCCAGACGTCGGTGACCATG
>JBGQHV010000006.1:0-45872 GCA_041498155.1 Gemmatimonadota bacterium | reverse complement strand
TTGTATACCGGGACGTTGGCGCCGGGAGAGGAGCTGGCGTTCGAGGTGTTCGACGCGCGCTGGCGCTGGAGCTGGGGTCCCACGCGCGCGGCCTCACGTCCCGCGCGCCCTGTCGAGCTGATGGCCCGATTGATCGCAGGCTCGGCGCTGGCGAACGCGCTGGCGAGCGAGGACGGCGCGCTGCCGATCGAGCCGCTGACGGTGCCGCGCACGGGCGGTACGCTGCAGGCCGCGGCGGCCGAGTCGGTGCGCGAGCTGCTGGAGCGCACGGTGCATGCGTCGTCGACGTTGCGGCGCCGCGCGCTGCGTGTGATGGAGGCGCCGTCCGGCCCGCCCACGAACGGATCGGTGCGGCGCGTGGTGAAGAACCCCGACCCCACGCGGACGCTCGGCGTGCACTTCTTCGAGCCGATCGAGCGATTCCGCGTGGGCGCCCGGGCGACGCGGATCCGCCCGGCGGTGCTGATCCCGTTTCAGCTGCCCAACGTCGCGACGCGCAGCCAGGTGCAGCGCTTCGCCACACCGTTACGGCGCGTGCTGCTGGACCGGACGCTGCTCCCCGATCTCGACTGGGTGATCGGCATCGGCCACCGCCCGCCCGATCCGGACGTGGCGCCCCCGATCTCGGAGCTGCGCATCGTGGTGCAGACCGACCCGCAGGCGGCGCCGGTCGATCTGCGCCAGGTGTGGTGCTTTCTCCACGCCGACCAGGTGCGCTACGCGGTGCACTTCTTTCCGGCGGATCCGCCGGGCCAGCCCCCGGTGCAACCGGGCCTTTCGCCGCCCCGCCCCACGCGGTGGGTCGGCGCCATCCGGCTGGCCGACTTCCATCAGAATCCGCTGCGCTTTCCGGGGCAACTGACGCTCGAGAACGGCACGCGCGTCGTGCTGTCGTTCGCCGCGTTGCACGTGGAGGGCCGGGCGGGAGACGCGTGGCGGCGACTGCTGTCGATCCGCGACTTCGTGCTCAACAAGGAGTCGCAGGCGCACCTGGCGAGCCTCATGGCGCTGGCCGAGGCGCCGGGGTTGGACCAGCGAGAGAGCCGGCTGCTCACCCACCTTGCGGCCAATCTCCCCTACTACGCGGCGGCGCTGATCGCGGCGGGCGATCCGACGCTGCGCTATCTCGCGCTCACCAAGATGCGCGACGCCGACGGCCGTGCGCTCGCCGACCTGATCGAGAACCGCGTGGTAGGCATCGTGGGGAACTACATCGCCTGTCCGCTGCGCGCGCCCGACGCGTTGCCCCCGGCGCTGCGGCAGGCGTTCGGGTCCATGTCGGCCCATCGTGCGCCGGAGGAGATCCTCGTCACCGTGCCGCTCCCGGGGCTGTGGCTCTCTCAGCAGCCGGCCGCGCGCGAGGCGCGGGAGGAGCCGCCGGTCGCGACCGAAGTGGATCTGGGAGAGGAAGCGCGCGGGGAGCGACGGCTGGGCGGCAGGTGGCGCGGGGGGAGAGCGGACACGGCGTAACGCCGATTACCACAAAACGCGCCCGGCAGGATTCGAACCTGCGACCCTCGGCTTAGAAGGCCGATGCTCTGTCCAGCTGAGCTACGGGCGCCCACTACAGACGGATTGGCTCTTGAGACGGCGAGCGAATCGAGCGATCAACAGCCGCTCCGCCGCCGAGCAGTATTGTAGTGAGGAGACGTCCGGGATGCTATCGTGAGCCCCGATGACCCACCCACATCACGTGTTCTTCACCGGCGGCACGGGATACATCGGAAGCCGGCTTGCCCTCGCGCTCCGACAGCGCGGTCACGTCGTCCGCGCGTTGGTGCGCCCTGGCTCGGAATCCCGCCTTCCCAGAGGCGTCGGCCCCGTTCCGGGTGACGCGCTCGATCAGCGGACCTACGCCGCGGCCATCGCCCCGGCGGACACGTTCGTGCACCTCGTCGGCGTGGCGCACCCCGGCCCGGCCAAAGCCGATCAATTCCGCACTGTCGATCTCGCCTCGGCGCGCGAAGCCGTCACGGCGGCCCGGGCGGCCGGCGCGCGGCACTTCGTCTACGTCTCCGTCGCTCACCCCGCCCCGGTCATGAGAGCCTACATCGCCGCCCGCAGCGAGGCGGAAACGCTGCTCCGCGCGTCGGGCCTGAACGTCACGGTACTGCGACCCTGGTACGTGCTGGGACCGGGGCACCGCTGGCCCCTCCTGTTGCTGCCATTCTATTGGCTTGGGGAGCTCGTGCCGATGACCCGAGCGGGTGCGCGGCGGTTAGGCCTCGTGACGCTGGAGCAGATCATCGGGACGCTGGTGCAGGCCATCGAACAACCGCCGAGCGGAGTGCGGATCCTCGAAGTGCCGGACATCCGCCGCGGAGGCACCCGATGATGTACCTTGGCAATCCCCACGCGGAGCGTTTCGTGACCACGCCACCCCTATCGCAGCACCTCGTCGAGAAGGTCGCCCGCATCCTCGCCGATCGCGAGAAGCGGATCGTCCGCGCCGCGTACGGCTTGATACAAGCGGTGATCTCGGACGAGGTCCGAGAACGCATCACGGCGGACCGCGCCGAGGCCGTCTCGGCCTTCGGGTGGGCGCTGCTTCATGTGCCACCCGCCCTGACCAGCACCGAAGCCATGTCCGAAGGACTGGTGGCGCTCGCCCTCTGAGTCCACGACGTGTCGTGGGACGACCCCATGTGGCGTTCCCGCGGCAGTGACCTTGGCACCGGCCTTGCTGAACAGCGGTCGGTACCCCAATGCCTTCACAATCCAGGTCCAGAGAAACCATGATCAGCCGCCTCGCGGGAGCAGTTTCTCCCTTCAAGGCGCGTTGGACGGCGTACCGCACGAGCGTCGACTACCGCTCCGACGGTCCGGACATCCACATCGTCATGCTGTCCGAGCAGGTCGCGGGGATGGCGGCACGCGGGGAATGGACGGAGCTGTCGGATTTCTTCGAGGCACTCGAGCAGTACGCTTCGCGCCGGGAGCTGCATGTCGCCCGCGCCGTGGCGGTGGGGTTCCTCCTGGACCTCATCGAGGACCTGGAGCTGCTCGAGGTGGACCTGCAGCAGTGCTTCAACCGTCTTGGAGCCAACTCGCGCAAGGCGTGGCGCGAAGCCTACCGCGACGGCCACCGGGGGGCGTGGCCCGACTAAGCCGCCTCGATCTCGTTCAGCGCGCTGGCGACATCGCGCGCCCGCATTTCCAGGGGGGAATCGAAGACCGACGGTCCATTCACTCTGCGGGCGACCAAGAACACGCTTCCCTCGCCGCCGGCGACTTCCCACAACAAGACCTTCCATTCTTCTGTTTCGAGCGCGTAGAACGCTTCGATACGTGTGGCCGCCCGTTCGGCATCCTGGGGCTCCCATCTCCGTGATTCGAGCGCCTCGATGAGTCGGCGGCGAAGGTCATGGTCCATAGTCGGGGCGCCGGGATTTGAACCCGGGACCTCCTGGTCCCAAACCAGGCGCGCTACCAGACTGCGCTACGCCCCGCACTGCTAGACGTCTAGACGTCTAGACGTCTAGGAAGAAACTAAACACAACAATAACTACCGCATCGACCGCCGCAGCAGCACCTCGATCAGCGCCCGGAACGCCCGTCCTCGGTGCGACACGCGATGCTTGCTCGCCGCCGCCACCTCCCCGAAGCCGCGCTGCAGATCATCGGAGAAAAACAGCGGATCGTAGCCGAATCCGCCCGTGCCGCGCCGCTCGGGCAGCACCCGCCCCTCACACGTGGCCTCGACGATTTCCGGGGCATCCCCCGGCGACGGCAGGTAGGCGATGACGCAGCGATAGCGCGCGGTGCGTCGCGCCTCCGGCACCTGCGCGAGCTGATCCAGCAGCAGCGCGTTGTTGGCATCGTCCACCGACTGCCCGGGCGCGACACGCGCCTGCCGGACCGCGAATCGGGCCGACCGCACCCCGGGCGCGCCGCCCAGCGCATCGACCTCCAACCCCGAGTCGTCGGCGACCGTCGGCAGCCCGCTCCGCCCGGCGAAGTGACGCGCCTTGGCCACGGCGTTGCCGGTATAGGTATCGGTCTCCTCCAACTCGTCTTCCTCCGGCAACCGCTCCAGGCCGATCTCGTCGGGGAATACCACTTGAAACGGCAGCCCGGAGAACAGGTCCCGGATCTCGCGGGTCTTCCCCGGGCTGCGCGTGGACACGAGCAGTTTCATCGCGGCGCTACCCCGCACCGCCGCGGACGCGCTGAATCAGGTCGGTCGTCGACCTCCCCTCGACGAGCGGGACCCGCACGACGCGCCCGCCCCAGCCCGCGACTTCCCCCGCGCCGACGATCGCCTCCGGCGCGTAGTCGGCCCCCTTCACGAGCACGTCGGGCCGCAGCGCCAGGATCAGGGCGAGGGGGGTCGCCTCCTCGAACGGCACGACGCAATCGACGCAAGCGAGGGCGGCGAGCACCCGCGCGCGCTCCGGCAGCGGCACGAGCGGGCGCTCGGCCCCCTTCCCCAGCCGCCGCACCGAATCGTCGGCGTTGACGCCGACCACGAGCGCCGCGCCCTGCGCGCGTGCCGTCTCGAGCAACGTGACGTGTCCCACATGCACCAAGTCGAAGACGCCGTTGGTGAACACGACGGGACCGGTCTGCTCCGCGCGCCAGCGCACGGCCGCCTCACGCGACCGGACTTTAAATGCGGTACTCAGAGCGGCTCGGTGGCCTTGGGATGGAACTTGAACGTGTGATCGAACAGCGGCAGGTGCACGGACTCGCTGTACTCGCTCTCGATCGTGATTTCGCGCGGCGAGGCGTTCCGGGTGATCTGCAGGTTGGTGGCTGCTTCGTCGGGCAGGCCGATCTCCTGGATCGCCGCCGCGATGCGGCGTTGGATCGTGCCGTTGTCCAGGGCGGCGGCGACCCGCGCCTGCGTCCCCATCTCATCCAGCAGCCGGTAGTAGCGGAAATAGAGCTCGCCGATGTTCACGCCGTAGTAGAGAACGGCGACGAGCACGAGCAGGGAGATGAGGCATCCCATCGTGCTCGCCCCGCGGCGGCGCTGCTGCGGCGCGGTGGTCACCATTGTGACTGCGCTCCGTCCACGATCTCGGTGACGAGCTTCTGCAGCGCGGTCTTGCGGCCGTCCCCTTCTTGGGGCGGCTGGTAGTCCCCCTCCACCGTCAGGCCCTGGCGCTGCCACAAGGTCTTGCCATCGCGCTGGTCGACGATCGTAATGTCCACCGTGAGTTGGATCTTGCGGCGTGTGACGTTCGCCTGCCCCGTCCCGGTCTGTACCGCGACCGGCTGGTCGGGATCGTAGCGGGCGATGCGACCCCGCACCACGGCGTCGGCCGTCGCTTCCCCGGCGGGGCGCAGACCCAGCCGGCCCTCGATCGCCTCGTGCACGGCGTTGGCCACTTCGGTCGTCAACGCCGGCTCCGGGGTGTCGTTGTCGAACGGCAGGATGGCCACCGTCTTGATGTTGGGGAGACCGCCCCCGGCGAAGCCGTAGAGGCAGCCGACCAGCGCGAGACCGGCGACACTAACGGCGGCTGCGCCATAGCGCCGGAGCGAAGATCGCCGCCGAATCCACCGCCACGAACGTGAGCTCAAACCGCGCCGACCTCTCAGGGACATCGATCCGTACGCTCTGGGGCATCCCCCCCGGCCCGAGCAGCGTGCGACCCCGGGCCATCACTCGGCCCGCGCGCCGCCATTCCGCCTCGAGCGTCCGCGGCGCCAGGAGCCCCTGCCGGAAGTCGAGCGTATCGCGATCCTCCACGTACCGCCACAGGGCCCGGGTGGAATCGCGGCTGCCCGACACCGCGGCACCCGCCCGCGGGGGCCGCACCACCCCGAGCGCGATCCACGCGAGCTGCACCGCCGGGACCACGGACGATGGAAAGTTCTCCTTCGGATCCGCCCACTGGAGCGAATCCCCCAGCACCACCGCCGCCCCGGACGACAACCCGAGCACAGCGGCCCAGTCGATCCGGAGCGAGTCGGGCGGCGCCACTCGGGCCGTCCCCCGCCCGCCGCCCGAGCGGCGGTCGTCGCGGTAGCGCCAGCGGAAGCGCAGCGCCATCGGCCGCGACGGCCCCGCCCCGCTGGCCCGGCTCCACGCGAGCACACTGTCCGGCGGCAGACTGCCGAGCGGCTCGGGGACCAGCGGCGCCGGACGTCCGTGGCACGCCGCCAGCAGGCTACACGCGGCAATGTAGGAACGCCTACCGGGGCGGTCAAGCAAGCCGCCCCCGTTCAATAATTGAACCCGAAGAAGAAGTCGGCGAACCGGGCGCCGCGGTCGCGGGACGGCAGCCCGTAGAGCGTGACGTTCCCCCGGTGGTAGCGCCACCCGACGTCGAGCCGCAGCACCAGCGGCTCGAGGATCGGCATGCGGAACCCCAGCCCCCAGCTGCCCAGCGTTCCGCGGCCCGTGGTGGTCGGCGTCCAGGCGCGCCCCAGATCGGCGAAGAACGCCCCCTGGACGCCCGGAAACTGCGCCGCCCCGAATGGGAACCCCAGCGCCAGGTAGTCGGTGATGGGAAAGCGCCACTCGGCCGACAGTAGCCAGGCCCGCGTCCCTGAGACGTAGCCGAAGTACGGATAGCCGCGCAATCCCCAGGACCCGCCGATGTTGATGAGCCGGGGGCGATCGCCCCCCGTCCAGTATCCCAGCGCGCGCACCGCAAACGCGGAGCGGCGGGAGGTCCGGATGTAATGGCGGGCGTCACCCGAGAAGATGTACGCGTCGAACCGCCCGTGGTTGACGTCATTCACGAGGCCCGCGGTGAAACTGTAGCGCTCGCCATCGATCGGACCGGTGGCGAGCCACAGGCTGTTGTCCTTCACGTAGGTGATGTAGTTGGACGCGAGCCACGCCACGCGCCGCGGCTCGGCGGCCAGCGGATTGGCGAAATCGAAGCGGTTCGAATGCTCCACACGGAATTCCGCCTCTATCCGTCGGAAGCGGGACAGCGGGTAGCGCAGCTGCCCCAGCAGACCGTAGCTCGTCTCCTGGAAGAGGCTGGTGAAATCGCCTTCGTAGAACAGTCCGCGCAGGCGGTAGGCGCCCATGCCCCAGTTGAGCCGGTGCGTCTGGTTCAGATAGAACGCCGACCCGCTGAGGTTGTCGAGCAGATTTCCGAGCCCGCTCCCCGAATAGGAGAACGAGGAGATCGTGGCGACGAACTCGTGGTCGTTCAGGAGATCGCTGAACAGCAGCACGGCGCCCTGCTCCGATCCCAGACCGGGGGCGACGGCCGCTTCACCCGCGGCGAAGTCGAGCCCGTAGTGCCGCTTGTACGGCGTGGTCGAGGCCCCCGCCACGGCCGCGGACTTGAGCTCCGGCCACTCCCATCCCGGGGCCGCGGGAGCGCTATCCAACGCGACCAGCGTGGCGCCCGAGTCGGAGCGAGACGGCGCCTCGGCGTGGTAGAGGTTGAAGCTCAGATCGGAGAACCCGCCGAAGACGAGCCCCGCCGCGCTGTCCACGAATTGCGGATCGAACGCGCCCCCCAGCACGGCGGTTTCGCGCCGGCCGGTGCCCGCCGTATCCACCGCATAGAGCTGGAGCGTGCCGTCCCGGTCGCTCGTGAACCAGATCTGGCCGGTGGCCGCCGACCAGTGCGGCCCGTCGTCCTGCCAGTCGCCGTAGGTGAGGTAGCGGACCGCCCCGGTTTCCAGATCGAGCAGGAAGAGGTTGCGGGCGCCCTGCGGCCCGAACGCCGTGCGATCGGACGAGAACACGACGGTGCGGCCGTCGGGACTCACGGAGGGATCGATGTCCTGGTAGCGGTCCGTCGTGAGTCGCTCGAGCCGTCCATCCGCCAGCCACAGCCGGTACAGATCCGAATACCCCGACACCGCGAGGCCGCTGAAGACGACGCTCTTCCCGTCGGGGGCCCACGAGGGCGAGAGTATGGACACCAGATCGGGGAACTGATAGCGGCCCGCGAGCCGCTCGCGCTTCAAGTCCCAGAAGATCAGCGCGTCGCGCGACTCGAACCGGCTGCCGAACACGGCGATGCCGGCGGCGTTCACGTCGATACGCGATTCGAAGTAGTGGAAGGACTCGAACTCCGGGGTCCGCTCCCCGTGGATCACCAGCTGCGCGGAGCCGCCCGCCAGCGGCCGGCTGTAAATGCTCGCGTAGCCGTCGGCGGGCGAGAAGTACAGCACACGGACGACGCTGTCGCCGGGGAGTCGGTACGCCGCCGGCTTGATGGCGAGCGTGGTGAGTTGTTTCGCGACGAGGGAGAGCGGCCGGGTGGTGCCGACATCCGAGAAGTAGCGGCGTCGCATCCAGAACTGCCATTCGTCCGACAGCTGCTCGAGCGACTTGCCGTACAGCTCGTGCACCGCCGCATCCAGGGTCGGATACTTCCACACATCGTGGTACAACGAGACTATCCGCCAATCGCCGTACGTCGTGCCCAGGTAGCGGAGGATGCTCCCGCCGATCGGATAGATGATGCCGCCGCCGGCGTACGCGAGTTGCGCCAGCGTCGGCATCCGCCCCGAGACCGCCAGCTCCCGCAGGATCATCTCGTCGCGCGTGTCTTCCCCGGCGGAGAAGTACTCGGCGAGCCCTTCGGTGAACCACAGCGGCAGGCCGACGCGTTGCGCGCGCGGGTAGTGGAGATACGCGTCGGTCGCGAGGCTGAGCTGGAACACGTGCACCAGCTCGTGGCGCAGCGTGTGCCGGAACTCCACGTAGTTCCCTGTGAACGGCAGGGTCACCCGCTGTTTCAGGAAGTCGGTGACGCCGAGCAGTCCCTCCGGCGGCGCGTAGGGCAGCACGTTGGTCTGCTCGAAGTCGGAATGCGACGCGTACACGATGAGCGGGATGCGATGCTCCACGGCGTGGTTGAAGCGCCGCTGCAGCACGCCGTAGCTCTCCTCCGCGTACGCCAGGGCGACGCGGGCCAGCTCCTCTTCGGCGGGATAGAAATACAGATCGACGTGCTGGCCCTTGAGAATCCGCCACGCGAAGCTGTGGTACTGGATCTTGTTCTCCCCGAAGTAGCCGAATTGGCCCGCCGCGATGGCCGGGGCGGCGACGAGCAGGGCCACGCACAGCGCGGCGCGGAGCGATGCGATCCGCTTCATCGGTGAATGCTCCGGATCCGGTCGCCCTGCGTGATCAGCGTCAGGACGCGCATGTCGCCGCTCACCCGGCCGAACACCGTGTAGGTGCCGTCCAGGTGGGGCTGGGACGACTCGGTGATGAAGAACTGGCTCCCGCCGGTATCGGGACCGGAGAGCGCCATGCCGACCGTGCCGGCGACGTAGCGCTGCGGGTTGATCTCGTCGCGCACCGTGGTGCCCGGCCCGCCCCAGCCATCGCCGCGGGGGTCCCCCGCCTGCGCCACGAAATTCGGCACCACCCGGTGCCAGCGCTGGCCATCGAAGTAGCGCCGGTCCACGAGGGCGAGAAACGCCGCGACGGTGAGCGGCGCCTGCGCCGGCAGGAGCTCCAGGGTGAGGACACCGCGGTCGGTCTCGATCGACACGGCGGGGTTGGTCCCCTGGATCGCGGGCAGCAGATAGCGGCGCACGACCTCACGATAGTCGGCGTCGCTCTTCCCCGTCGCGATCGTGCCGCCGCCGCGGCCAGCTCCTCCCGCCCAGGCTTGCGCCGCCTCCGGGAAGCGGTCCTCCGCCAGCCGGCGCACGAGGTAGTCCTCCGGACGCGGCGTGGCGGTGACGAATCGATCGATGACCTTGAGCTTCGCGGCCGGGGAGCTGGCGGCGATCGCCGCGAGCGCGCCGACGGCCGACAGGCGGGCGTCGTCGAACGGGTCGTTCGCCGCCCGGCGGTAGGCCGCCACCAGTCGGTCCACATCCTCGACGACCGGCCGGCGCGCCAGGATGTCGGCCGCCAGACTGCGGACCGCCGGGTCGGCGTGATCGAGCAGGATGCGGGCGCGCGCGACCAGCGCCGTGTCGCTGTCGGCCGCGAGGTGCATCAGGCCCTGCAGCGCCTGCGCGACGACGCGGCCGTCGGGATCGGCGAGCAACCCCTCGAGGCGAGGACGATCGTTGACAGCGGCGAACGCCTCGGCCGCCACACTGCGCCAGCGCCAATCGGGGTCGGCGGCCATCGCAGCCAGGGCCGCCGCGACGCCGGCCGCGCTGTCGGCCTGGGCGAGCCCGACGATCGCCTGGCGGCGCAGCGCGTACGTGGGACTCGTGGTGAGACGGCGCAGGGCTTCGACCGCCGCGCTACCCCCCAGTACTCCAAGCGTGGTTTCGGCCTGGACCACGACGGCGGAGGTGGGGTCGGCGAGGGCCGAGATGGCGGCCGGCGCGAGGGTGGAGTCGCGTCGAAAGGTCGCGAGCGCGCGCAGCGCGTTGATCCGCACGCCGGCGATCGGGTCGTTGGCGAGCGGGCGAAGCCGGGCCGCCACCGCCGCCCGCCCGACGGCACTCGAGTCGGCAAGCGCGGCCGAGAGGCCGCGGGCCGCCGCGGCGCGGACGTCGGACGATGGATCACCCAGCGCCTTGAGGAAAACCGGGACCGCCGCCACGCTGCGCAGCCGTCCCAGGGAAAACACGGCGCGCCCACGGACGACATCATCGGTGTTCTCCGCATAGGCGAGCAGCTGGGAAATGGGGGCGCGGGCACTGAGGCGCCACGCCTCGAGCAAGGCGGTGCTGACGGACGGCGGCACCGCCTGGCCGAGCGGCGCCGACTCGAGGACGAGCCGGATCGCCTGCGCCCCTTCGGGGCCGCCGATCTTGGCGAGCGCCGTCACGGCTTCGATCTCCCGGACACTCTGGTCGGCGGGGGCCACGCTGCGCACAATGGCGAGCAACGGATCGACCGCGCCCGGATCCTTCAGGAGACCGAGGGCGAACGCGGCTGCGCTCTGCACCGCCCCGGCGGAGTCGGTGAGCAGCGGCACCAGCAGCTCGACCGCTTCGCGGTCGCCGATGCGGCCGGCGGCCAGGGCCGCCTGCACGCGCACGTTCTGGTTGTCGGATTGGAGCCCCTGGCGCAGCAGCGCTCCGTCGAACTGGTGTGCGTCCGACAGCGCCAGGAGGCGCGCCAGGATCCCCACGACCGTCTCGTCCTGCGCGGGAGCCTGCGCCGCGGCCGGCCGTGGGGGGGCCGCGACGATGAGCGCCAGCAGCAGGCTACAACCGGACAGGATCGGGCGTGACATGCAGGCGCTCCATCACGTGAGCCGGCACGCGTGTCAGGCCGTGCCGGCGATCGAGTGCGATCAAGGCGGTTTCCGCGGTGGCAAGGAGCTCGCCCGACGCGGCGCGCTCCACGGCATAGCCGAAAATGACCCGGCGCGAGACCAGCTCCCGCACCCAACAGCGGATGCGCACCAGGTCGTCGTAGCGGGCGGGCTGGCGATACCGAATGCGCGCGTCGGTGACCGCCAGAAACACGCCCTCCTGTTCCATTTCCTTGTAGGTCACCCCGGTGCGCCGCAGGTGTTCCGTGCGGGCCATGTCCAGCCAGACGAGGTAGTTCGCGTGATAGACGAACCCCATCTGATCGGTTTCCGAATAGTTGACGCGATGCTCGATGGCGCTGATCGTGTCGTCGGCTCGATTCAGACGATCACTCGCCGTAGGGGATCCAGATGTTCTTCACCTGCGTGGCGTGGCGCAGGAACTCGCGCCCTTCTCCCTGGCGCGCGTCCAGCCAGTCACGCACGGCCGGCAGCCAGGTGCGCTTCATGTTGCCCGCCGACGCTTCCTCCACCGCCCGGCCCCCGTCCGAACCACCGCAATACCAGACGGCATCCACATCCAGGTGGTCGGCGAGCACCCGGGCCAGCGCGTCTTTCTCGCCGGTCACGATGTTGACCACGCCATCGGGCAGGTCCGAGGTCTCGAGCACGGCATAGAAGTCGGTCGCGCTCAGGGGATGCGGCGTCGACGGGACCACGACGACGGTGTTGCCCAGCGCGATCGCGGGAGCCACCAGCGACACGAACCCGAGCAGCGGGTATGGGTTGGGAGCCGCGATCCCGATCACTCCGATCGGCTCGTGCATCGCGAGGGTCACGCCGCGGATCGGCACCTGGTGCACCGCCCCGTCGTATTTGTCGGCCCAGGCGGCGTAGGAAAACAGCCGGGCGATCGTCGCCTCCACCTCGCCGTGGCCCGCGACGAGCGCCGCCCCCGTCTGGGCGGCGATGCGTCCCGCGAATTCCTCCGCCCGGGCGGACAGGTTTTCGGCGATGTAATAGAGGATCTGGGCGCGCAGGTGTCCGGCGCCGCGACCCCAGCCGGCTGCCGCGTGGGCCGCCTCCACCGCGTCGCGCACGTCTTTGCGATTTCCCTCCCCTACCTCACCCAGCAGGCGCCCGTCGCTCGACCGTACCGGCCGGCTGTAGCCCTGGTCCGGGCGGACCTGCTTCCCGCCGATGAACAACTTCGGAGTGCGGTCAATCTCGGGGAGTGGGGAGTGGGATGTGGTTCTCTCCGGTTCACGGGAAGCGGCGATCCCCGTCGGAGCCGTCGCGTCCCACTCCCCTCCCCCCACTCCCAGCAGTTTCAGGTACTCCCACATCCCCTCCCGCCCGCCCTCGCGTCCGAACCCCGACTCCCGATAGCCGCCGAAGCCGGAGGCCGCGTCGAACTGGTTGGTGCAGTTGATCCAGACGACGCCGGCTTTGATCTTGGGCGCCACGTCCAGCGCGAGGTTGATGTTCTCGGTCCACACGCTCGCCGCCAGACCATAGGGCGTATTGTTGGCGAGCGCCACCGCCTCGGCGGGGGTGCGGAACGTCATGGAGACGAGCACCGGCCCGAAGATCTCGACCTGCGCGATCGTCGCCGCGGGCGACACCTCGGTGAACAGCGTCGGCGGATAGAAGTAGCCCTCGGTCGGGCAGGCCCAGGAGGGTTGCCACATCTTCGCTCCCTCGGCCACGCCCTGATCGACCAGCCCGCGGATGCGCTCGAGCTGCACCGGCGCCACGATCGCCCCCATGTCGACCGCTTTGTCGAGCGGCGACCCCACGCGCAGCTTTTCCATGCGCACGCGCAGCTTGCCGATGAGCCGCCCGGCCAGGCCCTCCTGCACCAGCAGCCGCGAGCCCGCGCAGCAGACTTGGCCTTGATTGAACCAGATCGCGTCCACCACGCCTTCCACCACGCTGTCCAGGTCGGCGTCGTCGAAGACGATGAACGGGCTTTTGCCGCCGAGCTCGAGCGTCAGCTTCTTGCCCGTGCCGGCGGTCTTCTTGCGGATGATGCGACCCACCTCGGTCGAGCCGGTGAACGCGATCTTGTCCACGTCGGGATGCTCCACCAGCAGCGCCCCGGGGCGACCATCACCCGTGATCACGTTGAGCACACCCGCCGGCAGACCGACGTGCTCGGCGAGCTCGGCGAAGCACAGCGCGGTGAGCGGTGTGAATTCGGCCGGTTTCAGCACGACCGTGTTCCCGGCCGCGAGCGCCGGCGCCACTTTCCAGGCCAGCATCAGGAGCGGAAAATTCCACGGGATGATCTGCGCGACGACGCCGATCGGACCGTAGCCCGGGAATTCACCGGCGGCGAGCTGCGCCCAGCCCGCGTGGTGATAGAAATGCCGGGCCACGAGCGGGATATCGAGATCGCGCGTCTCGCGAATCGATTTGCCGTTGTCCAGGCTCTCGAGCACCGCGAGCAAACGGGCGTGCTTCTGCACCTCGCGCGCCAGCGCGTAGAGGTAGCGGGCCCGGGCGTGCCCGGGCAGACCGGACCACGCCGGAAACGCCTGGCGCGCGGCCGCCACCGCCGCGTCCACGTCGGGTTTCCCGGCCTGCGCAATGCGCGCCAGTGTCGCCCGGGTGGCCGGGTTGATCGTCTCGAACGTTTCGCCGGCGGCGGGCGGTACCCAGCGGCCGCCGACGAAGAGCCCGAAGGTGCCGCCGTGCGCCTGCAGCCACTCGAGTGCCGGCCCGCTCGCTTCCGGGGCCGGCCCCCACTCCATCGTCTCGAAGATCCGGGCGACGGTCGTCGTCATCAGACCATCGGATGGCGGTGGGCGGCGCTGTAGTGTCCCGTCACGAAGTGCTCGAGCTGGCGTTCTATGTCGGTCAGCAACGCGCTCGCCCCCAGACGGAACCGGTCGGCTGTGAGCCACGCATCGCCCAGCTCTTCCTTCATGAGGATGAGCCAGTCGAGGGCGGACTTGGCGGCGCGGATTCCGCCGGCCGGCTTGAAGCCGACGGCGTGGCCGGTGCGATCGGCGTACTCCCGGATCATCCGGGTCATCACGAGGCCCACCGGAAGCGTCGCGTTGACCGGCTCCTTGCCGGTGGAGGTCTTGATGAAGTCGGCCCCCGCCATCATGGCGGCGAGACTCGCGCGGGCGACGTTCGTGAGGGTCGCGAGCTCGCCCGTGGCGAGGATCACTTTCATGTGCGTCCGGCCGCAGGCAGCGCGGAACGCGCACACCTCCTCGTACAGCGCCGGCCAGTCGCCGGTGAGGACGTGGGCGCGCGTGATTACGACGTCGATCTCGTCCGCGCCGGCCTCGACGGAGGCACGGATCTCCTCCAGCCGCTGCGGAAACGGATTCAATCCGGCGGGAAATCCGGTGGAGACCGCGGCGACGGGGACACCGGACCCTTCGAGCGCATCGACCGCCGTGGGCACGAGGGCGTGATACACGCACACCGCACCGACCGTGATGCCGAGGCTCTCCACTCCCAGCGCTTCCGCCAAGTCGCGCCGCAGCGGCGCACGGGCCTTGGCGCAGAGTCGCAGCACGTTGCCGGGGGTGTCGTCGCCCTGCAGGGTGGTCAGGTCGATACACGTGATGGCGCGCAACAGCCATGCCGCCTGCCATTCCTTCTTCACGGTGCGGCGGCGCGGCAGCGTCGCCGCCCGGCGCTCGACCGCGCTGCGGTTGACGCGAATGGCGCGGATGAGGTCGAGATCGAGCGGTGTGCCGGGGTTGCGCTCCTCCCCGGCGGGAGGGCGCTGCCCCGCGGATTCGCCGCTTCCCACCGTTGCGGGCGGCCGGGAGCGCCGGATTCTGGACTCGCCGCGTGCGACGGTCATGGTGCCGGAGAATGCGCCGGGAGGGACCAAAAGTCAAATGGGACAGTGGCTTGCGACCCCACGGGGTGATTCCTAGCTTGGGGCCGTGACGCCTCCCGCAACGCGCTGCATCGTCGTGGCCGACGCCCACCTCGGTCAGGTCCCCCAGGCCGTCGCAACCGCGTTTCACTCCTTTCTCGACACCGTGCCCCAGGCGGGAGACGAGTTGTTGGTGGGCGGCGATCTGTTCGACTTCTGGTTCGAATACGGTTCGGTGGTGCCACGCCGCCACGTGGCGACCGCGATGAAGCTCGGGGCGCTCGTGGCGCGCGGCATTCCGGTGACGTTTCTCGGCGGCAATCACGATCGGTGGGGCGGCGATTTCCTGCGGCGCGATCTGGGGATCGCCTATCACTCGGGCGCCGCCGAGCTCGCGCTGGCGGGGCGGCGCGCGCTGGCGGTGCACGGCGACGGCCTCACCGAGCAGCACTGGAGCGGCGCGCTCACGCACTGGCTGCTGCGCCAGCCGCTGACGGTCGCGGTGTTCCGTGCCCTGCATCCCACCATCGGCTTCTGGATCGCCGACAAGCTCTCCGGGACGCTGGCCGACAGCACCAAGGACGCGGCCGTGCTCGATCGCGCCGAGGCCGCGCAGGCGGCGTACGCGCAGGCGCTGCTGGAACGGCGGCCCGAGCTCTCGTTGGTCGTCATGGCGCACACTCACCGCGCGCGGCTGGAGCGGCGGCCCGACGGGCGGACCTACCTGAATCCGGGGGCGTTCCTGGACGGGGGACGCTACGCGATCGTCACGCAGACGACGGTGGAGCTGAAGACCTTCGGAGTCTAGAGCGGGACCAGCTCGACGGTCTGCAGTTTTTCTCCCAGAAACTGCGCCCCGACCCGGCGGAAGCGCGGCTCGTCGTCCGACACGACGAACTGGTGCACCGGACGGCTGCCGGCCGGGGGCGCGAGCAGTCCCTCCGCCTCGAGGTCGTGACGGACGGCGGCGGCCGTTTCCGCCGCGCTGTCGATGAGCCGCACGTCCGGCCCCAGCACGCGCGCCAGCAGCGGCTTCAACAGAGGATAGTGCGTGCATCCGAGCACCAGGACGTCGACCGCCGCCGCCTGGAGCGGCTGCAGGTACTCCCGGGCGACGAGCTCGGCCGCGGGGTGATCGAACCACCCCTCTTCGACGAACGGCACCAGCAGCGGGCACGCCTGCGACACGACGACGAGGTCCGCGCGAATCGTCTTGATGGCCCGCTCGTACGCCCCGCTGGCGATCGTGCCGGCGGTGCCGATGACGCCGATCCGTCCAGCGCGGGTCGCCGCGGCGGCGGCGCGGGCCCCCGGCTCGATCACCCCGAGCACCGGGACCGGCGAGCGCTGGCGCAGGAAGTCGAGCGCGTGGGCCGTGCTTGTGTTGCACGCGACGACGACCATCTTCACGCCACGGCGAACCAGGAAATCGAGGATCTCGCCGCTGTAGCGGCGCACCGTCTCCGGAGACTTGGGGCCGTACGGCACACGGGCCGTGTCTCCGAAATAGATTACCGATTCCTGCGGCAGGCATTCGAACAGCGCGTGCGCGACCGTGAGGCCGCCGATCCCGGAGTCGAAGACACCCAGCGGCGCGGCGTTCATGCGTCTAAGGCAGCGCGAACCGGAATCCCACGCCGCGGGGGATCACCTGGATCTTCAAGTCACCCGGGAAGTCCCGGAGGTGCGCGGCCACGAACGCTTCGGCGCCCGAGAAGAGATGGTTGAATCCCCACAGCACCAGCCAGTCTTGCACCTCCTGGCGCTTGGAATGGAGGCTCGGCGATCCCGACTCCTTGAAGTAGTTCGCTTCCTGCTGGGCCTTCAGCGTCATGAACATCGTGGTCCCTTCCCAGATCGTGAACAGGGCCCCGGTCACCTTGCGCCCGGTCGCGGCCTGGCCCCACCCCGGCAACACGAGCGAGCGCCACAGCGCGCCGACGGGACCGACGAGGTGGGTGGTGTCACGAGCGGCAGGTGGCCGAACCTGGGAATCGGGCGCGGCCTGGGCGGACAGGCGGATGGCCGGATGGGCGGCCAATAGCAGCGCTACGATCCCGATTTCCATCCGCCCATCCGCCCATCCGCCCATCCGGCATCTCATCTGGCCACCAGCACGTTCAGACATTTCGGCTCGAGGGTCACCGTGCATTCGTGCACGCCGGGCTCGCGCAGCTCGCCGTCCAGGTGCAGCAGCAGCGGCGCCTCCGGCGACCGGATCGTGAGTCCGGCGCTGCGAAACAGGGCGACCTCTTTCTTCATCGATGCGTGCGTGCCGCGCATCACGCGCGGGAGGCACCGGAGAAACCGGAACAGCCCCACGCGACGGATGAGGCAGACATCCAGGACTCCGTCGGTCGGGTCGGCGTCGGGAGCGAAGCGGTAGTCGCCGCCCGCGGTCGTGCCGTTGCAAACCTCGACCATCATGATCCGGCCCTGCTCGGCGAAGCCCTTGGAGCGCACGTCGAACAGCGGCGGCCGGAAGCTGGCGAAGGTCCGGAACACCGGGATCAGATACGACAGAAACCCCTTCAACCCGGGCATGGCGTTGCGCGTGCGGACCACCGCGGCGCCGAATCCGAAGCCGAGCGTGTTCACGAAGTACTCGTCCAGCACCCGACCCGCGTCGAAGCGCCGCACCGCGGCGGTCGCGAGTCGCGCGACGGCCCGCGGCACCGCGTGCCGGTACACGCCCACCAGTTTGGCGAAGTCGTTGCCGGTGCCGATCGGGACAACGCCGAGGGCGGCCTCGGACCGGGCGGCGAGCAGCCCGTTGGCCACTTCGTGCACCACTCCGTCGCCACCCACCGCTACGACGCAGCGCGCACCGGCGTGGGCCGCGGCGGCGGCGAGGTCGGTCCCATGGCCGGGGCGCTCCGTTTCGACGATCTCAGCCGTCCATCCCTCGTGTCGGAACGACCGGGCCACCGCGTCTTTGGCGCGGTACGCCGCGCCCCGGCCCGCGGCCGGGTTCAGGATGACGTAGGCGTGATTCACGGGGGCCCAGGGGGCCGGTCCGGCGCTCACCGCAGGTAGCGTTCGTTCCACGCCACCTCGAAGTCCGACTTGCAGGTGGGGCAGTCCATCCGCCGGATGCCCGGCGCGAGCGGCGCGCGCTCGGTGCAGAACGGACACACCCCGTACTCGCTCGTGAATCCCGCGGGCGGCGTGGCGATCCAGCTGGCCCGCTGCTGCACGACCGTCCACTTGGCGGGCGGCCGCTTCACGAATTCCAGCAAAGCCTTGGCCACCGGCACCGGACGCTTGTTGACTTCGAGCGTCGCGTGGAGGTCCTCGACCTTCAGCACGCGGTACCACGCCCCGCGGCGAATGTGGAGGTTTACGTTCTCACAGAGCCGCGCGTAGAGTCGCTCGGACATGCCGTTAGGGGCCCCCTGGCTCACGCGAGGTACGCCTCATCCCAGGCGACCTCGAACTCATACTTGCAGTAGTCGCAGCGCAACCGCCGGACGCGCTTGGCGAGCGGGGCGCGCTCGCCGCAGCTCGGGCATACCCCGTAGCGCTCGGCGAGTGCGGGCGGCGCTTTCCTCGCGTTGCCCGGACCCTGCGTGACGACGGTCCAGCGCGGAGGAGGACGCTTCACGATTTCGAGGAGGGCGGACGCGACGAGCACGTGGCGCCCGTTCACCTCGAGGATCGCTTTCAAGCCCTCGACCTTGAGGACCCGGTACCAGGCTCCGCGGCGCAGCCGGACGTTGACGTCCTCGCGGAGGCGAGCGTAGAGGCGTTCGGGCATCGTATCGAGAAGAAACTATGGGGGCTCCGAGTCACGCGTCAAACCCGCGTGGCGGGAGCGTGTAGGAATCGAACCTACCGAGGCCCTTGCGAACCCCAGCTGGTTTTGAAGACCAGTCAGGCCACCAGGCCCGATCCGCCCCCCCTGGGGTCGCTACGCCGGCGGGCCTCGCTGCGCCCCCCATATCATAGCGGGCGACCCCATCTCCTGTGGAGAGGCTAGAACGTCACGTTGTAGGTGACGAAGACGCTCCGGCCGGGCTCGGGGCGGAAGAAGCTGACGTTGGAGAACTCCGCATACAGCGCGTTGGACAGATTTGTGATCCCGATGCCGAGCCGCTGCGTGCGCAGGCCGTTGCGCGCGACCACGACCCCCGCCCGCACCGTGTGGACCAGGAACGCCGGCAACGTGGCGCCGACCGGGTTGGAGACGGGGAGCGCGTCCTTGCGGCTCCCGTTGCCGCGCAGCTCGTACTCGGCGAACAGGCGGTCGCGCGGGTGGTCGTAGCGGAGCGTCCCGCGGTAGCTGCTCGAGTAGGAGTTGCCGACCGGAATCTGCGGGTCGAGGACGTTCTTCGAATTGAGCCAGCTGGCGGCGGCCCCGAGCGAGAACCCGGCGTTCAGGCGCAGCAGCCCGTTCAGCTCGACCCCGCGGTAGCGGAGCTTGTCCACGTTCACATCGTGGTACTCGGGCAACCCCTGCACCGTGTCGCCGGTCGGGGCGATGGCGATGCCGTCGCGGATGTTGTTCTGGAACACGAACGCCTCGGCGAAGGCGCGCGCCGTCCGCACCCGGAGTCCGAGGTCCACGTTCAGGCTCGTCTCGGGCTTCAGGCTCGGGTTGGGGGACTGATAGCCGAACCCTTCGGGTGTCGGGCCGTTGAAGAACCGCTCCACGAGGTTCGGGGAGCGGAACGCCCGGCCCACAGTGCCGACGACGCTGACGGCCTCGGCCACGCGCACCACCGCGCTCGCCGCTCCGACCACGGTGTGATCAGTGGTGTTCCCCACTGGTCCAGTGTAGCCCGGGGTGGAACGGGTCGCGGCGTTGACGTGCTGGTAGCGGGCGCCGAACAACAGGGACAGCCGCGGGGCGACGCGCCAATCGGTTTGCGCGAAGATGCCCATGCTGCGAAAAGTGGCGTTAGGAACCTGCGGGACGGTGCTCGTGGAGGGCGGGATCGGCCCCATGTTCACGAAGATAGTGCTGCTCGAGTCGGTGTTGTTCGAGCGGTCGTGGAAGTAGTCGATCCCATACGTGAGCGCGAGGCGCTGGGCCAGGAGCTTGTTCACCTCGCCCCGGAAGCCGTAGGTCACGAGATCGGTGCGATTGATCTGGGCGATGTCGATTTCCGATCCGGGTCCGGTGGGGATGGCGATGCCGAAGTCGAGCCGGCGGTCGTTTTCCTGGCGGTACAGCGTCGCTTCGACGCGATCGGCGAACGGCAGCTGCAATCCGGCCGCCCGGATACCGGTGCTGAGCTTGCTGAATACCTGCCAGGGGTAGAGGATGCGGATGGTGGGATCGCCGGGCGAATACACCGCAGGGTCCACGTAGCCGAATCCGGCGGTGTCGGCGCTGTAGCGCTCGTAGCGTGCGAACAGCTCGCGCCCCTCGGCCAGGCGATACCCGAGATAGGCGTTCGTATTCCAATCCTGCCCGCGCGTGTCGCGCACGGGCGTCGCGCCCGCGAGCGAGATGTTGCCGTAGTCGCCATGCGGGGCCTTGTAGTCGTCGGCGTTGCGCACGGCCCCGCCCACCATCAGACCCCAACGGCCGAAGCGGCCGTCCGCCGTCGCGAAGAGCCGCCGTTGCGCGTCGGCGCCGCTGTAGCGCACCCCGGCGTCCCCGTGCAGGCCCGCCAGCTCCGGCGTGCGGGAGATGATGTTGATCACGCCGCCGATCGCGTCGGAGCCGTACAGCACCGAGGCGGGCCCGCGCACGACTTCAACTCGGTCGATGGTGGAGACGTCGAACAGCCCGGGGATCTCGCCGAAATCCTGCTCGCGCCGCGAGTTGTTCAGCCGCTGCCCGTCACCCATGATGAGGATCCGCTCGCCCGTCTGGCCGCGGATCACCGGCCGCACCTGACTCAATCCGACGCCCGAGACGTCGAGGCCGGCCTGGCCGCGGAACAGATCGGTGACCGTGTTGGGCGCGCGCACGCGGATGTCGGTGCGGTCGAACACCGAGACCGGTGCCGGCGTCAGAAACACGTCTTTGGGGGACCGCGTCGCGGTCACCGCAATGGGTGTGAGGCGCACGGTATCGCGCGGCCGGGTGGTGTCGGCCGGAGATTGCTGGGCCGCGGCGAGCACTGGGGTGGCCAGGAATGCGGCGAGGAGCAGTCGGGCACGCGACATAGAATCGTCCTTGGGCGAGGGACAGCGCAGCGATCGCCCGAACCTTAGAAGCGGCCTGCTGGAGCAGCCATTCGAAGAAGTTCTGAGGCCGAGCCTCCGTAGAAGTCCGAAGGATCGTGAGGTCTGTCACAGCCATGCCGCAACGATTCCGTGAGTGTTGCACGCGCGCAACACTAGTTGCGCTAATTGAAGGAAAAGGACACTCCGGGCGGGTTCTCGCGGTAGCCGAACTGTTACCGCAAGCTGGCCCAATTGTTGCGGTTACAGGGCCGAACCCCCTGGAGAAAACTCGAGATGCGTTCGGTGTACCCCCGCCTTCTGCGCCAGTCCGCCCTGCTGACTCTGGCGTTCGCGTTCGTCGCCTGCAGCGACACCGACAATCCGCTGCGGCCCACGGTCCAGGGTCTGTTCACGACGCCGACCGGGCTCGTCACCGCCAACCCGCCGCAGGTCTTCATCGGCGCGGGCGACATCTCGAGCTGCAGCAACACCGGCGACGAGGCGACGGCGAAGCTGCTCGACGCGAACCCGGACGGCACGGTCTTCAATATCGGCGATGACGCGTACGACAACGGGACGACCGCCGAATTCGCGTGCTACAACTCCACATGGGGGCGACACAAAGCGCGTACCAAGCCGTCGGCCGGTAACCACGAGTACAACACGTCCGGCGCGGCGCCGTACTACGTCTACTTCGGCGCGGCTGCCGGCGACCCGAGCAAGGGCTACTACAGCTTCAGCCTGGGCGCGTGGCACATCATCGTGCTCAACAGCAACATCTCGCGCTCCACCGGCTCGGCCCAGGACACGTGGCTCGCGGGCGACCTCGCGGCACACCCGAACCAGTGTACGCTCGCCTACTGGCATCACCCGCTGTACTCGTCCACCGGCGGTTCGGGGTCCGGCGGCGTCAGCATCGCGTCGATGCGGCCATACTGGGATCGCTTGTACGCCGCGCACGCCGATCTCGTCCTGAACGGCCACCGGCACTTCTACGAGCGTCTCAACCTCATGAAGCCGGACGGCACGGCGGATCCCGCCAACGGCATCCGCGAGATCATCGCGGGATCGGGCGGCATCGGAGGCGGCAGCGAGACGAACCTGTTCCCCACGCACCAGGTGGGGGACGGCAACACGTTCGGCGTGATCAAGCTCTATCTCTACGACGACAGCTACGCCTGGAAATTCCTTCCCGTCGCCGGGAAGACATTCACCGACTCGGGGAGCACGGCCTGCCACTCCTCGGGTGGCGGTGGTGGCGGTGGCGGCGTCGTCAACGCCGCGAACTCCACGGTGTCGGCGGCCCCAAGCTCGTTCACCGCGGGCACGGGCTCTTCGACGATCACCGTCACCGCCCGGGACGACAACAACGCCACGATGAGCGGCGCTTCCGTCACCCTCGCCTCCACGGGGAGTGGCAACACCCTCACTCCGTCCTCGGGGACGACCAACGGCAGCGGGGTCTTCACCAGCACCTTCACGTCCACCGTGGCCGAAGGCAAGACGGTCTCGGCCACGATCAACTCCACGGCCATCAATCAGACGGCGGCGGTGACGGTGAATTCGTCCGGCGGCGGCGGGGGCGGCGGAACAGTCACGCCGACCCTGTTGACGGCGGCCGGCGACGGCACGAATCAGAAGGTCTACAGCACCGCGTCGATCGCGCCCGCGGCGAATGCCCTCGTTACGGTCGCGGTGCTGGGTCGCAGCGGCAGTGGTCCGTTCACGCCGACGATCGCCGGCGGCGGCATGTCCAGCTGGACCCAAGTGGCGAGTGTGGACTTCAACACCATCGCGACGCCCGCCTCGCGACTGGTCGTGTTCCGCGCGATGAGCGGCTCGCCCGGGAGCGGCCCGATCACGATCACTTACACGAGCAGCCAGTCCAACGCGCAATGGCTCGTCACTCAATGGACCGGCGTCGACCAGACCGGCACCAACGGATCGGGGGCGATCGGACAAACCAGCCCCGCGCAGGGCAACGGGGTGACGACGTTGAACGTGCCGCTCGCCGCGTTCGCGAACGCCAACAACGTCGGGTTTGGCGTCGCGGGTACCGCCGTCACCGTCACGCCGGGAAGCGACTTCACCGAAATCGGTGAGGGGACCTCCGGGGAATCGATGGTGATCGAAGGCGAATGGGGCACCAACAAGAACACCATCGCCGCGAGCTGGGCGAGCTCCAATGCCGGGTTACTGGGGATCGAGATCAAGGCGGGGACGGCGAGCGGTCCGGTTGTGTCCGCTGCGCAGTCCACGGTCCAGGCCACGTCGCCGATCACAGCCGGTGGCGCAGCCTCCACCGTCACGATCACGGCCAAGGACGGCAGCGGCAACCCGATCAGCGGCGCCACCGTCGTGCTCGCGGCCACGGGGAGCGGGAATACGCTGACCCAGCCGGCCGGCACGACGGCGCTGGACGGGACCATTACCGGGTCGCTGAGCTCGACCACGGCCGAGGACAAGCAGGTGTCCGCGACCATCAACGGTGTCGCGATCAACCAGAAGCCGACGGTCACCGTGACCCCCGGCCTGCCCGCCACGCTGACCTACACCACTCAGCCGAGCAACACGGCTGCGAACGCACCGATTGCGCCAGCGGTTGCGGTGGAGATTCGCGACGCGTGGAGCAACCGGGTCAGCTCCGGCGCCAGTGTCACCATGGATTTCGGGACCAACGCCGGAAGCGGTACGCTGGCGGGAACGCTATCGCAAGCCGCCGTCAACGGCGTCGCCACCTTTGCGGACCTGGCCATCAACAACATCGCGAACGGCTACACGCTGAAGGCCAGCTCGACGGGCCTCACGGACGCCATCTCGAACAATTTCAACATTACGACGCCCGTCCCCTCGGCGGCGCTGTCGGGCGTCGTCGCCGTCACCCCGAGCTTCACGGCCGGCGGCAATTCCGACATCACGGTGACGGTGAAGGATGGTCTCGGGAACGTCATGAGCGGCGTCTCCGTAACCCTGTCCTCGACCGTCGCCGGGGACGTGGTGACACAACCGGCCGGCACGACGAACGGCAGTGGAGTCGCCACCGGCAACGTCGCGGCCACCGCCGCTGGACAGCGATCGATCACCGCGGTCGCCGGCGGCATCACCATCACCCAGGAGCCGACGGTGACGGTCAACGCCGGGGCGGCCGATGCCGGCCAGTCCACGCTGACGGCCCTGCCGGCCACGATCACCCAGACGTCGGGGACCGCGAACATCACGGTCACCGTTCGAGACCAGTACGGCAATCCGGTCAACGGGTCGAATGTCGCGCTGTTCGCCTCCGGTACGGGCAATACGCTCAACGGCAGTGGGGCGACCAACGCGAGCGGCGTCGCCACGGGGACCTTGAGCTCGACCGTCGTCGAGGTGAAGAACGTATCGGCCACGGCCGATGGCACCCCAATCACGCAGACGGCGAACGTGACGGTGACGCCGCCGTCCTCCGGCATCACCCACACCCTGCTGACCGCCGGGAGCGACATCACGAACCAGAAGATCTATACGACCGCGTCGATCGCGCCGGCGGCCAATGCGCTGGTCACGCTCGCCGTGATCGGTCACACATCGGGAACGGCGTCCGTCGACCCGATCGTGACCGGCGGTGGCATGTCGTCATGGGTTATGGTCGCGAGCATCACGCTCGACCCCATCGCCACCCCGCACAAACGGATGACGATCTTCCGCGCCATGAGCGCGGCACCGGGGAGCGGCCCGATCACGATCAACTTCGCGGCGACGACCGAGTCGAACGCCGCGTGGATCGTGTCGCAGTGGACCGGGGTGAACACGACCGGCACCAACGGCTCCGGCGCGATCGGCCAGGTGCTGCAGACCGGCCGAGTGGACGGCGTGACCAGTATCAGCGCCACGCTCGCCGCGCTGGGCAGCCCGAACAACGTCGCCTACGGCGTGGTCGGAACGAATGGCTCGGCGATCGGGATCAATCCCGGTGCCGGCTTCACGGAGATCTCCGAGCAAAAGCCGGCCGAAGGCACGAATTCCATCATCGAGGCGCTGTTCGCGGCCAACCAGACCAACCCGTCGGCCAGCTGGACCGGCGCGTTCAACGCGGCGATCCTGGCCGTCGAGATCAAGGCCGGACCCTGAACTAGCTCGACTCCGCCAGGGCCGGTCCGACGGGGGTGGGGAACGCGGTTCCTCACCCCCGTGGTGTATCCGGCCGCGACCTCAGGAACGGATCGCGATCGCGTCGATTTCCACGCGCGCCCCCTTGGGGAGGCCCGCCGCCTGCACAGTGGAGCGGGCCGGTCGATGGCCGCCGAAGTGCCGGGCGTACACTTCGTTCATGGCGGCGAAATCCGCCATGTCGGCGAGAAACACGGTGGTTTTCACGACCTGCCCGAGCGACGAGCCCGCAGCCGTGAGGACGGCGGTGAGGTTCTTCAGGACCTGCTCGGTCTGCTCGCCCACCGTCGTGCCGACGAGTGCCCCCGATTGCGGATCGAGCGCCACCTGCCCCGCGGTGTAGACGGTGCCGTCGGCGACGATGGCCTGGCTGTAGGGACCGATCGCCTTCGGGGCGTGCTCGGTCGCCACGGTATTGATGGTCTTCATTAGAACAGGCCCTCGATCGTCCCGTCGGGGTGGAGCCGGATCCGCTCGGCGGCGGGACTCTTGCCCAGCCCCGGCATGGTCATGATCTCGCCCGCCAAGGCCACGACGAACCCGGCACCGGCGGACGGCAGGATGTCGCGCACCTGCAGCGTGTACCCGGACGGCGCGCCCAGCTTCGCCGGGTCATCGCTGAACGAGTACTGGGTCTTGGCCATACACACGGGAGTCTCCCCCAGGCCGAGTTTGGGCAGGAGCTCCAACGCCCGCTGCGCAGCCGGCGCGTACGTGACGGCCGCCGCACCGTAGATCTCCTTGGCGATGGTCTCGATCTTCTCGGCGATGGGACGGCGCTCGTCGTAGAGCGGTTTGAAGGCGGCCTTCCCCTGGTCGAGCAGCTTGAGAATTGCCTGCGCCACCTCCGTGCCTCCCTCCCCACCCTTCTCCCACACCTCGCAGCGGACGGCGTCGACCCCTTCCACGGCGCAGGCGGCGCGGACCGCCTCGATTTCCTCGTCGGTGTCGGTGATGAACCGGTTCAGGGCGACCACGCAGGGCACGCCGAACTTCTTCACGTTACGCACGTGGCGCGTGAGGTTCTCCACGCCGCGCTGCACCGCCGCGACGTCCGGCGCGCCGAGCTGATCCTTTTTTTTGCCGCCGTGCATTTTGAGCGCCCGCACGGTAGCGACCACGACGGCGGCCTCGGGCTTCAGGCCCGCCATGCGGCACTTGATATCGAAGAACTTTTCGGCCCCCAGATCGGCGCCGAATCCGGCTTCCGTGAGCACGACGTCGGCGAGCCGGAGTCCGAGCTGCGTCGCCATGACGGAATTGCACCCGTGGGCGATGTTCCCGAACGGGCCGCAGTGGACCAGCGCCGGGCCACCCTCGAGCGTCTGCACCAGGTTGGGCTTGAGGGCGTCCTTGAGCAGCAACGCCATCGCCCCCTGGGCCTTCAGGTCCGAGGCGCGCACGGCCGTCTTGCCGGCCGTGAGCCCGACGATGATGCGCGCCAGCCGCGCCTCGAGGTCGGCAAGGCTCGTGGCGAGCGCCATGATGGCCATGACCTCGGAGCCCGGGATGATGACAAACCGCTCTTCGCGCGTCGGGCCGCCGTTCGTGCCGCCGAGGCCGACGATGATCTGGCGCAGCGCCCGGTCGTTCATGTCGATGGTGCGCGGCCAGGTGATGCGGCGCGTGTCCAGCCCGCTCGCGTTGCCGTGGTGGAGGTGCGCGTCGAGCATGGCCGAGAGCAAGTTGTGCGCGCTCGAGATGGCGTGGAAGTCCCCGGTGAAGTGGAGATTGATGTCTTCCATCGGGACCACCTGCGCATAGCCGCCGCCCGCCGCCCCGCCCTTCACGCCGAAGACGGGACCCAGGGAGGGCTCGCGGATGCACAGCAGGGCCCGCTTCCCGAGCTTGCGCAACGCCTGGGTGACGCCGACCGTGACCGTGGACTTCCCTTCCCCCGCCGGGGTGGGGTTGATCCCGGTCACCAGCACCAGCCGCCCGGTGGGTTTGCGCCGCTCGATCGCCTGCAACGCGATCTTCGCCTTGTATCGGCCGTAGAACTCAACCTCGTCGTCGGCGAGGCCCAGCTCGGCCGCGACGTCGGCGATGGGCCGCAGCTTGGCGGCCTGGGCGATTTCGATGTCGGTCGGGACTTTCACGGCGGTCGTCACGCAGTCTCCTCCAGTGGCTCGAACGTGGTAGCGAGGCGCTCTCCGAAGACACGGCGGGCGTTGGCGGTGGTGCGCTGCGCCAGCTCGGCGAAGGGCTCGCCGCGCCGCTGCGCGAGCGCCTCCGCGGTGGCGCGCACGAACGCGGGCTCATTGCGGCGCCCCCGATGCGGCACCGGCGCGAGAAACGGTGCATCGGTCTCGACCAGCAGGCGGTCGGGCGGGCAGCCGGTGACCGCCTCGGTGTGGGTCCAGTTCTTGAACGTGATCATGCCGCTGAACGAGAAATAGGCGCCCACCTCCATCCCCGCCGCGAACAGCGCGTCGCCGCCGCTGAACGAGTGCAACACGACCGCGGGTACGCGCCGGCCCCAGGCCCGCAACAGGGCGACGATGTCGTCGTCCGCGGCCCGGGCGTGAACCACGACCGGCAGGCCGAGCTCAGCCGCGAGGGCGAGCTGCGCCTCGAACGCGGCGCGCTGGGCGTCGCGGGGCGCATGATCGTAGTGATAGTCGAGACCGGTTTCACCGACGGCGACCGCCGCCGCGTCGGCCAGCAGCTCGCGCACCCGGCGCGCCGCGTCCGGGCCCCAGGTGGCGGCCGCATGCGGGTGGACGCCGGCGGTGGCAGAGAGGCCCGCCGAGTCCCGGGCCAGGGCGAGGGCGCGCTCGCTGCCCGCGACGGATTCGCCGATCACGACCACATGCCCCACGCCCGCCCGGCGGGCGCGGGCCAACACGTCGCTGCGGTCGGCGTCGAACGCCCCGTCCGCCAGGTGGCAGTGGGCGTCGACCAGCACACTCAGACCGCGGCCTTGGAACGGCCTCCGCCGCTTGGGGCGGGCGCGGGGGGAACGGCGGGGGCGTTCACCACCGGGGTGCGGCCCGAGAAGGCGCGGGCGCCGCGCGCGTCCTGACCTGGCCAGCGCTTCTCGATGTACATCAGCACCGGCGCCGCGATATAAATGGACGAGAAGGTGCCGGTGAAGATCGCGAACGTCATCACCAGCGCGAAGGGGCGGATCACTTCGCCCCCGAAGACGACCAGCGCGAGCGTCGCCGCCATCGTCGTGCCGTGCGTCAGGATCGAGCGCGGCAATGTCTCGTTGATCGACAGGTTCAGGATCTCGTAGAGGTTCTGGCGCCGGAACTTGCGCAAGTTTTCGCGCACGCGATCGAAGATGATGATCGTGTCGTTGAGCGAGTATCCCACCATCGTGAGCACCGCACCCACGACCACGAGGCTCACCTCGAGATTGGTGTACCGGATGAACGCGATCGTCGTGAGGATGTCGTGAAACGTGGCCAGCACGGCCGCGAGCCCGAAGCGCCACTCGAAGCGGATCGCCAGGTAGATGAGCGTCACAACGAACGAGAAGAGGATGGCGAGGAAGGCCTTGCCCTGGAGCTCCTTGCCTACCTTGGGACCGACCGCTTCGTACCGCACGATGCGGAACGAGGTGGTGTCGCCCCCGAACCGAGCCGTCAGCGCCTGGCGCACGGCTGTCGCGGTTTCCTCGGTTCCTCCGCTCGGCGTCGTAGCTCCCACGCCGATGCGGGCGCGGATCTGATAGGCCGTATCGGCGCCGAAGGTCTCGATGTCGGCGCCGTGGACGCCCGCCTGATCGAGGGCCGCCCGAAGCTCGCCGGTGGGGACCGCCTGCTTCGTTTCCACCTGCAGCAGGGTTCCCCCGGTGAACTCGATACTGTAGTTCAGGCCTTTCACCGCCAGCAGGATCATGCCGGGAACGATCACCGCCGCCGTCAGGCCGTACGCCCAGCGACGCCACTTGATGAAGTCGTAGTTCGCGTTGGCGAAGAGTCGGATCATTAGACGCTCAGGGTTTGCATGTCGGGCCGCCGCCGCAGCCAGATGAAGTAGAAGGTGCGGACCACGAAGATGGCGGTGATCATCGACGCCGCGATGCCGATGATCAGAGTGATCGCGAAGCCCTGCACCGGGCCCGTCCCCACGAGGTACAGGATGAACGCGGTCAGAGCGGTTGAAACGTTGGAATCGACGATGGCGCTCATCGCGTGTTTGAACCCCTCATCCACTGCCAGACGCACGGTCTTGCCGTGCTGCAGCTCCTCGCGGATCCGCTCGAAGATCAGCACGTTGGCGTCCACCGCGATGCCGACCGACAGCACGAGACCGGCGAGCCCCGGCAGGGTGAGGGTGAAGCCGAACATCGACAACCCCGCCAGCGTCATCAGGACGTACAGGCCCAGGGCCGACACCGCCAGCACGCCGGATAGCCGGTAATAGACCACCATGATGAGGATCACGAGCACCACTCCCACCACCCCGGCGCGGATCCCGTCGTGGATCGAGTCCGCCCCGAGGCTCGGGCCGATGGTGCGCTCCTCGACGATTTGCAGGGGCGCGGGCAACGCGCCCGCCCGCAGCACCAGCGCGAGGTCCTGCGCTTCGGTCAGCGGCTTGCTCTGCAGGTCGATCTGGCCCGTGCCGCAGATCTGGTCGTTGATGATCGGCGGCTGGCCCTGCACGCGATTGTCGAGGATGATGGCCATGTAGTCGTGCACGTGCCGGCCGGTTTCCTCGCAGAACTTGCGCGAGCCGCGCCGGCTCAAGTCGAACACCACCACCGAGTGATTGTTGAGCTGATCGCGCCGCGCGCTCGCTTTGGTCAGCTCTTCGCCGGTGATGATCGCCCGGTTCTCCACGGCGTACAGCGGGCGGTACGAGCGCGCGTTGCGCACCTCGGACGCCGTGCCCCAGCGCAGCTCCAGCCCGCGCGGCATGGTGGCCTGCACTTCGGGCCGCGCCAGCAGGCTCTCGGCCCGGGCCGCCTGCTCCTCGGGTACCAGAAATTCGCCCGGCAGCTGCCCTTGAAACAGCAGCGCCGACAACGCGCCCGGGGCGTTGGCATCCGGCGTCGTGTCCTTGGCTGCGCCCTTCTTGGTCGTGTCCTGCCCGAACAGCTGGCTGACCGCGCTGACCGGTGCGCCGGCCGGGGCCTTCACGCCGGCCTGCCGCAGCGCGCCGTCAATGGCGGGCAGCGCGTCGCGGAACTGATTCTTCATGTCGGTGATGCGGAACTCGAGGAATGCCGTCTGCATCACGATCTGCTTGGCGCGTGTCGGGTCCTTCTCGCCCGCCAGCTCGACGACCAGGCGGCAGTTGCCGACCACCTGCACCACCGGTTCGGTCGTGCCAAACTCGTCCACCCGCGTACGGACCACGCGCTCGGCACGCCGGATCGCGTCAGAGCAGTCCGCGACCGGGCCCTTGGACTGGTCGACCTCCAGGGCCAGATGGATCCCGCCCTGGAGGTCGAGCCCCAGGTTGATGGGGACTCGCCGGACCGACGTGTCCTTCATCCGCCCGGTCAGCTGATCGGGCACCCGCTGGGTGACGTGCGTGGGCACCAGCTTCCACACTGAGCCCAGCAGCAACAGGGCGATGATGATGATGCGACCCCGAATCGTGCTCATCCCACACTCGCTTGCTTGAGACTGTCGCGCGCCGCCGCTGCGTCCCGGGCCAGCTGTTCCACCAGCGCTTCACGCGAGGGGAACGACTGCACGTCGCGCAGGCAACGCACCCACTCCACCAACACCGTCTCGCCGTACAGATCCCCGGCGAAGTCGAACAGGTGTACCTCCAACCCGCGCTCGGTGACGCCGAACGTGGGGCGCGGCCCCTGATTCATCATTCCGCCGATGCGCCCCCGTCCCTCGATGGTGACCCACACCGCATACACCCCATCGGGGGGAAGGAGCTTCCGCGCGTCCGGTACCGGCAAATTGATCGTCGGCACGCCGATCGTCCGTCCCCGACCCGCTCCCCGCGCGACCACACCCACGGCCCCGTACAATCGACCCAGCCACCGCCCCCCCAGCACCAGGTCGCCGTGCGCCACGGCGGTGCGGATCAGCGTCGACGAAATCGGCTGCCCGTCGTCGCGCACCGCCTCCACCACGTCCACCGCGAAGCCATCCGCGGCCCCGATACGGCGCACCGCGTCCACGTCCCCGGAACGCCCCCGCCCGAACCCGTGGTCGTACCCGAGCACCAGCTCGTCCATCCCGATCTTCGCCCGCAGCACGTCGCGCACGAACTCTTCGGGCGCCAGTCTGGCCAGCTCGGGCGTGAACGGCAGCGTCACTACCCGGTCAACGCCCCCCTCCGCCAACAGTCGCTGCCGCTCAGCCGGCAATGTGAGCAGGCGCGGTGCAGCCGCGGGGTTCACGACCGCGAGCGGGTGGGGGTCGAACGTGACCACCACGCTCTCGATCCCGCGCCGCGTTGCCCGCCGGACGATTTCCGCGAGCACCGCCTGGTGACCGCGGTGCACCCCATCGAACGTCCCGACGGTGACGACCGCGCCCGCCGTCACTCCACCACCACCACCCGCGGCTTCAGCACGCCTCCCGCCACTTCGGCGACGGCCACGAGTCCGCCCTCATGGAGCAGCGCCACGCGCCCATCCCCGTCCGCGGCCGCGGCGGCGATCGTACGCCCATGAATCACGGCGTCCCGCTCCCCGGCGACGAGCTCCCGCGTCGGCAGGTCCCCGACGAGCAGCGTCGCGGGCCGCAGATCGCCCACGCTCACGCGCTCCGGCGGCACCGCGTCCTCCAGCCGAAACGGCCCCACGGCGGTGCGCGTCAGCGCCACCAGATGCGCCCCACACCCGAGGGTCTCCCCCACGTCCCGCGCCAGGCTGCGCACGTACGTACCGCCGCTCACCGTGGCGCGAAAGCGCGCATCGGGCGGCTCCCACGACTCCAGCTCGAGCGCCGCGATCTCGACCTGTCGGGGTGCGAGCTCCACCGCTTCTCCCCGGCGCGCCTTCCGATAGGCGCGCTCACCGGCCACCTTCACCGCCGAGTGAGCCGGCGGCCGTTGCCATGCCGCCCCGCGATGGCGGGCCAGCGCGGCCTCGACCGCCGCCCGATCGAGCCCGCGCCAGGCGTCGCTCGCGGCCAGCGGCGCACCGGTCGCATCGTCGGTCGTCGTCACCACCCCCAACCGCATCGTGCCCCGATACGCCTTGCGCCACCCCGCCGCGAACGCCGCCAGGCGCGTCGCCCGACCCACCACCAGCACGAGCAGCCCGTCGGCGAACGGATCGAGCGTGCCCAGGTGGCCGACCCGGCGCACCCCGAGGGCGCGCCGCACGACGTCCACCACATCGTGCGAGGTCGGTCCGGCGGACTTCGCGACGAGCAGCACGCCGTCGATCAGTCGTCCGACTCCTTCAGCTCCTTCAGCACCCGGTCGATGCGCTGGGCATGCTCCTGACCGCGGTCGAGCCGGAAGTGCAGCTCCGGGCTGGTCCGCAGGCGTAGGTCTCGCGACAACGCGGCCCGCAGGAATCCGGCGGCACTCCCCAGCCCCTCGAGACTCTTCGCCTTTTCCTCATCCGTGCCCATCACGCTGACGCTGATCGTGGCGTGCGAGAGATCGGCCGTCACCTCCACCCCGGTGACGGTCACGAACCCGATGCGGGGATCGCGCACGTCTCCCGTGAGGAATCCCGCCACCGTGTGGCGGATGAGCTCGGCGAGGCGCTCGGGACGATGACTCGGGGTCCGCATCAGAGGTAGCTCAGGCTCGAGTCCACGATGCGCGCCCCGTCGGCGCCCTCCACCAACCGGTCGGCTTCCCGCAGCACCTGCTCGGCGTGCTGCCGATCGGTGCTCACCACGACGGCCGACAGCTCGGCCCGCTGCCACACGTCATGATGGTCCGTTTCCGCCGCGGACACGTTGAAGCGCTGGTGCAACCGATCTTTCAGACTCTTCACGATGTGCCGCTTCTCCTTCAAGGAGTGGCAGGCGGCCAGATGCAGCTCCCAGGTGATGAGACCGACGATCACGGCTCACGCTCCCCGGGCCGCTCCCCCCGTCCCGGCCCCGGTGTCGAGGGAGCGGGCGATTTCCTCGATGCGATAGGCCTCGATCAGGTCACCGACCTTGATATCGTTGAAGTTCTCGACGCCGATGCCGCACTCGAAACCCTCCCGGACCTCGCGGACGTCGTCCTTGAACCGCTTCAGGGACCCGAGCGTGCCGTCGTACACCTCGACCCCGCTCCGGACCACCCGGACGCGCCCGGTGCGCGGAATGATGCCGCTGCGCACGAAGCTGCCGGCGATGGTGCCGACCTTGGCCACCTTGAACAGCTGACGGACCTCGGCCTCGCCCAGTACGACTTCCTTCTTCTCGGGTGCGAGCAGGCCTTCCATCGCCGCCTTCACCTCGTCCACCGCCTCGTAGATGATGCGGTAGGTGCGGATTTCCACCCGCTCCCGCTCCGCCGAGGCCCGCGCGTTGGAATCGGGCCGGACGTGGAAGCCGATGATGATCGCGCCGGACGCCTTGGCGAGCAGGACGTCGGAATCGGTGATGGAGCCGACGCCCCGATGCACGACCTCCACCTTCACTTCGGCGGTGGAGAGCTGGCCCAGCGCGTCGGCCAGGGCTTCGGCCGGCCCGCCCTGGTCCGCCTTGATAATGACGCGCAGGGCGGCGGCTCCGCCGGCCGCGCGCTCGGACATGAAGTCCTCGAGCGTCTTCACGCGGCTGGTGCGCCGGTGCTGCGCCTCGCGCTCGAGCCGTTGGCGCTTCTGCGCGATGTCGCGCGCCACGCTCGCGTCCTTCACGGCCTGGAAGTTGTCCCCCGCCTCCGGCACGCCTTCGAACCCGAGGATCTGCACCGGAATCGACGGCCCGGCGGCCGGGACGGTCTGGCCGCGCTCGTCGAACATGGCGCGGACACGGCCCGAGAACTGGCCGCAGATGAAGTCTTCCCCGACCTTGAGCGTGCCGGTGCGCACCAGAATGGTGGCGACCGGTCCCTTGCCCGGGTCGAGGGTTGCTTCGAGCACGGTCCCCTCGGCCAGACGATCGGGATTCGCCTTCAGGTCGAGCAGCTCGGCCTGCAGCAGAATCTGGTCGAGCAGGGTCTCGATGGCGGTGCCCTTCTTCGCCGAGATGGGTGTGGCGAGGGTCGTCCCGCCGAACTCCTCGAGCACGACGCCGTGGGCCAGCAGGTCCTGCTTGACCTTCTGTACGTTGGCCGACGGCAGGTCGATCTTGTTGATGGCCACGACGAGCGGCACGCCGGCGTTCTTGGCGTGCGAGATCGCCTCGATCGTCTGCGGCATGATCGCGTCGTCGGCGGCGACGACCAACACCACGAGGTCGGTCACCTGCGCGCCGCGGGCGCGCATGGCCGTGAACGCTTCATGGCCTGGCGTGTCGAGGAAGGTGATCTGCCGCCCGTCCTTGAGCGTGACGTGATAGGCGCCGATGTGCTGCGTGATGCCGCCGGCTTCCCCCGCCACGACGTTGCTCTTACGAACGTAGTCGAGGAGCGACGTCTTGCCGTGATCGACATGGCCCATCACGGTGACGACCGGCGGCCGGGGCTTGAGCGTCTCGGCCTGATCGACCGGCTGTTCGGGCGCCGCGATCGCGTACTCCTCCTCCTTCACCGCCTGGAAGCCGAACGCGGACGCAATCAACTCGATGAGATCGAAGTCGAGCCGCTGGTTGATCGTCACCATCTGCCCCAGCTCCTTGAAGGCAAACGTGACGACTTGCGTCGGGGGCACCTTGAGCACGTTGGCGAGCTCCGAGACGGTGATGAACTCCGTCACGCGCACCAGCGTCTTCTCGCGCTCCTTTTCGGCGGCGCGCCGCTCTGCCTGCATGTCGCGGAAACTCGGCCCCTCGTCGCGCGGCCGCGCGCCCTTGCGGGCCACCGGCCCCTTGATGGAAGCGAGGGTGCGCGAAATGTTCTGCGCTACCGCTTCCTGGTCGACCGAGGACTTCCGCCCTTTCTTGCGCTTCTTTCCCGCCTTGTCGCGGCGCCGCTCCTCGAGCGCGCCGGAGCCCGGCGCGGCGGAGGCGACGGGACGCGGCGGAACCGAGCCCCCCGGCATGCCACTGGCGACCGGCTTGGGACGCACCGGCGTGGGAATGAACGCCCGCGGAGCTCCCGGCACGGAGGTCGGCAGCGGGGCGGGTGGGCCCGGGGGTGACAGCGCGAAGCCTGCCTGCGCGGCCGGGGGCGCGCTCGCGGCCGAGGCCTGCTCGGCAGCCGGCTCGGTCGCGGGGAGATCGCGGAACAGCGCCGCCGCGCGCTCTTCGAGCGAGATCGCGGCGGCCTTCTCCTCTTCCAGGACCCGCGACGCTTCGAGGGCCGCGCGCGTACGCAGCTCCTGCTCGGCCGCGACGCGGTCCGCTTCGACCTGCGCCTCGGCTTCCGCCGCCGCCACTTCGGCCGCGGTCCGGCGCCGCCGCTTGGGACGGGCGTCTTCGGCGACCGGCGCGGGCTCGGCCGGCTTCGCCACGCGACGGCGCTTGGCGGCCGCCGGCGCCGGCTCCTTCTGCCGCCGCTTCTCGCGCTCCCAGCGGGCCCGCATCATCGATACCTGCTCGTCCTTGAGCGGGGTCAGATGACTGCGCACAAAGATGTCCATCTCCTTGAGCATGGACATCACCTGCTCGCTGGAGATCCCGAACTCCGCCGCCAGATCATGAATCCGTGTCGCCACTCACTCCTCCGAAATCCGCATCAACCCGCGCGCCAGTGCGCGGTCTCCCGTCCCCGCCGCCTGTACCGGCGGACGCCCGAGCCGGGCGCCCATCAGCTCCGCGGTGGGCCCCCGCAGCACGGGAACGCCCCGCGCGACGGCCAGCCGCTCCACCTTTTCCTTCGTCCGGGCACTGGCATTGGCCGCCAGCACCACCACCACCAGCCGGTCTTGCTGCAACCGGGCCCGCACGCCCGACACACCGATCACGACCTGACCACTGCGAACGCCGAGACCGAGCAGCGCGACGAGCCGGTCACTCACGCCGGCGGGGGTGTATCCGCCGGCGTCGCGGGCTCTTCCCCACCTTCCTCGGTGAGCTCGTTCAGGAACGCCATCAGCCGTTCGGCGAGCTCCGGCGTCATGCCCTGCAGCTTGTCCACGTCCTCGCGTTCCAGGTCGATCACGTCCTGCAGCGTCTTCTTCCCGTTCTGCTCCAGCAACGTCATCAGCTCCGGCGGGAAGCCCTGCAGCTCGGCCAGCGGAACCTTCACGGCCTGCTCTTCCTCCGGCGGCAGCGGCGCGAACAGCGGGCCCTCGCCGCCACGCTCCAGCCACTCGCGGCTGGAGTAGAGGTCGATCTTCCAGCCGGTCAGCTCGGACGCGAGGCGCACGTTCTGCCCGTTGCGGCCGATCGCCAGGGAGAGCTGGTCTTCATCCACGATTGCCTGAATGGTGCGTGTCTCGGGATCGGAGAACACGCGCGCCACGCGCGCCGGTGCCAGCGCGAGCTTCGCGAAGCGCTCGGGATCGGGCGACCAAGGGACGATGTCGATCCGCTCGCCGCCCAGCTCGTTCACCACCGCCTGCACCCGAGAGCCCTTCAATCCGACGCAGGCGCCCACGGGATCGATGGCGTCGTCGCGCGAGATCACGGCGATCTTGGTGCGGCTGCCCGCCTCGCGGGCGGTCGCGCGGATTTCCACGATCTGCTGCTGAATCTCCGGCACTTCGATCTTGAACAGCGCCTTCACGAACAAGGGATCGGCCCGGGACAGGATCAGGCGCGGCCCCTTGGGCGTCTCTTCGATGCGCTTGAGCACCGCCCGGATCGTGTCGCCCTGATGGAAGTGCTCGCGGTGGTTCTGCTCGCGGTACGGGATGATCGCCTCCGCTTCGCGGAACTTGGCGAGCATCACCACGATCTTGCCGCGCTCGATCTGCTGCACCTCGCCGGGCAGCAGGTCGCCCACCTTGCCGGAGAATTCCTCGCGGATCCTGGTCCGCTCGCCTTCGCGCACCCGCTGGATGATCCGTTGCTTCGCGGCCTGCACGGCTGTCCGTCCGAATTCGCCGAAGGGCACTTCTTCCTCGAGCACGTCGCCGGGCTGGAAGTCGGGGTCTTCGAACCGCGCCTCTTCCAGGGCCACCTGGGTGCCGGGATCTTCCACGGTTTCGACCACGGTCTTCAGAACCACGATGCGGATAGTGCCTTTGAGCTCGTCGATCGAGATCTCGGCACGCACGTTCGGGCCATAGCGCTTCACCAGGGCGGCGTGCAACCCGTCCTTCAACAACTCGATCATCTCACCGCGCTCGAGCTGTTTGGTGGTCGTCAGCTCGCGAATCGCGGAGACTACGTCAGGTGCGTTCGCCATCAGTGTATTCCAATCACCGGTCGTCGGTCGTCAGGGCATCGGCTATCAGCTATCGGCTATCGGCTATCGGCTATCGGCCTACCAATCCACCGCCAATCTCGCTTCCCGGGCGGCCGTGATTGGCATCGTGAGCGGCTCCCGACCTTCAAGCTGCAATACCACCGTCGCCTCATCCGGAACGGCTACTATGCGGGCGCGCACGCGCCCCAGGCCCTCCAGCTTCACGGACACGTCCCGTCCCACGAAGCGGACCCAGTGCCGATGCCAGCGCAGCGGCCGGTCCATCCCCGGGCTCGAGACTTCGAGCTGGTAGCGCGGGCCCAAGGGCCCGCCCTGGTCGAGCCAGGCCTCCAGGGCCCGGCTGGCCAGCGCGCAATCCTCGACCGTCACGCGCCGCTCGGGGTCCCCCGGAGGCCAATCGATGCGCACTTGGACGAGCGGCCGGTTCGGCGTGCCGCCCAGGCGAATGTCGGCCAGGTCGAGCCCCAAATCCTCGAGGCGGGCTCGGACGGCCTCCACCAGGGTGTCGGAGAGCATAAAAAAAAGCGCGGGCCGAACTTCGCCCGCTTCGCTGCGGAATGTACCCGGGCCCTCCCCCCTGTCAAGCCAAGGGTCTTCCCAGGTAGGCCACCATGCGGCCGTCGCGCCCCCCCGAGGCCCGGTGCGAGTAAAACCGGTCCTTGTGATGGGCAGAGCAGAAGGTCGAGATAGTGACCTCGCGGATTCCCAGGTTCGCCGCCCGGGCGGCGAGGATCGAGCGCAAGTCCACATAGCTCTGGCCCGCTTCGCCGGGCCGCCCGTTGAGCTTCTCAGCGACTTCAGAACCTACTTCATAACAGTTGCCGCAAATACCTACGCCACAATGCATTACGATGCTGCGCCTGGGCGCCTTGGTTTGTGCGGCGAGCGTCTCGACGCCCTGCTCCAAGACGCCGCCGGCGACGCCGCGCCACCCGGCGTGCAACAGCGCGACGACGCCCTGGTCCGGGATCGCGAGATAGACGGGGATGCAATCGGCCACCGTGATGGCGAGGAGGACTCCGGCCTGGGTGGTCACGTGGCCGTCCACGCCGTCCAGCACCAGCCATCCCGGGGGGAGATGCTCGTGCCACTGCACCGTCGTGCCGTGCACCTGGTGGCCCAGCACGAGACTCGGAAAGCGCGGCTCGAACGCCCGGCGGAACGCCCGCCAGCGGGTCATCACCTGCCCGACCGCCTCCTCGCTCCAGAGGCCGAGGGAGAACCCGCCCAGCCGCGTCGTGATGCCCGCTACGAGGCCGAAGCGCCCGGCCCAATCGGCCAGCTCGAGTCGAGGCACGGCGGCGTCGCCGGCCGGCACCTCGAGCACGAGGGTGGCCGCGAGCGGACCGGACAGCGGCGCGGCCGCCGCCGTCTCGGGGTCAGCGCCCATCCTCGCGCCGCTCGATGTGGGCGCCGAGCGCGCGCAGCCGCTCGTCGATCTTCTCGTAGCCGCGCTCGATCTGCCCCACGTTGTGGATCACCGATTCGCCTTCGGCGGCGAGGGCGGCGAGCAGCATCGCCATCCCGGCCCGGATGTCGGGACTCTCGACCTCCCCCCCGCGCAGCGGCGACGCGCCCGCGATCACCGCCCGGTGCGGATCGCACAACACGATGCGCGCCCCCATCCCGATCAGCTTGTCCACGAAGAAGAGTCGCGACTCGAACATCTTTTCGAAGACGAGCAGCGGTCCCTCGCACTGGGTCGCCACCACGATGGCGATCGACATCAGGTCGGCGGGAAACGCCGGCCAGGGCCCGTCCTCGAGCTTCGGGATGTGCCCTCCCAGATCGGGCCGGATGCGGCGCTCCTGATTGTGCTCGACCACGAGCGTGTTTCCCTCGAGCCGGGGCCGCACGCCGAGCCGGTCGAATGCGAACAGCGTGGCGCGCAGATCCTCGGCGCGCACGCCTTCGATCCGGATCGCACTGTTGGTCACCGCCGCGAGCCCGATGAAGGAGCCGACTTCGATGTGGTCCGGGCCGATCGTGAACGGCCCGGGCGCCGCCAGCGGCTCACCGCCCTGCACCGTGAGGGTGTTGGTGCCGACGCCCGCGATCTGCGCCCCCAGCCCCTCCAGGAATCGGGCGAGATCCTGCACGTGCGGCTCGCTCGCCGCGTTGCGCAGCACGGTGCGGCCGCGCGCCGCAACCGCCGCCATCAGGGCGTTTTCGGTTCCGGTCACGCTCGGCTCGTCCAGGAACAGGTCGGCGCCGGTAAGCTGCTTCGCCTCGAGTCGGTAGCGGTTGCCGACTTCCACTTCCGCCCCCAACGCCTCGAGTGCCAGGAAATGGGTGTCGACCCGACGCCGGCCGATCACATCGCCGCCGGGCGGCGGCAACGCGACCCGTCCGAATCGGGCCAGCATCGGCCCGGCGAGGAGGATCGACGCCCGGATGCGCGCACAGAGCGCCGCATCGAGCTCGCGGGGTTCGGCGCTCCCGGTGTCCACCGACACGGCGTTGGCCCCGATCCACTCGACCTTTGCGCCCAGATGCTCGAGCAGCGCGAGCATCGTTTCGACGTCGCGAATGTGGGGGACGTTCTCGATATGGCAGGGTGCGGGCGCGAGCAGCGTCGCCGCCAGGATCGGCAGGGCCGCGTTCTTGTTGCCGGCGGGGCGGATGGCCCCCTGCAGGGGGCGGCCGCCGGTCACACGGAACGTCGGGGCCATGGGAGGACAACCTACGGGCGCGCTTGCGCACGCGTCAAGCGCGGGCGAACGTATCGCGCGTGTTTCCCTTGCCGCCCATCGTCGCCGCGGCGCTCGCCGGCCTCGCCGCGCTGCTCGCGACCTACCTCCCCCGCCCCGCCTGGCTCACCCGCGCGCTCGATGGCGTGGCCGCCGCGACCCCGCTGGGCTGGTACCTCCTCGGCGTGATCCTGGGCCCGGCCCTCGGTCTGCTGAACGACGATACGCTCGACGCCTCGATCCCCGCGTTGGCCTGCGCGATCGGATGGATCGCCGCCCTGGCGGGCGCCACCCTCGCGGCGCCACGGCCTCCGGGGGAGCGCCGCTCCCTCGGCCCATGGGCCGTGGTGGCGTTGACCCTCGCGATTCCCGCGGCCCTGCTCTACGGTGCGGGGCGCTTCCTGCCCCCGGCGCTCGCGCCCGCCTGGACACCCGCTCCCGCGATCATCACGACACTCGTGGCGGCCCTGGTGGTGGCGGCAGCGACGGACGTGCGGACGATCGCCGCGGCGCTGCTCGCGGCGGCCGGCGCCCTCATCACCCTGCTGCCGCACGTGCACCGGGCGGATGTGCTGCACGACGCGCGCTGGCTCGGCTTCGCGATCGGCGGCGCGGCGACGGGCGCCCTCATCGCCGCCCGTCTCGCGCGGCGCACCCCCACGCCCGGTCCCGCGACGATCGCCGGCGTCGGACTGGCCGCCGGGATCGGCCTCGCGACCGGCACGTCCCCGCTCGTGGTGTGCGCGCTCACTGGAGCGGCGTTGGCGCGCTGGTCCCCCGCGCACGCACGGATCGCCGACGATCTCCGTGCGGCCGCGCCGGTGGCGGGGGCGGCGCTGTGGATCGCGGCGGGCGCCATGTTCGGCGGTCCCCTCCCCGCCGTCGCCGTCGCCGCCGTCGCACTGGCACTCGTGCCGCTGGTCCGGCGACTCTCGGCGCCGCGGACGGAGTCCGATCGCACGCTGGGCCTCGCGGTGGTGTTGAGCTTCACGCTCAGCACCGCCGGCGCCCTCGGTCCCGTGACACCGGCGGTCCGGACCGCCGCGGCCCTGGCGCTCCTCGTGACGGCGATCATCCCCGTCCTGTTCGCGCCGGCGGGCCGGTTGACTTCACGCCACCCCCGCGCCGAGGTTTCCGTATGATCCCGACCTGGGCAGCCGTCGTCGGGGCCGTGAGCCTCGGGGTGATCGCGCTCGCCGCCCTGGTTTCGGCGGCGGCCGTGTTCGCCGCGGCTTACGGCGTGCGGGCCTTTCTCGGCGCGGTGCGCCATTCGGCGGAGCCGGTCATGCACGACGTCCGGGAGCTCATCGGCACGATCCGCAACGAAGCGGACGGTCTGGCCGAGACCTCGCGCGATCTGCGCCAGCGCATCGTCCATGCGGCCGATGCTGCGGAGGCCCGGCTCTCCGATCTGGGTGAGACGCTCGAGGTGGCTGAGCGCGAGGTCAGCGAGACGGCCAAAGACGTCGCGGCCACCGCCCGCACCGTGCGCCGGGGCGTGTCCGTCTGGCGACTGGGTCGCGCGCTGAAGAAGCGCTCCGACGAGCGGCGGCGGGGGGAGGACGACTGAGGCGCGCCGCTCTGTTCGTGGTGGTGGCGCTGCTGGCGATCGCGGTGGTCCCGGGCGTCGCGCACGCCTGGACCCCGGCCACGCACATCTACCTCGGCGAGTCGGTGCTCGCGAACCTCGGTACGCTGCCCACCGCCGTGGCCGACCTGCTGCGGGCATTCCCCTTTGATTTTCTCTACGGCAACATCGCGGCGGATACGTCGATCGCCAAGAAGTACGCGCCGGTCGGACGGCACTGCCACGCCTGGCACGTGGGCCGCGAGATCTACGAGCTGGCGCACACCGACGGGCTGCGCGCGTTCGGCCTCGGATACCTCTCGCACCTGGCCGCCGACACGGTGGCGCACAACTTCTACGTCCCGCGCCAGCTGGTGCTCACGAGCAGCACCGCCGCCCTCGGGCACAGCTATTGGGAGAGCCGGCTGGAGACCCACCTCGGCGACCGCTACGCGCGGACCGCGAAGTCGGTGATCCTGCAGGACCACGGCGTGAGCGATTCGCACCTCGACGCCATTTTGTCGCCCACGCTCTTCAGCATCCGGACCAACCGCCGGTTGTTCCGGGGCATGGTCCATCTCACCGAGAGCCAGAGCTGGCAGTGGGCGTTTCAGATCATCGCGGAGAACAGCCGGTGGGATCTGCCCGGTGAGGACGTCGAGCGCCACATGGCGGTGGCCTTCGAATACGTCATGGAAGGGCTCGCCGAATCGAACGCCGCGCCCCACCGGCTCGATCCCGCCGGCGAGCAGGCGTTGGGGCTCGCGAAACAAATGCGCCGGCGGGCGCTCCAAGAGGGCGGACGCGAGGACCCGGGTCGGGTCCGCGCCGCGGCGGAAGAGCATTTCGGCCTGCCCGACTCGTCGCTCGCCTTCTGGCGCGGCGCCCGGGCCGCCAAACCGTGGCGCGCGCCGGAGGCGGTCAGCCCCCCAGCCGCTCCTTGACGAGCGCCGGGACGAGCTTGGGATCGGCCTTTCCTTGGGACGCTTTCATCACCTGCCCGACGAAGAACGGCAGCAGCTTGACCTCGCCCGCCTTGTAGCGGGCGACCTCGCCCGGGTGGGCCGAGAGCACCGCGTCCAGCCACTCCCCCAGCGCCCCGGTGTCCGCCACCTGGATCAACCCCAGGCGCTCGGCGATCGCCCGCGGGTCGCCCAGGCCGTTGTCGGCCATCGCCGCGAAGACCTGCTTGGCCGCCGGATGCGACACGGTGCCGTCCCTGACGAGATCGATCAACCGGGCGAGCCGTTCGGGCGAGACGCGCAGCGCGCCGCCCTGCTCCTTGGCGTCGCCGAGGACTTCGCCCATCACCCAGTTGGCCGCCGGCTTGGGGTCCGCGCCGGCTCCCACGGTCGTTTCGAAGTAGTCGGCGATGAGCCGTGACTGCACCAGCACCGCGGCATCCGTCGCCGGCAGCCCATACTGGGTCGCGAACCGCGCCCGGCGCGCGGCGGGAAGCTCCGGCAAGGCCGCCCGCTCCTCGTCGAGCCAGGCATCCGGCACGACGAGCGGCGGGAGGTCCGGCTCCGGGAAATAACGGTAGTCCTTGCTCTCTTCCTTCGAGCGCTGGGGACGCACGCTGTTCCCTCTCACGTCGAACAGCATCGTCTGCTGTTCGATGCGCCCGCCCGCTTCGAGCGTGGCGATCTGTCGGTCGCGCTCCAGCCCGAGCGCCTTCTCGACGAACGCGAACGAGTTGATGTTCTTCACCTCGGTCTTGGTGCCGAGCTCGGGGTTCCCCGGGCGGCGCACCGACACGTTCGCATCGACTCGCAGGCTCCCCTTCTCCAGATCGCAATCGGAGACGTCGGCGTACTGAAGCACCTCCTTGAGCGCTAGGAGGTAGGCCCGGGCTTCCTGCGGGGAACGGAAATCGGGGCCGGTCACGATCTCGGCCAGCGGGACCCCCGAACGGTTGAGATCGACCGCCGTCGCTTTGGGGATACGGTCGTGCAGCGACTTGCCCGCGTCCTCCTCGACGTGCAGCCGCACGATGGTGGCCATGACCGGACCGCGTTCGGGGCTCGTGAAGCTGAGACCGCCGCCGGTCGCCAGCGGCTCCTCAAACTGCGAGATCTGGTAGCCTTTGGGCAGATCGGGATAGAAGTAGTTCTTGCGCGCGAAGATGCTCCGCAGGTGCACCTGGCAGCCGAGCGCCAGCGCCGCGCGCACGGCCAGCCGGATCGCCTGGCCGTTGACCATGGGCAGCGCGCCGGGAAGTCCGAGGCAGACCGGACAGACGTTCGTGTTGGGCGGCGCCCCGAACACGCTGGAGCAGCCGCAGAACATCTTCGATCGGGTCCGCAGCTGTACGTGCGTCTCGAGTCCGATCACCGTCTCCCAGCCGCCGCTGCCGCTCACGCTTCCGCCTCGGGGGCGACGGCCCGCTCGAGGGTGAACGCGGCCTCCAGCATTTCGTCTTCGAGAAAGGCGGGGGCGATGAGCTGCCCCCCGACCGGCAATCCGTCCACGCGGCCGATGGGCAGGGTGAGTGCGGGCAGCCCGGCGAGGTTCGCCGTGACCGTAAAGATGTCGGCCAGGTACATGGCGACGGGGTCGCCGAGCTTCTCGCCGGCCTTGAACGGCGGCGTCGGCGTCGACGGCGTGAACAGCAGATCCACTCCGCGGTCGAACACGTTGCGGAAGTCCTGCGCGATGAGCGATCGCATCCGCTGGGCGCGGCGGTAGTAGGCGTCGTAGTAGCCGGACGACAGCACGTAGGTGCCGACGAGCACGCGACGCCGGACCTCGGCGCCGAACCCGTGGCCGCGCGTGGCTCGATACAGGGCCCGTACGTCTACCGCTCCGGCGGGGCGCGGGCCGTAGCGGACGCCGTCGTAGCGCGCGAGGTTCGACGACGCTTCCGCCGGAGCGATGATGTAGTAGGTCGGGATGGCGTACGGAGTGTGCGGCAGCGACACCTCGCGCACCGAAGCGCCCAGATCCTTCAGCAGTTTGATCGTCCGGTCACAGGCGCGCCGCACGCCGGGGTCGAGATCGGACGGGAAATACTCCTTCGGGATGCCGATGACAAACCCCTGCAGATTCTCGGGCACCGCCGGCAGCGGCAGCGGATCGCGATCCTCGCAGGTGGCGTCGAACGGGTCGCGGCCGCTGATCACCGCCAACACTCGCCCGGCATCCGATACGGTCCGTCCGAAGACACCGATCTGGTCCAGCGAGCTGCCGAAGGCCACCAACCCGTAGCGGGACACGCGGCCGTAGGTGGGCTTGATGCCGACCACGCCGCAGAAGGCGGCGGGCTGGCGCACCGAGCCTCCGGTCTCCGACCCCAGCGCGGCGGGCACCGCGCCGGCCCCCACCAGCGCCGCCGACCCGCCCGACGAGCCCCCCGGCACCCGCTCTCGATCGATCGGATGAAACGTCCGCCCGTACGCGGAGTGCTCGGTGGACGACCCCATCGCGAACTCGTCGCAATTCGTCTTCCCCGCGATGAGCGCGCCGGCCGCCTTGAGCCGGCCGATGGCGGTCGCCTCGAAGGGCGAGCGGTATCCCTCGAGGATGCGGGAGCCGCAGGTCGTGGTGTATTCGAGGGTGCAGATGTTGTCCTTCACGACAACCGGCATGCCGGCGAGCGCTCCGCCGCCCGCGGGCGCCGCCGCGGCCTGCGCGGCCAGCGCGCTCTTCACATCGGCCGTGGGGGTGAGCAGCGCGTGCAGCGGGGCGGCGGCGGTGAGCCGGTCGACGATCGAGTCCGTCGCCGTCACGCGTCGTCCTCCGCCGCGTCATCGCGGCCGGCGTCGAACGCGCCCAGCCGCGGCACGAGGAAGAAGCCGTCGCGGAACGCGGGCGCCATCTGGTCGGGACCGAACGCCAGCGGCGCGGGCCGCACTTCGTCGGGGCGGAACCGGATCGCGGCGGGTCCGGGCTGGAACGGCTGGGCCGATTCGGTAGCGGTGAGCGCGGCGATCTGCGCCACGTACTCCAGAATGCGCGACAGCTGGTCCACGAGGGCCGGCAGCGCCGCCTCGTCCACCTGCAGCTCGGCCAGCCGCGCGATCTTCTCGACCTCCTCCCGGGAAACGCTCATGACCCCTCTCCGTCCCACTCCCGCTCGAGCGCGGCATACG